>NZ_JBFBDP010000015.1:0-213280 GCF_040701585.1 Streptomyces sp. NPDC093801 | reverse complement strand
CCCAACCCTTCTCCGCGACCGCCCCGGGGGACACCGCCCCCGCCCCGTCCCGGCCGGCCGTCCGGGTTCCGCCCTGCCCGGACCCCGCCCCCGGCGCACCCACCCGCATCCGGGGAGGCGGGTGGGCAGGCGCCGCCCCGCCCCCGGCCCCTCGCGGGGGAGATGGCGGGCCCGTACCGCGAGAACACCGCCCCCGCCCCTCGCCGGGGAGAGGGCGGGCTCACCCCGGGAGGGCCACACCCGTCGGGGTCGGGGTCGCCGTCACCAGGGTGTCGCCCGCCAGGGTGGGGGCCGGGCCTCCTCCAGGTGCCTCGTGTTCCCACAGGCGCCGGGCGCGGCCCGAGGCCACCTCCAGGCCCGTCACGAACGGCGGTGCCCCCCGGCCCAGCAGCCCGCGCCGGCCCCCGTGGGCCGAGTGGACGTACAGCACCCCCCGCCTGACGCCCAGCAGTTCGAGTACGCACTCCGTGCCCTCGCGCCGCGTCACCTGCTGCTGCCAGCGCACCGCACCGCTGCCCCCGTCGAGGGCGAACACCGTGTCCCAGCCCTGCTCCGGCCGGTACGCGGCCACGTACACCACGCCGTCCTCGACCAGCAGCCGCTCCGCCGCCGCACCCGGCTCGAAGCGCCACAGCTCGTAGCCCCTGCGCCGGTCCAGGGCGCGCACGACGCCCCCGTCCAGCACGTGCACCGTCCCCGCCGGCAGGTCCGGGAGCTCCCGCGCCCCGCCGCCGTAGCCGCGCGGCCACGACCACAGCGGCGCGCCGGTCGGCAGGTGCAGCGCCCGCAGCTGCCGGCCGTCGCCGAGGACCAGGCACTCGTCCGACACCGTGACCGTCCGCGGGGCCGCCTCCGGCACCGGCTGCCGCCACACCGGCTCGCCGGTGTCCTTGCGCAGGGCGGTCAGCCCGCCCTCCGCCGTCACGAGCAGCAACCCCGGCGACGGCGTCAGCGAAGCCGCCTTCGGCAGCTCCCGCCACCACCGCACCCGCCCGTCCGCCGGCTCCCGGACCACCAGCCGCCCGCCCGGCCCGCCGTCCGTCTCCACCACCACGCACACGCTGTCCGCGTCGGCCGCGCACCACACCCGCTCCGGCTCGGGCAGCGGCAGCGCCGGCACCCCCTCGTCGGCGTACGCCGTCCACCGCGTGGTCCCCGAATCGGCGTCCAGGCAGCCCACCTCGGAGTCCGCCGTCCACACCACCCGCCGCCCGGCCGCGTACAGGGCGTCCGGCCGGGGCGTACCGGCCCGCCAGCGTTCCGCGCGCGACGGACCCGGCCCGGCGGGGAGGCCGCCCTCCCGGCCCGGTGCCGAGGTGTCGGAACGCGGCGGGCGGGTGCCGGGATCGGCCGCGGCCCGCTCCAGCCAGGGCGCGCCCGCCGTGCAGTCCCGGGCGATCCAGGCCAGCTCGCGGCCCCGCTCGGCCGGTTCGGCGAGCTCCCGCGCCGCGGCCGCCCGCTCCCGCGCGGTGGCCGGCTCCAGTACGGACCGGTGGCCCTCGGCGCTCAGTTCCCGGGCGGCCTTGAGGGCGGCGCGGGCCGCGTCCGCCTCCTCCTCCCGCGCCCCGGCCGCCGCCGCCAGCTCGGCCAGGGCCTCCTCGGCCCGTACGAGGGCCTCGTCCGCGCCGGCCCCGTCCCCGACGGCGGTGCGCTCGCCCGCCACCCGGCACAGCGCCCGCACCCTGGCCCCGCCGACGGGTATCCGCGCGGCCAGCCGCAGGGCGCCGGGCAGGTCCTGCCGGGCGACGGCGGTGACGGCCTTGGACTCGGTGGCCGCACGGACCGCCGCGCTCGGGATCCGGGCCAGCCAGCGCTCCGCCCGCGCCGGGTCGGTGGGGGCGCTGGCCAGGACCGCCCGGGCCAGCACCGCCTCCTCCGCCGCGCTGCCGGGGAAGTGCCGCCGGGCCAGCCGCACCCCGCGCTCGGGCGCCACCGCCGCGAGCTCCTCCGCGACCTTCCGCAGCCGGCTGGCGCGGCGCGGCCCGAACACCGGGAACAGCGCCTGCTGCGCGTCGGTCAGGACCCGTTCGGTGCGCGCGGGGGCGTCCCGCGAGATCCGCCGGGCCAGCCCCGTCAGCAGCCCGGCGACCCGGGAGCCGTCCCCGCCGCCGTCGGCCCACGCCCACCGCTCGGCGTCCGCCAGCAGCCGCCCCGCCAGCCCCGCGTCGAACCGCGCCGCCGCCTCGGCCGCCAGCGCCAGCCCCTCGACCCGTACGTCCCCGGCCCCGACGGGCAGCCCGCCGAGCGCATCCTCGGCCTCCAGCAGCAGCTCCCGTACGAACCCCCACGGGTCCTCGGACGTACTCCCGCCCGGGCGGCCCGCGTCGCGGGAGGCGGCGGCGGGCCGGGGCGGGTCGGAGCTCGACGCGGCGGAACCCGCCACGTCCGGCCCCCCGACCGGCTCCGGGCTCCCCGACCCCTCGCCGTTCCCGGCCGGCTCCCCGCTCCCCGAACCCCCGCCGCCCCCGGCGGAGGCCGCCACACCGGGACCCTCCGCCGGGAGCGCGACTCCCGTCCCGTCCGGGCCCGCATCCGCCGCGCCCGCGCCCGCGAGGCCCGCGCCCGTCGCGCCCGCGCCCGTCGCGCCTGCACCCGCGAGGCCCGCGCCCGTCGCGCCCGCGCCCGTCGCGCCCGCGCCCGCGAGGCCCGCATCCGCCGCGCCCGCGCCCGCCGCGCCCGCGAGGCCCCCGCCGGCCGGTAGTTCGCGTAGCGTCCGGGCCACCGTCTGCGCCGACTCCGGGCGGTCCGCCGGGGGCTTCGCCAGCAGGGCGCCCACCAGGGCCTCCAGCTCCGGGGAGACCGCCGCCCCGGCCTCCCGCAGCGGGCGCGGAGGTTCCTCGATGTGGCGCAGCATCAGGACGTACGGGCCCTCGCTCTGGCCGAACGGCGGCTCCCCGGTCAGCAGGGCGTACAGCACGCACCCCAGCGCGTACAGGTCGCACCGGGCGTCCACGTGTTCGCCCCGCCACTGCTCCGGCGCCATGTACGGCGGGGTGCCGAACATCCGGCCGGTGACCGTCCAGCCCGCCGTCGCGTCCGCGGAGTGCGCGATGCCGAAATCGCAGATCTTCAGCCGCCCGCCGGGCAGCAGGAAGAGGTTCTGGGGCTTGAGGTCCCGGTGGACCACCGCCCGTTCGTGCGCGGCGGCCAGCGCCTCCGCCGCCTGCGCGGCCAGCTCCACCGCCTCCGCGGCCGGCAGCCCGCCCCGCTCGCGGGCGAGCACCGCCCCCAGGTCCTCGCCGGGGAGCAGTTCCATCACGATGAACAGCCGTCCCTCGTGCTGCCCCACGTCGTGCACGACGGTGATGCCCGGGTGCTGGAGCCGCGCCCCGATCGTCGCCTCCCGCCGGAAGCGGGCGATCAGTTCCTCGTCGGTCGCCGCCTCCAGCAGCACCTTGACCGCCACCGGCCGGTCCAGGGCCAGGTCGTGGCCCGCCCACACCTCGCCCATGCCGCCCGCGCCGAGCCGGCGGTCCAGCCGGTACCGGTCCGCCAGCAGTTCCCCCACCCGCACCGCGCAGCCCCCTGACACCACGTCATCCGACGGTCGTCCAGGGGGCATTGTCCATCGCGAAGTGAACTACCGGGGGTCGGACGGCGAACGGCGCCGGATCCGGCTGCCCAGCCACACCAGGGGGTCGTACTTGCGGTCCACGGCCCGCTCCTTCAGCGGGATGAGGGCGTTGTCGGTGATCCTGATCCCCTCCGGGCAGACCTCCGTACAGCATTTGGTGATGTTGCAGTAGCCCAGCCCGTGCTCGTCCTGGGCCGTGCGCTTGCGGTCCAGGCCCGCCTCCTCGGCGGCGTCCAGCGGATGCATGTCCAGCTCGGCGACCCGCATCAGGAAGCGGGGGCCGGCGAAGGCGCCCTTGTTCTCCTCGTGGTCGCGCACCACGTGGCAGGTGTCCTGGCACAGGAAGCACTCGATGCACTTGCGGAACTCCTGCGAGCGTTCCACGTCCACCTGCTGCATCCGGTACTCGCCCGGCGCCAGCCCGGCCGGCGGTACGAACGCCGGCACCGAGCGCGCCTTCTCGTAGTTGAAGGACACGTCCGTCACCAGGTCCCGGACCACGGGGAAGGCCCGCAGCGGGGTGATGGTGACCGTCTCGTCCCGGTCGAAGACGGACATGCGGGTCATGCACATCAGCCGCGGCCGCCCGTTGATCTCGGCGCTGCACGAGCCGCACTTGCCCGCCTTGCAGTTCCAGCGCACCGCCAGGTCCGGGGCCTGCGTCGCCTGGAGCCGGTGGACGATGTCCAGGACCACCTCCCCGTCGTGCACCTCGACGGTGAAGTCCCGCAGGTCCCCGCCCTCCGCGTCGCCCCGCCAGACCCGGAAGCGGGCGTCGTAGGTGGTCATCCGGTGAGCTCCTCTTCGGCGAGGTACTTGGCCAGCTCGTCCTTCTCGAACAGGGCGAGCAGGTCGGGGCGGATGGGATCGGTCCGGGTGCGTTCGAGGACGATCCGGTCGGCCGCCGGATCGGCGGGGGCCGGGAGCACGGGCCGGCACAGCAGGTTCACCGGCCGCCACTCCCGCTCCATCGCCGGGCGGTCCTCGCGGGTGTGGCCGCCCCGGCTCTCGGTGCGCTCCAGGGCCGCGCGGGCCACGCACTCGCTGACCAGCAGCATGTTGCGCAGGTCCAGGGCCAGGTGCCAGCCCGGGTTGAACTGCCGGTGCCCCTCGACCCCGGCCCGGGCGGCCCGTACGCGCAGGGACGCCAGCCGCTCCAGGGCCTCCGCCATCTCCGCCTCGCGGCGGATGATGCCGACGAGGTCGTTCATGGTCGTCTGGAGCTCCTGGTGGAGGGTGTACGGGTTCTCCGCGCCCTCGTCGGCGCGGAAGGGGGCCAGCGCCTCGGCGGCCGCGGCGTCGACCTGCTCCTGGGAGACCGCCGGCCGCTCCCCGCCGCCCGCCGCGTGTCCGGCCGCGTGCAGACCGGCCCGCCGGCCGAAGACCAGCAGGTCGGACAGGGAGTTTCCGCCGAGCCGGTTCGAGCCGTGCATCCCGCCCGCGACCTCGCCGGCCGCGAACAGCCCCCGTACCCCGGCCGTGGCGGCGGTGTCGGAGTCGACCGCGATGCCGCCCATCACGTAGTGGCAGGTCGGCCCGACCTCCATCGGCTCGGCGGTGATGTCCACGTCCGCCAGCTCCTTGAACTGGTGGTACATGGAGGGCAGGCGCCGTTTGATCCGCTCCGCCGGCATCCGGGTGGACACGTCCAGGAACACCCCGCCGTGCGGGGAGCCGCGGCCCGCCTTCACCTCGGAGTTGATGGCCCGGGCGACCTCGTCGCGGGGCAGCAGCTCGGGCGGGCGCCGGTTGCCGTCGGGGTCCTCGTACCAGCGGTCGCCCTCCTCCTCCGTCTCGGCGTACTTCTCCTTGAAGACGTCGGGGACGTAGTCGAACATGAACCGCCGGCCCTCGGAGTTGCGCAGCACCCCGCCGTCGCCGCGCACCGATTCCGTGACGAGGATGCCCTTCACGGAAGGGGGCCAGACCATGCCCGTGGGGTGGAACTGCACGAACTCCATGTTGAGGAGCGGGGCTCCCGCGAGCAGGGCCAGCGCGTGGCCGTCGCCCGTGTACTCCCAGGAGTTGGAGGTGGTCTTGAAGGACTTGCCGATCCCGCCCGTGGCGAGGACCACCGCCGGGGCCTCCAGGACGAAGAAGCGGCCGGACTCGCGCTCGTAGCAGAACGTCCCCGAGACCCGGTCCCCGTCCTTCAGGACGCGGGTCACCGTGCACTCCTGGAAGACCTTGAGCCGGGCCTCGTGGTCCCCGTGCTCCCGGAAGTCCTCCTGCTGGAGCTGGACGATTTTCTGCTGGAGGGTGCGGATCAGCTCCAGGCCGGTCCGGTCGCCGACGTGCGCCAGCCGCGGGTACTCGTGGCCGCCGAAGTTGCGCTGCGAGATCCTGCCGTCGGGCGTCCGGTCGAAGAGCGCGCCCCAGGTCTCCAGCTCCCACACCCGGTCCGGGGCCTCCTTGGCGTGCAGCTCGGCCATCCGCCACTGGTTGAGGAACTTCCCGCCGCGCATGGTGTCGCGGAAGTGGACCTGCCAGTTGTCGTGCTCGTTGGCGTTGCCCATGGAGGCGGCGATCCCGCCCTCCGCCATGACCGTGTGGGCCTTGCCGAAGAGGGACTTGCAGATCACGGCCGTACGGGCGCCCCGCTCCCGGGCCTCGATCGCGGCCCGCAGCCCGGCGCCGCCCGCACCGACCACGACCACGTCCCACTGCTGCCGGTCGACTTGGGTCATGTCAGAAGATCCTCGGGTCGGTGAAGGTGCCGGTGGCCAGCAGGTACACGTAGAAGTCGCACAGGGCCACGCTGATCAGGGAGGCCCAGGCGAGCTGCATGTGGCGGGTGTTGAGCCGGCCGACCCAGCTCCACAGCCGGTAGCGCACCGGGTGGGCCGAGAAGTGCTTCAGGCGGCCGCCCATGACGTGCCGGCAGGAGTGGCAGGACAGGGTGTAGGCCCAGATCAGCACGATGTTGAGGAGGAACAACAGGGTTCCCAGGCCCATGTGTCCCCACGCGTAGTGCCGGTCGCGGAAGGTCAGCACGGTGTCGTACGTCAGGATCCCGGCGACCGGGACCGCCGTGTAGAAGAAGTACCGGTGCGCGTTCTGGAGGATCAGCGGGAAGCGGGTCTCGCCCGTGTAGCCGGCGTGCGGTTCGGGGACCGCGCAGGCGGGCGGCGAGGCCCAGAAGCCCCGGTAGTAGGCCTTGCGGTAGTAGTAGCAGGTCAGGCGGAAGCCGAGGGGGAAGACCAGGATCAGCAGGGCGGGGGACAGGCCCCACCAGCTGCCGAACAGGCCGAGGTTGGGGCCGCCGCGCATCGTCTCGCAGTTCTCCGCCAGACAGGGGGAGTAGAACGGGGAGACGTACGGGGCCGCGTAGTAGTGGGCGTTCGCGAAGGCCCGCCAGGTCGAGTAGACGACGAAGGCGAGCAGCCCGGCCGCGGTGCCGGCGGGGGCCAGCCACCACCGGTCGGTGCGCAGGTGCCCGGGTGCGATCGCGGCCCGGGAGGGGGTGTGGACCCCGCCGGGCCGTTGCCGGTGTGGTTCCGTGCCTGTGGCCAAGGAGAACTCCGGGTGGAGTGCGATGAGGGGTGGCCCAGGAGGCCCGGCCGCGCGTGGCGGCCGGGCCAGATGGGGGTGCGGGGACGGGAGGGGATCAGGGGGCGCGGCGGTCGCGGACGCCGAGGCCCTCGTCGTCGGTGTCCGTCCACTTGGACTGGTCGTACGGGGTGTCCGGGACGGGGACCATCCCGCCCGGGGCGGCCGCTCTGGGGGCGGCGGCCGGCGACTGCCGGGCGACGTCCTGCTCCAGCCGTTCCACCGAGCGGACCAGCTCGTTCAGGTTGCGTCGTACGGCCGTCAGATCGTCTTGCAGGGACATGACGTGACCTCACTTCCGCGGGGGTGCGGTGGCAACGCTCACGGGCGCCTGCGAGTGTCGCGCCTCCCGTCCCCGGTTGTGAAGGGACGTGCAGCGATTCCGGGCGCGCAGGCGCAAACCGTGCGCCCCTCCCTGCCCCCATTTTCATCCCTCGAACGAGGGACCGCCCGTCCGGGCCGCAACCGGGATTGGTCCGCACGGGTGGGGTTCGCGGCGTGGCGAGGGTCCGCTCCGGAGGACCCGGCGGGCTGTCTATTTCAGTGGGTTTCGACACCAGTGTGATCAGCTCCATATACCGCCGAACGTGATCAAGACCCCTCTCTTTCACGGCTCCACGCCCCGTCCCGGAGGTACCACCCATGACCCAGAGAAGGCGCAGGTCCTTGGCGCTCCTCACCTCGGGAGTCCTTGCACTGCCGCTCCTCGCGGGATGCGGGGCGGGTGAGGACGACGGCGGGCCGGCCGCCGCCGGTCCGGACATCGGGCTGACGGCCCGCGAGCAGGTCGCCGACGGCGGGGTCCTGCGCTGGGCGGTGGACTCCCTGCCGGAGACCCTGAACGCCTTCCAGGCCGACGCGGACGCCACCACCACGCGGATCGCGGGAGCGGTGCTGCCGCAGCTGTTCACGCTGGACGCCAAGGGGCGGCCGGTGGCCAATCCCGACTACCTGGAGAAGGCCGAGGTCGTCGAGCGCGAGCCCAAGCAGGTCGTGCTGTACAAGCTGAACCAGAAGGCGGTGTGGAGCGACGGGCGCGAGATCGGCGCCGCCGACTTCGTGGCGCAGTGGCGGGCCCTGAACGGCAAGGACTCGGCGTACTGGACGGCCCGCAACTCCGGCTACGAGCGGATCGAGAAGATCGAGCGGGGCAAGAACGACCTGGAGGTCAAGGTCACCTTCGTCCGCCCGTACGCGGACTGGCGCTCCCTGTTCAGCCCCCTCTACCCGAAGCAGGTCATGGGCACCCCGGAGGCCTTCAACGAGGGGGCCCGGGGCGCCCTCAAGGTCACCGCCGGACCCTTCAACCTCGGGGCGATCGACAAGAAGACCGGCACCGCCGCCCTGACCCGCAACCCCCGCTGGTGGGGCCGGGGCGCCAAGCTGGACACCCTCGTCCTGACGGCGGTCCCGCGGGCCGGCCGCCCGGCCGCGCTGGCCGCCGGGAAGGTGGACCTGGCGGAGATCGACCGGGCGGGCGCCGACCGCATCGCCCTCGCCCACCGCGACGCCGGCCGCGTGGACGGCACGCACGGCCCCGGCGCCTCCCTCACCCCCGCGCAGGCCACCCGCTCCTGGGCGCTGGCCCACGGCGCCGACGAGACCAAGGCCAAGGAGGAGCAGGAGAACCGGCAGAAGAACGCCGAGGCGGTGCAGAAGTACGCGGACGAGCAGTCGGCCCTGCGCGGCTTCGAGGTCCGCAGGTCGCTGGAGCCCTCGTACACCCAGCTGGCCATGAACGGGGCCTCCGGACCGCTCTCCGACGAGCGGGTCCGCCGGGCGATCGCCCGGGCCCTGGACCGCAAGGAGCTCGCGGAGATCGTCCTCAAGCCGCTCGGCCTGCCGGCCAAGCCGGTGGGCAGCCACCTGGCGCTGGCCGGGCAGCAGGCGTACGCCGACAACAGCGACGCCCTCGGCGGCCAGGACACCCATGCCGCCCAGGCCCTCCTCGCGGACGCGGGCTGGCGCAAGGACGGCAAGCTGACGGAGCCGCCCGAGGCGAAGGCGGGCCCGGAGGGAGAGGGGGCGACGGACGACTCGAAGACCCCGTCGGGCGCCAAGCCGGGACCGGGCGACGGCACCGGCAACGACGGCCTCTACATCGTGGGCCAGGACGACGGCCGCAACGGCGCCGTGCGCCGGGACCGCCCGGACCGCCGGGGCCGGCCGGGCCGGCCGAGCGCCCCCGTCTCCGGCCCGCGGATCCTCCAGGAGGGGCCCGCCGCCTTCGAGGGGGACCTCGTCGACGAGGGGATGGCCTTCGTCCCCGGTTCCCTGCGCGGGCGGCCCTCGCCCGTGCTGGCCCCGTCCTCCCTGGCCGCCCAGCAGGGTGAGGCGCTGCTGGCCCAGGCGGGCGCCATCGAGGACGGCAAGCGCGCGGCCGCCGCCGCGGCCGCGAAGGCGGAGGCCGAGGCGGACGGGGAGGACGCCAAGGAACCCGCGAAGGCCACCCCGGCCCCGGCTCCGGCCAAGCAGGTCGCCCCCCGCACCTCGGGCGCCATGCTCGCCAAGGACGGCAAGCAGCTCGACCTGCGCTTCGTCCTGCCGGCCGGACCCGGCTCGGAGGCCCTGCGCGCGGTCGGCGAGCGGATCTCCCAGACCCTCCGGAAGATCGGCATCAGCACCCGGATCACCAAGGTCCCGGACGAGAGCTTCTTCAAGGACCACATCGCCTCGGGCCAGTACGACCTGGCCCTCTACTCCTGGCCCGCCACGGCCTTCCCGGCCACCGACGACCGGCCCATCTTCGCCAAGCCGGAGCCGGCCGCCGACGGCTCGCTGCTCGTCGAGCAGAACTACACGCGGGTCGGCACCGACCACATCGACCAGCTCTTCGACCAGGCGGCCGGTGAGCTGGACGAGGCCAAGGCCCGCGACCTGATGCGCAAGGCGGACGCCCGGATCTGGGCGGCGGCCGGCTCCATCCCGCTCTACCAGCGCCCGGAGCTGGTCGCGGCCAAGCCGGGCCTGGCCAACGCCGGCGCCTTCGGCCTCGGGGCGCCCCGCTTCCAGGACATCGGCTGGAAGAAGCCGCCCGCCGCCAAGGACGCGAAGAAGAAGTAGGAGCGGCCGGCCGGGGCCCCGGCGGCCGGAAGGCGGCGCGGCGAAGAAGTGGTGAAAAAACGGGGCCTGTCGGGTTGACCGGCGGGTAGCAAGCTCAGAAGTGACTCAATTTCCTTGCCCGCCGGATTCCCGGCGGGCAAGGTCGTCCCTACCCGTTGACCCGCAGGAACACGGGCCGTACCGACAGCCGGGAACCCCCACCCACGACCCGGCCGTCCTCAGTCGTCCGGCCCCTTGACAGACCCCCCGGCAGGCGGTTCCCGCCGATCGACGTACGATGGTGTAAGGCCGTGGCAGGTTTTCCGCCCGGTCGAGGCGCGCGTGCCAGGCCGTACGCGACGCCATCCACGATCCCGGGAGAAGCGCCGAAGTGCCCACGCGCCACGACATCCGTAACGTCGCCATCGTCGCCCACGTCGACCATGGCAAGACGACCATCGTCGATGCCATGCTCAAGCAGGCCGGTGCCTTCGCCGCCCACCAGCAGCTCGACGACCGCATGATGGACTCGAACGACCTGGAGCGTGAGAAGGGCATCACGATCCTCGCCAAGAACACGGCGGTGAAGTACCACCCCAAGGACGGCGGGGCCCCGATCACGATCAACATCATCGACACCCCCGGCCACGCCGACTTCGGTGGCGAGGTCGAGCGCGGTCTGTCGATGGTGGACGCCGTCGTCCTGCTGGTGGACGCCTCCGAGGGTCCGCTGCCCCAGACCCGCTTCGTGCTCCGCAAGGCCCTCCAGCAGCGGAAGCCGGTCATCCTCTGCATCAACAAGACGGACCGCCCGGACTCCCGGATCGACGAGGTCGTCAACGAGACCTACGACCTGTTCCTGGACCTGGACGCCGACGAGGACCAGATCGAGTTCCCGATCGTCTACGCCTGCGGCCGTGACGGCATCGCCTCGCTGACCAAGCCGGAGGACGGTACCGTCCCGGCGGACAGCGACAACCTGGAGCCGTTCTTCTCCACCATCCTGGAGCACGTCCCGGCCCCGACCTACGACGACGAGGCCCCCCTCCAGGCCCACGTCACCAACCTCGACGCCGACAACTTCCTCGGCCGCATCGCGCTGCTCCGCGTCGAGCAGGGCGAGCTGCGCAAGGGCCAGACGGTCGCGTGGATCAAGCGTGACGGCACGGTCTCCAACGTCCGCATCACCGAGCTGATGATGACCGAGGCGCTCACCCGCAAGCCGGCCGAGGTCGCCGGCCCCGGTGACATCTGCGCCGTCGCCGGTATCCCCGACATCATGATCGGCGAGACCCTGGCCGACCCGGAGAACCCGATCGCGCTGCCGCTGATCACGGTGGACGAGCCGGCCATCTCCATGGTCATCGGCACCAACACCTCCCCGATGGTCGGCCGCGGCGGCTCCGGCAAGGGCGCGGACGCCAAGGCCGCGGTCAAGGACCGCAAGGTCACCGCGCGCCAGGTCAAGGACCGTCTGGACCGCGAGCTGATCGGTAACGTCTCGCTGCGCGTCCTGGACACCGACCGTCCGGACGCCTGGGAGGTCCAGGGCCGCGGTGAGCTCGCGCTCGCCATCCTGGTCGAGCAGATGCGCCGCGAGGGCTTCGAGCTGACCATCGGCAAGCCGCAGGTCGTCACCCGCGAGATCGACGGCAAGGTCCACGAGCCGGTCGAGCGCATGACGATCGACGTGCCCGAGGAGCACATGGGCGCCGTCACCCAGCTCATGGGCGTCCGCAAGGGCCGCATGGACAACATGTCGAACCACGGCTCCGGCTGGGTCCGCATGGAGTTCGTCGTCCCGTCCCGCGGCCTCATCGGCTTCCGTACGGAGTTCCTGACCCAGACCCGCGGCACCGGCATCGGCCACTCGATCCACGAGGGCCACGAGCCGTGGTTCGGCCAGCTGGTCACCCGTAACAACGGCTCCCTGGTCGCCGACCGCGCCGGTGCGGTCACCGCCTTCGCGATGACCAACCTCCAGGAGCGCGGCGTCCTGTTCACCGACCCCGGCACCGAGGTGTACGAGGGCATGATCGTCGGCGAGAACTCGCGCGCCGACGACATGGACGTGAACATCACCAAGGAGAAGAAGCTCACGAACATGCGCTCCTCCTCCGCCGACTCCTTCGAGGCGATCGTCCCGCCGCGCAAGCTCTCCCTGGAGCAGTCCCTGGAGTTCTGCCGCGACGACGAGTGCGTCGAGGTGACCCCGGAGGCCGTGCGCATCCGCAAGGTCGTCCTGGACCAGAAGGAGCGTTCGCGCACCGCTTCCCGCGCCAAGTCGGCCAAGTAGTACGCGAGTAGGCTTCTGGCCGAAACGCACACCATCGGCGACGGCCCCTCCCTGCACCGGCTCGGTGCGGGCAGGGGCCGTCGTCGTTTGTCAAACGGATTGTGTCGCTCAAGTGTCCGCATACCGACCGTGACACTCCGGAAGATGAACTAACCGTCCGTTTCGCACGTGTCTGTCTCCTATCCGTTTGTCCGGATTTCGGGTTTTCGCCATACGGTGATGTTGTGAAAACGAGACCACTTAAGTGTGGTTTACGGTCTGGGCGTCCCTGAGGATGGCTCCATTGAGCTCGGGTCAATGGGTCACACGCTGTGGGGAGCGTCGACTCACGAGCACACACGACGGGACCGGATTTCGCTGTCAGGGGTGTCAGCGGATGACGGACCCTCATCATCGACAGTGACTCCTGAGGAGGCTATTACCCATGCGCGGAGCAACGAGCGCCAAGTGGGTCGTGGGTGCCGTCATCGTGGCGATGGCTGCCACGGCATGCAGCGGTGGCGACGGCGACAAGAAGAACGCGGGTCCGTCGGGCGGTACGTTCCGCCTCGGCATCACCGAGCCGACCGCGATCGACCCGTTCAACTCCCAGGAGTCCGAGGGCGCGCTCGTCACGCACAACCTCTTCACGGGCCTCTACAGCGCCACGGTCGACGGCAAGCTCAAGCCCGAGCTCGCCGAGTCGGTCCAGACCAGCGACGACGGCAAGACCTGGACCTTCAAGATCAAGCAGGGCACGAAGTTCACCAACGGCGAGCCCGTCGACGCCGAGTCCTTCGTCCGCGGCTGGACCCGTGTGGTCGCCAAGGACTCCGCCTCCGACGTGGCCTACCCGTTCGCGGGCGTCAACGGCTACAAGGAGCTCAACGGCGGCAACGCCACCACCTTCGCGGGTGTGACCGCTCCGGACGCCTCCACCCTGAAGGTCGAGCTGTCCGAGGCCGACTTCGAGTTCGACAAGAAGACCGTGCACCAGGCCTTCAGCCCGGTCCCGAAGGCCGCCGGCGCCGCCAGCAACAAGGCGTTCAACGACGCGCCGATCGGCAACGGCCCCTTCAAGATGGAGGGTTCGTGGCAGCACAACAAGTCCATCACCCTCGTCCGTAACGACGACTACGGCTTCGAGAAGGCCAAGCTCGCCAAGGTCGAGATCTCGATCCTGAACGCGGCCAACGGCTCCACCCTGGAGTACCAGGGCTTCCAGTCGGGCCAGTTCGACTGGGCGCGTATGCCCACGCCGCAGCAGCCGGTCGCGAAGGCCAAGTACTCGCCGAAGAAGCAGTGGATCGAGGCCGACACCAGCGGTGTCAACTACCTGGTCGCCTTCAACCAGGTCGCCCCGCTGAACAACCCCGACGCCCGCAAGGCGATCTCCTACGCGATCGACCGCGAGGCCATCGCCAAGGGTGTCTTCCAGGGCATGCAGAAGCCCGCCACCTCCGTCCTGCCGCCGTCCTTCGCGGACACGTACCAGGACGGCGTCTGCTCCTCCTGCGTCAAGCAGGACAAGGAGAAGGCCAAGCAGTTCGCGGAGAAGGGCGGCCTGAAGCCGGGCACCGTCCTCGACTTCGGCTACAACACCGGTGCGGGCCACGAAGAGTGGGTCCAGGCCGTCGCGCAGCAGCTGAAGGACGTCCTCGGCCTCGAGGTCAAGCTGAACGGCAAGCCGTTCAAGGAGGCCCTGGCCCAGCAGCAGGACAAGGGCACCGGCGGTCTGTGGCGCTCGGCCTGGGGCGCGGACTACCCGACCCCGGACAACTTCCTGTACCCGCTGCTCGACTCCGGTTCGATCAACGAGGACCCGGCGACGGGCAAGGCGGCCGGTGACAACCGCGGCCGTTACAACAACCCGAAGTTCGACGAGCTGATCACCAAGGCCCGCGGCACCAAGGACCCGGCGGCCCGCGCCGCGGTCTACAAGGAGGCCGAGAAGCTCGCGGTCGACGAGGAGCAGGGTCTCATCCCGCTGTGGAAGCGCACCCAGTTCCGCCTCGCGGCCACGGACAAGTTCAACAACGTCCAGCTGGACTTCTTCGAGGACCCGAACCTCGCTGAGATCTCGGCCAAGTAAGAGCCTCCTCATCAACAGGTAGGCGAAGGTCGTGGGGGCCCGGAGACACTACTCCGGTCCCCACGGCCTTCGCTCAGTCCCGGGCGCACCCCTCTCTCTCGTCGATCCGCGCCCGGATGCGGCCAATCTCCCGATCGGATGATGCCGCCAACCCCCACGCTCGGTATGTAAAGGAGGCATCGTGGGAAGGTATGTGATCCGGCGGCTCGGACAGATGGTTGTCGTTCTCTTCGGTGCGACGGTTATTCTCTTCTGCTGTCTTTTCGTGCTCCCCGGCGACCCGGTGGGCTCCCTCGGTGGTGACAAGGCCCGTGACCCGGCCGTGGTCGAGGCGCTCCGCGAGCGCTACGGCCTCAACGATCCGCTGCCCGTCCAGTACGGGAACTTCGTCAAGAACCTCGCGCAGGGTGACCTCGGTGAGGACTACACCCAGCGCCGGCCGGTGACGGAGGTCCTCGGGCCGAAGCTCGCGAACACCGCTGAGCTCGCCCTGGCGGCCATCGTCCTGGACATCCTGATCGGCCTGCTGGCGGGTCTGATCGCCGCGCTGTTCAGATACTCGTTCTGGGACGTGCTGATCACGCTCCTGACCACCATGGCCGTCGGCTTCCCGTCCTTCGTGATCGGCATGGTGCTCCAGAAGGCCTTCGTGGTCCAGCTCAAGTGGTTCCCGCTGATCTCCGACGGCACGATGAACTCGCTGATCCTGCCCGCCTTCACGCTGGCGATCCTCGACGCCGCCCTCGTGGCGCGGCTCATGCGCGGCACCATGCTCGAGGTGCTGCGGGCCGACTACGTCAAGACGGCCGTCGCCAAGGGCCTGCCGCGGCGGACCGTGCTCGTCAAGCACGTCATGCGCAACTCGATCATCCCGGTCGTCACGTACCTGGGTATCTCCTTCGGCTCGCTGCTCGGTGGCGCCCTGATCACCGAGGCGATCTTCAACTGGGATGGCATCGGGCTCGCCCTGGTGCAGGCGGTCCAGCAGCAGAACAACCCGATCATCATCGGCGTGGTGAGCTTCGGCGTCGCCGTGTTCGTCCTGCTGAACCTCCTCGTCGACCTCTTGTACGCGGTCCTCGACCCGCGCATCCGCCTCGCCTGATCCCAGGCAGCCCGTTCTAGGAGTTACCCATGACCGAGCTCACCAAGAGCACATCGGTGGCGGGGGACGCGACCGCACCGGCGCAGGCCGCGAACGCGGAGGCCGAACCGGCCGTCGCCCGCGTGACCCAGTGGGGCGAGATCCGCCACCGCTTCCTCGCGAACAAGCTGGCCGTCGTCGGCCTCGGCCTCGTCGCGCTGCTGTTCCTGACCGCGATCTTCGCCCCGCTGATCGCCCCGCAGGACCCGCTGGCCCAGGACCTGAACAACACCCTCCAGGAGCCGGGCAACGGCCACCTGCTGGGCACCGACGCCCTCGGCCGCGACCAGTTCTCCCGCATCATCTACGGCACCCGCATCGCCGTGGAGATCGGTCTCGCGTCGATCTTCCTGGCGTGCCTCATCGGCATCGTCATCGGCGCGCTGGCCGGCTACTTCGGCCGCGCCACCGACTCGGTGCTGATGCGCATCGCCGACATCTTCTTCGCCTTCCCGCTGCTGATCGGTGCCATCGTCATCATCATCGCGATGGGCCGGGGCGTGATGCCGGTGATCATCTCGCTGGCCGTCTTCTCCTGGCCGACGGTCTCCCGTCTGCTGCGCAGCTCGATCCTGTCGGTCCGCGAGGCCGACTACGTGCTGGCCGCCCGCGCCCTGGGCGCGGACACCCGCCGGATCATCCTGCGGCACATCATCCCCAACTCCATCGCCGCCGTGATGGCCTACGCCGCGTTCAGCGTCGGCGGCGCCATCGTGGCCGAGGCCTCGCTGTCCTTCCTGGGCGTGGGCGTCAGCCCGGAGGTCCCGGAGTGGGGCAACATGCTCGCCGCCGCCAAGGACTTCATGGGAGTCAAGGACTTCCTGTGGACCTACCCCAGCATCGCGATCGTGCTGACGGTCCTTGGCTTCGTATTCGTCGGTGACGGGCTCCGCGACGCCCTCGACCCGAAGCTGCGCTAGAAGGGCGGCACCACCGAAATGACTGCTTCAAGCATCACCGCAGACGTGCCCCGCCAGAGGGGCGGCGACTCCGAGGTTCCCGTTCTCGAAGTGCGCGACCTGCACGTCGAGTTCGCCACCCGCGAAGGCGTCGTCAAGGCCGTCAATGGCGTGAACTACAGCGTCTCGTCCGGCGAGACCCTGGCCGTGCTCGGCGAGTCCGGCTCCGGCAAGTCCGTGACCGCGCAGGCGATCATGGGCATCCTCGACTCGCCCCCCGGGCGGGTCGCCAAGGGAGAGATCCTCTTCCGCGGTGAGGACATCCTCAAGCTTCCGGAGAACGAGCGGCGCAAGCTGCGCGGTCCGAAGATGGCGATGATCTTCCAGGACGCGCTGTCCGCGCTGAACCCGGTGTTCTCCGTCGGCAACCAGCTGGGCGAGATGTTCCGCGTCCACCAGGGCATGTCGAAGAAGGACGCCAAGGTCAAGGCCATCGAGCTCATGGACCGGGTGAAGATCCCCGCGGCCAAGAGCCGGGTCGACGACTACCCGCACCAGTTCTCGGGCGGCATGCGCCAGCGCATCATGATCGCGATGGCGCTCGCCCTGGAGCCGGACCTGATCATCGCGGACGAGCCCACCACGGCGCTCGACGTGACGGTCCAGGCCCAGGTCATGGACCTGCTGGCGGACCTGCAGCGCGAGTACAACATGGGTCTGATCCTGATCACCCACGACCTCGGCGTCGTCGCCGACGTCGCGGACAAGATCGCCGTGATGTACGCGGGCCGCATCGTCGAGCAGGCGCCGGTCCACGAGCTGTACAAGCGCCCCGCGCACCCGTACACCCGTGGTCTGCTGGACTCGATCCCGCGCCTGGACCAGAAGGGCCAGGAGCTCTACGCGATCAAGGGTCTGCCGCCCAACCTGCTCAAGGCCCCCTCCGGCTGCGCCTTCAACCCGCGCTGCCCCAAGGTGCAGGACATCTGCCGCACCGAGATGCCGCCCCTGCTGCAGGTGACCGAGCAGGACGGCACCGAGCTGGCCGGCCGCGCCAGCGCCTGCCACTTCCGCGAGGAGCAGCTCCATGGCTGAGACCCACAAGAAGGACGACGCCGTGGACGCCACCCCCGGTATCAGCGAGGTCGAGGTCGTCGAGGCGGCGACCGAGACGGCGGCCGTGGCCGCCATCGAGGCGCCCGTCGAGCGCGGTGAGCCGATCCTGCAGGTGCGCAACCTGGTCAAGCACTTCCCGCTGACCCAGGGCATCCTGTTCAAGAAGCAGATCGGCGCCGTCCGCGCGGTCGACGGGATCTCCTTCGACCTGCACCAGGGCGAGACCCTCGGCATCGTCGGCGAGTCCGGCTGTGGCAAGTCCACCGTCGCCAAGCTGCTGATGCTGCTGGAGACGGCGACGTCCGGCGAGGTCTTCTACAAGGGCCAGGACATCACCAAGCTGTCGGGCAAGGCCCTCAAGGCCGTGCGCCGCAACATCCAGATGGTGTTCCAGGACCCGTACACCTCGCTGAACCCGCGCATGACGGTCGGCGACATCATCGGCGAGCCCTTCGAGATCCACCCCGAGGTGGCTCCCAAGGGCGACCGCCGGCGCCGGGTCCAGGAACTCCTGGACGTGGTGGGCCTGAACCCGGAGTACATCAACCGGTACCCGCACCAGTTCTCCGGCGGCCAGCGCCAGCGCATCGGCATCGCCCGCGGCCTCGCGCTCCAGCCCGAGATCATCATCTGCGACGAGCCGGTCTCCGCGCTCGACGTGTCGGTGCAGGCGCAGGTCATCAACCTGATGGCGAAGCTGCAGGACGAGTTCAACCTGTCCTACATCTTCATCGCGCACGACCTCTCGATCGTCCGGCACATCTCGGACCGCGTGGGCGTCATGTACCTGGGCAAGATGGCCGAGATCGGCACCGACGCCCAGATCTACGACCACCCCACCCACCCGTACACCCAGGCGCTGCTCTCCGCGGTGCCGGTGCCGGACCCGGATGCCCGCGAGGGCCGCGAGCGGATCATCCTGACCGGTGACGTCCCGTCCCCGGCCAACCCGCCCTCGGGCTGCCGCTTCCGCACCCGCTGCTGGAAGGCGCAGGACATCTGCTCCACCGAGGTGCCGCTGCTGGCGGTCCCGGAGCGCTTCAAGGGCCAGGACACGGCGGCCGCGCACGAGTCGGCGTGCCACTTCGCCGAGGAGAAGACGGTCCTGCCCGTCTGATCCCCCTGCGCACACCCGACCGGGCACGGCCGCTGAGCGGCCGTGCCCGGTCGGCGTTCACGGCCCCGTCCGAGCGGAGCCGGGGGTTCCGGAGGTGTACCCGTACCGCCTCGGTAACGTGACCGCTCAGGTATGTTCTAGGGGTCCGGGCGTCCTCGAGGATGGCCCCATCGAGCTCGCGTCTCGGGTCAAGCGCTGTGGGGAGCGTCGGCTCACGAGCACATCGACAGTGACTCCTGAGGAGGCAATTTCCCATGCGTGGAGCAACGCGCGCCAAATGGGCCGCCGGCACCCTGGTGCTGGCGATGGCGGCGACGGGCTGCGGCAGCAGTGCGGAGGACCTCACCGCCGGCGTCAAGACCGGCGGGCACATCAGCGTCCGGCTGAGCGAGCCGCAGCACGGCCTGGTGGGGCAGAACACCGGCGAGTCCGAGGGCTCCGAGGTGCTCCACGCGCTCTTCACGGGCCTGGTCTCGTACGACAACAAGACCAGCGAGCCGAAGCTCGCGGTCGCCGAGTCCATCGAGACGACCGACTCCAGGACCTGGACGGTCAAGCTCAAGGACGGGTACACCTTCCACAACGGCGAGAAGGTCGACGCGCAGTCCTTCGTCCGCGCCTGGAACTGGGGGGCCAACCAGGAGAACAACGCGGAGGCGATGGGCTTCTTCTCGAAGATCGAGGGCTCGGACGAGCTGGCCCCGGGCAAGGGGAAGACCCCCACGGCCAAGGAGCTCAAGGGCCTCAAGATCGTCGACAGCAAGACCTTCGTGGTGACGCTGAAGGCGCCGTTCTCCCAGTTCAAGACCATGCTGGGCTACAACGCCTTCTACCCGCTGCCCAAGGCCTTCGAGGCGGACCCGCAGAAGTTCGGCGAGGCGCCGATCGGCAACGGCCCGTTCCAGATGGACGGCCGGTGGGAGCACAACAAGCAGATCAAGGTCAAGAAGTACGACAAGTACCCGGTCGACGGCCGGGCGAAGCTCGACGGCGTCACGTTCAAGATCTACGACAACCTCGACGACGCCTACGGCGACCTCCAGGCCGGCAAGCTCCAGATCGTCGACAAGCTGCCGGTCACCGCGCTGCCCACCGTCTCCCAGGAGTTCGGCGAGCGCTACATCTACAAGCCCGAGGCGTCCGTCGGCTACATCGGCCTCCCGCTGGAGGCCAACCGCGAGTCCTTCGGCAAGGCCGACGTCCGCAGGGCGATCTCGATGGCGATCGACCGGGACGCCATCGCGAAGAGCATCTTCAACGGCACCCGCAAGCCGGCCGACGACTTCATCAGCCCCATCGTGCCCGGCTACCGCAAGGGCGCCCTGGGCGAGGCCGGGATGTTCAACCCGGTCAAGGCCAAGGAGCTGTTCCAGCGGGCCGGCGGCATCCCCGGGAACCGCATGGAACTCGGATACGACGCGGACAGCGACAACAAGGAGTGGATCGAGGCCGTCGCCGCCCAGCTGAAGACCAACCTCGGCATCGAGGTCACGCCCAAGCCCTTCCCGAAGATCGGCGACATGCTCAACGAGCTGAAGGCCCAGAACTTCGAGGGCGCCTTCCGCACGGGCTGGGCCATGGACTACCCGGCGGCGGAGGACTACCTGCGCCCGGTGTTCTCCAAGGAGGCCATCGCCAACGGCTCCAACTTCGGGCACTACAAGAGCGAGGAGTTCGAGGCGGCCCTCGCCGCGGCCGACCGGTCCACCGACCCGGCCGACAGCCTCAAGCTCTACCAGAAGGCCGACGACATCGTCATCCGGGACCTGCCGTACATCCCGGTCTTCACGTACATGTCCGCCGCCGCCTACGCCAAGAGCGTCACCCACGTCGAGGTCGACGCCCAGGGCCGCATGGACCTCGCGAACGTCCAGCTCAGCTGAGCCACCGCCCGCCCCCGCCGCCGCGGGGGCGGGCAAACCCGCTTGCGGCCGCGCGCGGCGGCGGCCGAGAGTGGGCGGATGGCCACCGACACGCTGACCGTCCGCCCCGCCGGTCCCGGGGACGCCCCGGACATCTGCGCACTGCTCAACGCCGTCGACGTCCTGGAGATCGGCAGACCCGAGACCGACCTCGGCGGGGTCGAGGCCGACCTCAACCACCCCGACGTGGACCTGGCCGCCGACTCCTGGCTCGCCTTCCGGGGCGGCAGGCTCGTCGGCTACGCCCTGGTGTGGGCCGACTCCGGACCGGGCCTGATCGACGGCGCCCCCTACGTCCTGCCCGGCCACAACCCCGCGGCCCTGCGGCTGCTGGAACTGATGGAGGCCCGCGCCCGCGCCATGGCCGGCGCGGCGCCCGCCGCCCGGCTGCGGATCCAGCTCAACACCAGGCCCACCCTCGACCTCTCCCTCCTCACCGGTCGCGGCTACCGCAGCGTGCGCCGCTACCAGGTGATGACCCGCACCCTGCACCCGGCCGCCGACCTGCCCCCCGAGCCGCCCGCCGGGCTCGTCCTGCGCGACTGCGCCGCCGACGAGGCCGACCGCCGCCGGGCCCACGCCCTGGTCGAGGAGACCTTCTCCGCCCACTTCGGACACGCCGGCCGCGGCTACGAGGCCTGGCTGGACCACGTCGACGGCCGCCGCCTCGACTGGTCGCTGGTGTGGATCGCCAGCCTGCCCGGGCAGGGCGACGCGGCCGTCCTCGTCTCCCGCGACGACCGCACCAGCATGGCCTGGCTCAGCCACATCGGCGTGCGCGAGGACCTGCGCGGCCGCGGCGTCGGCGGCTTCCTGCTGCGCCACGGCTTCGCCGCCTACGCCGCCCGCGGCCGGGCGACCGTGGGCCTGGGCGTGGACACCCTCAACGAGACCGGCGCGCTGGCCCTCTACGAGGCGCACGGCATGGCCCTCCACTACGCCGTCGACACCTGGGACCTGCCTTTGCACCCCCAGGGGTGACAGGCGGGGGACGCGAGGGTGCAATCGGGCCAACCACCACGGAAAGGGGTCCTCCATGGGGTGACATTGCCCCTAAGTGAGTCTTGGGACCCCTAGGAGGCAGTCCATGCGCGGAGCCACCCACGCCCAGTGGGCCGCATGTGCGGTGGCCGTCGCCCTCGCGGCGACGGCCTGCGGCAGCGGGAGCGACAGCGGCGGTGGCGGTGCGGCGGGGATCGTCAGCTCCTCCTGGGGCGACCCCCAGAACCCCCTGGAGCCGGCCAACACCAACGAGGTGCAGGGCGGCAAGGTCCTCGACATGCTCTTCCGCGGGCTCAAGCGCTACGACGCCAAGACCGGCGAGGCCCAGAACATGGTCGCCGAGAAGATCGAGACCACCGACAGCCAGAACTTCACCGTCACCCTGAAGGACGGCTGGAAGTTCAGCAACGGCGAACCGGTCACCGCGCAGTCCTTCGTCGACGCCTGGAACTACGCCGCCGACGTGCGCAACAAGCAGAACAACGCACCCTTCTTCGCCGACATCGTGGGCTACGCCGACCTGCACCCCGCGTCCGGGGAACCCAAGGCCAAGACCATGTCCGGGCTGGTGGTCAAGGACCCCAAGACCTTCACCGTCGCCCTGAAGTCGAAGTTCTCCACCTGGCCCGAGACCCTCGGCTACCAGGCCTTCTCCCCGCTGCCCAAGACCTTCTTCACCGACCACTCCGGCTGGCTCGACAAGCCGGTCGGCAACGGCCCCTACACGGTGGACTCGTACACCAAGGGCACCGGCATGAAGCTGCGCAAGTGGGACGGCTACACCGGCCCCGACCCGGCGCAGAACGGCGGCGTGGACCTCAAGGTCTACACCGACAACAACACCGCCTACACCGACCTGATCTCGGGCAACCTCGACCTCGTCGACGACATCCCGGCCCAGCAGCTGAAGAACGTCAAGAACGACCTCGGCGACCGGTACATCAACCAGCCGGCCCTCATCATCCAGACCCTCACCTTCCCCCTGTACGACCCGCAGTGGAGCAAGGAGGGGTCGGACAAGGTACGCCGCGGCATCTCCATGGCGATCAACCGCGACGAGATCACCGAGCAGATCTTCCGCGAGACCCGCACCCCGGCCAAGGACTGGACCTCGCCCGCCCTCGGCGCGAAGGGCGGCTTCAACGCCACGCTCTGCGGCGACGCCTGCAAGTTCAACCCGGCCGAGGCCAAGAAGCTCATCCAGGAGGGCGGCGGTCTGCCCGGCGGCAAGATGACCCTCACCTCGAACGTGGACACCGGCTCGCACCGGGACTGGATGGAGGCCGTCTGCAACAGCGTCAACAACGCCCTGGGCGAGGGCCCCGTCTGCACCGTCAACCCCGTCGGCACCTTCGCGGACTTCCGCAACCAGCAGAGCGCCTACAAGCTGACCGGCCCCTTCCGCTCCGGCTGGCAGGCCGACTACCCGCTCATCCAGAACTTCCTCCAGCCGCTGTACTACACCGGCGCCTCCTCCAACTACGGCAAGTTCAGCAGCCCCGACTTCGACAAGCTCGTCGACGAGGCCAACCAGGAGAGCGACACCGCCAAGGCCGTCGCGAAGTTCCAGGACGCCGAGAAGATCCTCGCCGAACAGATGCCGGCCATCCCCCTCTGGTACCAGAACGGCAGCGCCGGGCACTCCGAGCGGATCACCGACGTCGCCCTGAACCAGTTCAGCGTCCCCGTCTACAACGAGATCAAGGTCAGCTGACCCCCGCCGGCGCACCCGACACCCTGGAGCATCCATGGGACGTTACGTGATCCGGCGGCTGCTCCAGATGATCCCCGTGTTCATCGGCAGCACCTTCCTGATCTTCTTCATGGTCTACGCCCTCGGCGACCCCGTGGCCGCCCTCTTCGGGGACAAGGCCCCCGACCCCGCCACCGCCGCCCGCATCCGCAAGGACCTCTACCTCGACCGCCCCCTGTGGCAGCAGTACGTCCACTACATGGGGCAGATCTTCAAGGGCGACTTCGGCACGGCCTTCAACGGGCAGTCGGTGACCGACCTGATGGCCACCGCCTTCCCCGTCACCCTCCGCCTGACCTGTGTCGCGATCCTCATCGAGATCGTCGTCGGCATCACCCTCGGCGTGGTCAGCGGACTGCGCCGGGGCAAGACGATCGACACCACCCTGCTGGTGGCCACCCTCGTCGTCATCTCGGTGCCCACCTTCGTCACCGGCTACCTGCTCCAGTACCTCTTCGGCGTCAAATGGGGCTGGGTGCGCCCCACCGTCTCCCCGGACGCCCCCTTCGGCGAGCTGATCCTGCCCGGCATCGTCCTCGCCCTGGTCTCCCTCGCCTACGTCACCCGGCTCTCGCGGACCTCCATCGCCGAGAACGCCAAGGCCGACTACGTCCGCACCGCCGTCGCCAAGGGACTGCCGCGCCGCCGGGTCGTCGGCCGCCACCTGCTGCGCAACTCCCTCATCCCGGTGGTCACCTTCATCGGCACCGACATCGGCGCCCTCATGGGCGGGGCCATCGTCACCGAGCGGATCTTCAACATCCACGGCGTCGGCTACCAGCTCTACCAGGGCATCCTGCGCGGCAACTCGCCCACCGTGGTGGGCTTCGTGACCATCCTCGTCATCGTCTTCCTCGTGGCGAACCTGCTCGTCGACCTGCTCTACGCGGTCCTGGACCCGAGGATCCGCTATGCCTGAACCCGAACCACAGCCCTACGACCCGGTGGGACCGGGCGAGAACGAGGCCGTCGCCCCGACCGGGCAGGGAGGTGTCATGGACCTCGCGCTGGACGAGGCCGAGAGCCTGGAGAAGCCCCTCGACCCCGACCCCTCCGCACCCCGGGAGCGGGCCCGCTCGCTGTGGTCCGACGCCTGGCACCAGCTGCGCCGCAACCCCGTCTTCATCGTCTCCTCCCTCTTCATCCTCTTCCTCGTGGTCATCTCCCTCTGGCCCCAGCTCATCGCGAGCGGCGACCCGCTCCACTGCGAGCTGTCCAAATCGCAGCAGGGCTCCTCGCCCGGACACCCCTTCGGCTACGACACCCAGGGCTGCGACGTCTACACCCGCACCGTGTACGGGGCCCGCGCCTCCATCACCGTCGGGATCTGCGCCACCCTCGGCGCCGCCCTGCTCGGCTCCGCCCTCGGCGGGCTCGCCGGGTTCTTCGGCGGCTGGGGCGACTCCCTGCTCTCCCGGGTGGCGGACATCTTCTTCGGGATCCCCGTCATCCTCGGCGGGCTCGTCTTCCTGTCCGTGGTCACCAGCACCACCGTCTGGCCGGTCGTCGGCTTCATCGTGCTCCTCGGCTGGCCGCAGCTCGCCCGCATCGCCCGCGGCTCGGTGATCACCGCCAAACAGAACGACTACGTCCAGGCCGCCCGGGCCCTCGGCGCCGGCAACGCCCGCATCCTGCTGCGGCACGTCGCGCCCAACGCCGTCGCCCCGGTCATCGTCGTCGCCACCATCGCGCTGGGCACCTACATCGCCCTGGAGGCCACCCTGTCCTTCCTCGGCGTGGGCCTGCGCCCGCCCACCGTCTCCTGGGGCATCGACATCTCCAACGCCGCCTCCCAGATCCGCAACGCGCCGCACATGCTGCTCTGGCCGGCCCTGGCCCTGAGCCTGACCGTGCTCGCCTTCATCATGCTCGGCGACGCGGTGCGCGACGCCCTCGACCCCAAGCTGCGCTGAGGAGTGAGCCGCCAGATGCTGCTCGAAGTCCGCGACCTGCACGTGGAGTTCACCACCCGCGACGGCGTCGCCAAGGCCGTCAACGGGGTCGACTACTCGGTGGACGAGGGCGAGACCCTCGCCGTGCTCGGCGAGTCCGGCTCGGGCAAGTCGGTGACGGCGCAGGCCGTGATGGGGATCCTGGAGGCGCCGCCCGGCCGGATCGCGGGCGGCCAGATCCTCTTCAAGGGCAAGGACCTGCTGAAGATGAAGGAGGAGGAGCGCAGGAGGATCCGCGGCGCCGAGATGGCGATGATCTTCCAGGACGCGCTCTCCTCCCTCAACCCCGTGCTCACCGTCGGCGCCCAGCTCGGCGAGATGTTCGAGGTCCACCGCGGGATGTCCCGCAAGGACGCCCGCGCGCGGGCCGTCGAGCTGATGGACCGGGTGAAGATCCCCGCCGCCCGTCAGCGCGTGACGGACTACCCGCACCAGTTCTCGGGCGGCATGCGCCAGCGCATCATGATCGCCATGGCGCTGGCCCTGGAACCGTCCCTGATCATCGCCGACGAACCCACCACCGCCCTCGACGTGACGGTCCAGGCCCAGGTCATGGACCTGCTGGCGGACCTGCAGCGCGAACTCAACATGGGCCTGATCCTGATCACCCACGACCTCGGCGTCGTCGCCGACGTGGCCGACAGGATCGCCGTCATGTACGCGGGCCGCATCGTCGAGACCGCCCCCGTCGACGCCGTCTACCGGGCGCCCGCCCACCCGTACACCCGGGGCCTGCTCGACTCGATCCCGCGCCTGGACCAGAAGGGCCAGGAGCTCTACGCCATCAAGGGCCTGCCGCCGAACCTGCTGGCCATCCCGCCCGGCTGCGCCTTCAACCCGCGCTGCCCGATGGCCCGCGCCGCCTGCCGGGCCGAGGTCCCGCCGCTCGCCGCGGTCGCCCCCGACCGGGCCAGCGCCTGCTTCTTCTGGAAGGAGTGCCTCGGTGCCTGAGCCCATCCTGGAGGTGCGCGGCCTCGTCAAGCACTACCCCCTCACCCAGGGCATCCTCTTCAAGAAGCAGATCGGCGCGGTCAAGGCGGTCGACGGGGTCTCCTTCGACCTCGCGGCCGGCGAGACCCTCGGGATCGTCGGCGAGTCCGGCTGCGGGAAGTCCACCGTCGCCCGGATGCTGGTCCACCTGGAGCGCCCGACCGCCGGGGTGATCTCGTACAAGGGCGAGGACGTCACGAAACTGTCGGGCAAGGCCCTCAAGGCCGTGCGCCGCAACATCCAGATGGTGTTCCAGGACCCGTACACCTCGCTGAACCCGCGCATGACGGTCGGCGACATCATCGGCGAGCCGTACGAGATCCACCCCGAGGTGGCCCCGAAGGGCGACCGGCGGCGCCGGGTCCGGGAGCTCCTGGACGTGGTGGGCCTGAACCCGGAGTACATCAACCGGTACCCGCACCAGTTCTCCGGAGGCCAGCGCCAGCGCATCGGCATCGCCCGCGGCCTCGCGCTCCGGCCCGAGATCATCGTCGCGGACGAGCCCGTATCCGCCCTCGACGTCTCCGTCCAGGCCCAGGTCGTCAACCTCCTCGAACGGCTCCAGGCGGACCTCGGCCTGTCCTACGTCTTCATCGCGCACGACCTGTCGATCGTCCGGCACATCTCCGACCGGGTCGGGGTGATGTACCTGGGCCGGCTCGCCGAGACCGGCACCGACGCCCAGATCTACGACCACCCCACCCACCCGTACACCCAGGCGCTGCTCTCCGCCGTGCCGGTGCCCGACCCCCGGGCCCGCGCCCACCGGGACCGGATCCTGCTCTCCGGCGACGTACCGTCCCCGGCCAACCCGCCCTCGGGCTGCCGCTTCCGCACCCGCTGCTGGAAGGCCGAATCCCGCTGTGCCACGGAGGTGCCGCCGCTGGCCGTCCCGCCGGCCTTCCCCCCGGGTCCGGCGGCGCACCCGTCGGCCTGCCACTTCGCGGCCGAGCGGCAGGTGGTCCCGGCCCCGGGGGAGCCCGGGCCGCCGGATGCCCCGCCGGAGGGGGAGTAGGGGGCGGGCCGCGCCGGAGCGGGGCCCGCAGCCGGGGCCGTTCGAACGTTTCAGGACGTGGGACCGGGCCCCGGAGACCGATGATTTCCGGCCACCCCGAGGACCCGGTCCGGACCGTCCCGTTCCCGCCCCAACCCGTGTGCGGTGAGGGCGACTTGACCGATTCTGCCCCGAGTTCCGGCCCCGCCCGGCCGGGCGGGATACGGCCGTACGGGCGCGGGCGGCCCGGCGGGCGGGCGCGCGGGCCTCCACCCGGGCTCCCGCGCGCCCCCGGGCGTGCGCGGTATGCGCCCCTCGTGCTGCCGGAATTCGACCGATGCACTGGTACGGATAGTTATGATCCGTAGCGCACGGTGGGTATGAATCGCCGAGCACGAGTACGCGTACCGATGTCCGCTCGACGTGGAGGTGAAACGCCGTGGCGCTATCGATCTCGGCCGTGGTGCTGCTGGCGATCGTCGTCTTCCTTCTGGTCCGGAGGTCGGGACTGAAGGCGGGGCACGCGTTCGTCTGCGTCCTGCTCGGGTTCTACCTGGCGAGTTCGACCGTGGCTCCCACCCTCAGCCAGCTCACGTCGAACGTGGCGAACATGATCAGTGGCCTCAAGCTGTAGGTCCTGCTCGTAGGCTGGCCCCATGAACGGTCTTCCCGCCCGTCGTCTGCTCCTCGTGCACGCGCACCCGGACGACGAGTCGATCAACAACGGCGTCACCATGGCCAAGTACGCGGCCGAGGGCGCCCATGTCGCGTTGGTGACCTGCACCCTCGGCGAGGAGGGCGAGGTCATCCCGCCCGAGCTGGCCCACCTCGCGCCGGACCGCGACGACACCCTGGGCCCGTTCCGGGTCGGCGAGCTCGCCGCCGCCATGAAGGAGCTCGGGGTCGCCGACCACCGCTTCCTCGGCGGCACCGGCCGCTTCCGGGACTCCGGGATGATGGGCGCCCCGCAGAACGCCCGGCCCGGCGCCTTCTGGTCCACCGGCGTGGACGAGGCCGCCGGCCACCTCGTCGAGGTCATCCGGGAGCTGCGCCCGCAGGTCCTCGTCACCTACGACCCGGACGGCGGCTACGGCCACCCCGACCACATCCAGGCCCACCGCGTCGCCATGCGCGGCGCGGAGCTGGCCGCCTACCCGGCCTACCGCCCCGAACTGGGCGCCCCGCACACCATCGCGAAGGTCTACTGGAACCGGGTCCCGCTCTCCGCCGTCGAGGAGGGCTTCGCGCGGCTGCGCGCGCTGGGTGCCGCACTGCCCTTCCCCGGCCTCGCGACCCCGGCCGACGTGCCGGGCGTGGTCCCCGACGGGCGGATCACCGCCGAGATCGGCGACGCGGAGGGCGAGCGGGGGCTGGTGGAGGCCAAGGCGGCCGCCATGCGGGCCCACGCCACCCAGATCGCCGTCGACGGCCCGTTCTTCGCCCTCTCGAACGACCTGGCCCAGCCGCTGTTCGCCCGCGAGTACTACGAGTTGGCCGTGGGCGCCTCCGGGGCCCCGGCCGGCGAGCGCGAGCGGGACCTCTTCGCGGGGGTGGGGGCGTGACCGCTCCGGTGACCGCGGGGCGGATCGCCGCCCTGCTGGGCCTGCTGGTGGCCGGGACGGCCACCGGCCTGGCCGGCTGGCTCGTGGTGGACCTGTGGTTCCCGGCCGGGCTGCTGCTCGCCGTGCTGGCCCTCCTCGGGCTGTTCCTCGGGGCCCGGATCGCCCTCGGCGGGGGCATCGGCGTGGGCGTCGCGGCGGCCGGCTGGTTCCTCTCGTACGTCCTGCTCGGTGTCCCGCGCGCCGAAGGGGACTTCCTGCTCGGTTCCTCCGGAATGGGTATGTACGCATACCTTTTGGGGGGAAGTGCGGTCGCTGTGATCTGTGCCACGATGCGCGGGCCCGTGGAACCGCCGGTTTCGGCCTCGAAATCGAGCGGCTGACCGGCCGCCGAACTCCCGCTCCCCCTGATCGGGGAGGGCTTGCGGGGGTTTGACGGACCCTCGGAGAGGGGCTCCGCGAGGGCTAAGAGGAACCTTTCATTCCCCTGGGACAGTTGCGCGCGGGCGGCGGCCAGTATGGTGGACGGGCCGCCGAGCTGCCCGCGCACGGCACGCGGGCGGCGGAGCCAACCGGGAGAACCTGCCTTGAGTCGTGAAACTGACAGTTCGTCCCCCGGGCCCCAAGGGCTCGGTGGGGCCGCCTACCCCTCGGGTACGCCGCCGTATGGAACCGGCCAGTCCGCGCCCACGTCCCCGCCGCCTCGGCCTGGCGCGGCGACCGCCCCGGAGGAGAATCCTGTGACTTCGAACCCGTCCACGCCCGACACCGACGGGCCGAAGACCGAGACCACCCTGACGACCCGCATCCGGATCAACATCCCGGGGTCGCGGCCGATCCCGCCCGTGGTCGTCCGCAAGCCGGTGAAGGACACCTCCGCGGAGGTGGCCCCCGGCTCCGCGGAGCCCGAGCCGTCCCCGCGCGGGCAGGCCCAGCCCCCGGCCCCGCGCGGCCAGGCCCAGCCCCCCGTGCGCGCCGCCCTGCCGGCGCGGCCCACCGCCCAGACGCCCGCGCCGGCCGCCCCGGCCGCGAAGGCGCCCGCCGAGCCGCCGTCGGACGGCGGCTGGTTCGCCCCGCGCAAGGCGGCGACGCCCCCGCCCGCGGCCCCCGCCGCCCCGGCGCCCGCCGCGAGCTACGGCTCCTCCGCGCCCGGCCCCGGCAACGGCCCGGGCGGCGCGCCCGCCCCGGGCCCCGGCAACGGTTTCGACGCCGCCCCGGGCGGCGGCCCGCGCGGCGGCTCCGGCAACGGCTTCGCCCCCGCTCCGCGCGGCGGCTCCGGCGACGGTCCGGGCACCGCCCCGTTCGACGGCCCCGGTACCGGGGCGGGCTTCGCGCCCCCGGCGGCGCCCGGCCGCCCGCAGCCGCCCGCTCCGGCCCCCGGCACCGGCCCCGGCGCCGGGTTCGCGCCCGCCCCCGGCATCGGCGGCCCGGGCGCCGGCTCCCCCCAGGGGTACGCGGCGTACGACAACGGCCCCTCCACCGAGGCCTTCCCCGCCTTCACGGAGCCCGCCGGGCCGACCGGCGGACCCGCGCTGGGCACCGTGCCCGTGGGCGCCGACGAGACCCCGCGCTGGCCCGGCCCCGAGGCCCTGGACGCCCCGGCCCCGGGCCCCCGGACCGGCCCGGCCGTCCCGCCCCCCGGCCCGCAGCCGCCCCTGCCGATGCCCGCCCCGGCCCCCGCCGGGAAGTCCGGCAAGCCCGGCAAGGCCGCCCCGGCCGGCAAGCCCGCCAAGAAGAAGGGCCGCTCCAAGCTGGTCCTGCTCGGCGGCGGCCTCGTCGCCCTCGTCGGCGTGGCCTACGGCGCCGGGCTGCTCATGAACCACTCCGACATCCCCAAGGGCACCACCGTCCTCGGCGTGGACATCAGCGGCAGCCGCGACGACGCCGTCGCCAAGCTCCAGACGGCCTTCGGCAAGCGCTCGGCCACCCCGCTCCAGCTCACCGTCGGCGGCAAGTCCGTCGAGCTGAAGCCCGAGAAGGCCGGCCTGACCCTCGACAGCCAGACCACCGTCCGCAACGCCGCCGGCAGCGACTACAACCCGATCACCGTCATCGGCTCGCTGTTCGGCGTCGAGCGCACGGCGTCCGCCGTCATGCCGGTGGACGAGGAGAAGCTGAAGGACTCCCTCCAGGAGCTCGCCGGCACCGCAGGCACCGCCTCCGAGGGCACCATCACCTTCGACACCGGCAAGGCCGTCGCCGTCCCCGGCAAGGCCGGCACCAGCCTGGACGTCGACAAGTCCGTGGACCTGGTCACGCAGGCCTTCCGCGACCTCGTCGCCAACGGCAGGGCCGCCGCCGTCGAACTCCCCACCGCCACCAAGGAACCGACGGTCAGCCAGGCCGAACTGAACCGGGCCATGAAGGAGTTCGCCGAGCCGGCCATGTCCGCCCCCGTGACCGTCAAGGCGGGCACCAAGTCCCTGGCCTTCGGCGCCAAGTCCCTGCCGAAGATCCTCAGCATGCAGCCGGTGCAGGGCAAGCTCGTCGAGAAGTACGACCTGGAGGCCCTCAAGGCCACCTACGGCAACGCCTTCGACGGGGTCCTGATCACCCGGGGCACGGGCCAGAAGACCCCCGTCACCCCGCAGGACGTCGCGGGCGCCCTCGGCAAGGGCCTCGTCGGGAAGACCGCGGCCGAGCGCGTCGTGTCCATCGACACGAACGCCAACTGAGTCCCGGCAGCCGCCGCGAGGAGCCCCTTCCCGGATCCCGGGGAGGGGCTCCCGCGTTCCCCGGACCCGCCCCGACCGGGCATGTCACACCGGCCGTATGACATCTGTCATGCAGCTGTCACGACTGGAGACACTGCCGCGCGCACCCCCGTCCGGGAGAAGCTCGGTCCATGACGACGACGACCGCGACGCAGTCCGGAGCCCCCGGACCCGCACGCGGTGCCGGCAGCGGCACCGTGGTGAGCTTCCAGAACGTGACCAAGAGCTACGGACAGGTCCGGGCCGTCGACGGGCTGTCCCTCGAACTGCACCCGGGCGAGACCGTGGCGCTGCTGGGCCCCAACGGCGCCGGCAAGTCCTCCACCCTCGACCTCCTCCTGGGCCTGCGCCCCGCCGACTCCGGCACCGTCCGCCTCTTCGGCACCACCCCCCGCGAGGCTGTCACGGCCGGCCGGGTCGGCGCCATGCTCCAGAGCGGCGGCCTGATGGAGGAGGTGACCGTGCGCGAGCTCGTCACCCTCGGCTGCGCCCTGCACCCCCGCCCGTACCCGGTCGAGGAGGTGCTCTCCCGCGCCGGGATCGAGGAGATCGCCGGACGGATGGTCAACAAGCTCTCCGGCGGCCAGGAGCAGCGCGTGCGCTTCGCGCTCGCCACCGCCGGCCACAACGACCTGATCATCCTGGACGAGCCGACCACCGGCATGGACGTCACCGCCCGCCAGGCCTTCTGGGCCACCATGCGGGAGCAGGCCGCACAGGGCCGCACCGTCCTGTTCGCCACCCACTACCTGGAGGAGGCGGACGCGATCGCCGACCGGGTACTGGTCCTGAACAAGGGCCGGCTGCTCGCCGACGGCACCGCCGCCGAGATCAAGGCCAAGGCCGGCGCCCGGAAGGTCGCCTTCGACCTCGACGGCGAGATCGACCGCCAGGCCCTGCGCGCCCTGCCCGGCCTGACCTCCTTCGAGGTCAACGGCTCCACCGTGCGGCTCCAGTCGCGCGACGCCGACGCCACCGTCCACGCGGTGTACGCGCTCGGCCTCTACCCCCGCAACCTGGAGGTCGCGGGCCTCGGCCTGGAGCAGGCCTTCATCGCCCTCACCGAGGCCGAGGAGGCCGACGCATCGTGAACACCGGAACGCTGAACCTGGTCAAGCTGGAGATCACCCGCGCCGTGCGGAACAAGAAGTACATCTTCTTCACGCTGCTCTACCCGGCCGCCCTCTTCCTGATGCTCGGCGGCACCCTGGACGGCACCACCAAGGTCATGGGCACCGAACTGACCATGCCCGCCTTCTACATGGTCGCCATGGCCTCCTTCGGCGCCCTGACCGCCGTCCTGGTCGGCAACGCCGAGCGCATCGCCAAGGAGCGCGAGAGCGGCTGGGTGCGCCAGCTGCGCCTGACGGCCCTGCCCGGCCACGGCTACGTGCTCGGCAAGACCGCCAGCGCGGGCGTGCTGTCGCTGCCGGCCATCCTGGTGGTCTTCCTCGTCGCCGCCGTCGCCAAGGGCGTCCGCTTCGAGATCTGGCAGTGGCTGGCCCTGACCGGCTCCATCTGGGCCGGCAGCCTCGTCTTCGCCGCCCTGGGCGTGGCCATCGGCTACCTCGCCAGCGCGGACAACGTCCGCCCCCTGAGCATGCTCTTCTACTTCGGCCTGTCGATCCTCGGCGGCCTGTGGATGCCCACCGCCGCCTTCCCGCAGTGGCTCCAGGACATCTGCGAGTGGCTGCCGACCCACGCCTACGCGGGCCTGGGCCAGGCCATCGAGCTGGGCGGGGCCCCGCACGTCAAGGACGTGGCGATCCTCGCCGTGTACTTCGTAGTGTTCACCGGTGCGGCCGCCTGGCTGTACCGCAAGGACTCACTGAAGGCGTAGGACCGTGGCGCTGACGCAGGAGGGAGCGGGCACGAGCCCGCTGGGCCCGGCATGCGACATCACCGTGCACCGGGTCGTCAAGACCCTCTGGAACGGCATCTGGCTCTTCTACCTCAGCGCCCCGGTCACCGACCTGGTGCGGGGCGGGCACAGCGCCGGGGCCCGGGTGCTCGGCGGCCTGGGTCTGCTGGCCTTCGTCGGCTGGTACCTGAGGCTGGTGTTCCGGCCCGACCGGCCGCGGCCCGTGCGGTCGGTCCTGCTGTCGCTGGCGCTGCTCAGCACCGAGGCCGCGGTGCTGTCGCTGTCCCTGGGCCGCGAGTGGCTGGTGCTGTTCGTCTACGTCTCCATCTCCTCCGGCGCCGCCCTGCCGGCCAGGGTGTCCCGCCTGACGGTGCCCGGCGCGACGGCGCTGCTGGCGGCGGTGGCCCTCACGGTGCCGGACGGCGGGGACTACCTGTTCGGGCTGCTGATCCCGTCCCTGATGGGCGGGTTCGCGATGGTCGGGGTCCGCGAGATGATCAGCACGACCATGGAGCTCCGGCAGGCCCGGGCCACCGTGGCGCAGCTCGCGGCCAACGAGGAGCGCCTGCGGATGGCCCGCGACCTGCACGACCTGCTGGGCCATTCGCTGTCGCTGATCACGCTCAAGAGCGAGCTCGCCGGCCGGATGCTGCCCGACCACCCCGACCGGGCCGCCCAGCAGGTGGCGGACATCGAGAAGGTCTGCCGCCAGGCGCTGGTGGACGTACGGGAGGCCGTGAGCGGCTACCGGCGGCCCACCCTGCCCGGCGAACTCGCCGGCGCCCGGACAGCCCTGGCGGCGGCGGGGGTGAAGGCCGACCTGCCGGCGGACTTCGCCGACACCGTCCCGGAGGAGCCGGAGTGCGCGCTGGCGTGGTCGCTGCGCGAGGCGGTGACCAACGTGGTGCGGCACAGCGGCGCCAAGCGCTGCACGGTCACCCTGACGCCCCGCCAGACCCTCGCCGGACCGGTGCTGGAGCTCTCGGTGACCGACGACGGCACGGGCGGCACCGCGGTACCCGGCAACGGCCTGACGGGCCTGACGGAACGTCTGGAGGCCATCGGCGGCACCCTGTGGGCCGGGCCGGCAGGGAAGACCGGCTTCCGCTTGCTGGCGAGGGTCCCCCTAGGATCCCCGTCATGACGGAAGCCACGGAAGCCACCGAAGCCATGGAAGCCGCGGAAGCCACCGAGGCCGCCCCGGCCCCCATCCGCATCCTCCTGGCGGAGGACCAGTCGATGGTCCGGGAGGCCCTCGCGGCCCTCCTGGGACTGGAGCCGGACATCGAGGTGCCGGTCCAGGTGGCGCGCGGCGACGAGGTCGTACCGGCGGCCCTGGCCCACGACGTGGACGTGGCGCTGCTGGACATCGAGATGCCGGGCATGACCGGGATCGAGGCGGCGGCGGCCCTGCGCCGGGCCCTGCCCGACCTCAAGATCGTCGTCCTGACCACCTTCGGCCGCCCCGGCTACCTGCGCGGGGCGATGGAGGCCGGCGCCTCGGCCTTCCTGGTCAAGGACGCGCCGGCCGCGCAGCTCGCGCAGGCGGTGCGCAAGGTCCTCGCGGGCGAGCGCGTCATCGACCCCACCCTCGCGGCGGCCGCCCTGGCGGAGGGCGCCAACCCGCTCACGGAGCGGGAGCGCGAGGTCCTGCGCGCGGCGGAGCACGGCGCGACCAACGCCGAACTGGCGGCGGCGCTCAACCTCTCCCAGGGCACGGTCCGCAACTACCTCTCGACGGCGATCCAGAAGCTCGCGGCCCGCAACCGGGCGGAAGCGGTCCGCGTGGCCCGCGAAAAGGGCTGGCTCTGACCTCGCGGTCTTCGCGAGACTGCCCCGGTGTTCAGAAGACTGTGGGCCGCGACCGCCGCGTCCAACCTGTCCGACGGGGTGAGCCTGGCCGCGGCCCCGCTGCTGGCGGCCACGATCACCCGCGACCCGGCCCTGATCGCCGGGATCGGCGTGGCCCAGCGCGCCCCCTGGCTGTTCCTCGCGTTCGTCTCCGGGGCGTTCGCCGACCGCCTGGACCGCCGGAAGGTGGCCCAGAGCGCCAACTGGATCCGCGCGGCGGCCTTCGCCGGCCTCACCGCGGCCGTCCTGGGCGACGTCCTGTCCATGCCCCTGCTGTACGCGGTCTTCTTCGCGATCGGCACCGCCGAGACCCTCTACGACAGCGTCTCCGCCGCCTGGGTGCCGATGCTGGTCGGTCCGGAGGAGCTGACCCGCGCCAACAGCCGCCTGCAGACCACGTACGTGCTCTGCAACGAGTTCGCGGGCCCGCCCGTCGGCGGCTTCCTCTTCGCGGCGGCGGCCGCCGCGCCGTTCGCCCTGGGGACGGCCGGGTACCTGGCCGCCGTGGCCCTGCTGGCCCTCGTTCCCGGGACGGCGCGGGGCGGGGAGGGACCGGCGGCCGGGCCGCTCACGGTGCGGAACGTGGCCGGGGACATCGCCGTCGGCGCACGCTGGTACTGGTCCTCACCCGTGCTGCGCGCCATGAGCCTGCTCGCGGCCGTCGGCAACGCGGCCTTCGCGGCGAGCTACGGACTGCTGGTCCTGCTCGCGCAGGACGAACTCGGCGTCTCCGACGAGGGCTACGGCGTGATGCTCGCGGCCGGCGCCGTCGGCGCGGTCCTCGGCGGCCTGGCGGCGGGCCGCGTCGGGCAACGGCTCGCCCCCGGGACCCTGATCCTGCTGACCAGCCTCCTGTCCGCCGCCGCCACGGCGGGGCTGGGGCTCGCCGTCGGCCCGGTGGCGACCGTCGCCTTCATGGCCCTGGACGGCTTCGTGGTCCTGGTCCTGTCCGTCCACATGGTGACCCTGCGCCAGCGGATCGTGCCGAACGAGCTGATGGGCCGGGTCACCGCCGTCTACCGGGTCGTGGGGCTCGGCTCCTTCGCGATCGGAGGCATCGCGGGCGGCGCGGTGGCCGAGGCGTTCGGGGTCCCCGCCTCCTTCTACGCCGCCGGGGCGGCCATCGCCCTCTCCTCCCTCCTCGCGCTGCCGGTCCTGAGCAACGCCCGCCTGGCAGGGTTCGGAGGGCCGGCCGGGGCCGGGGCCGCGCAGGCCCCGGCCGACGCCGCGCCGGTCAGTTGAGCAGGGCGCGGGCCGAGGAGGCCTCCGTGCGGATGCGGATCGCCGCCTCCGGGTCCACCGCGTCCATGACCACCGCGTACGCGTCCATCTCCGCCGCACCCTCCTGGAAGGAGCCCCGCTCCACCAGCAGCCGCGCCCGCTCGTAGCGCAGCGCCGCCGGGTGCGAGGGCAGCAGCAGGGACAGGTCCAGCGACCACAGGGCGACCGCCGAGTGCTCCGGCCGGGCCGACGCCCAGGCCCGGATGTTGCCCAGCACGCGCAGGACGATGTCCAGGGTGCGCGCGGGCGTCCGCGGACCCCGCGCGAGCTCCGCCGGGCCCGCGCCCAGCGAGGCGCCGCCCGCGAACGGGTCGACCACCACCCCCTCCTCCGGGTCCCCGAAGCCCACCGTGAAGTGCCCCGGCAGCCCCAGCCCGTACACCGGCGCCCCGGCCCGCCGCGCGACCTCCAGCCAGACCACCGACAGCAGGATCGGCAGCCCCCGCCGGCGCCGCAGCACCTCGTGCAGGAGCGAGGACTCCAGCCGGTCGTAGTCCTTCGGGGTGCCGTGGAAGCCGAGCCGGCCGCCCAGCAGGTCCGTCACCGCCGCCGCCCAGGCCTTCGCCCCGTGCAGCCCGTACGGCAGCATCCCGGCCAGCCGGTCCAGTTCGATCTGCGCCCAGTCCATGACCCGTTCGTCGAGCTCCGGGTCCGCCTCCGCCGCCAGCAGCAGGCACAGCTGCGCCAGGTCCGGCCGCTCGGCGCGGGCCTCCGCCGCGAACAGCTCCCGCGAGGCCGCGCTCACGACCCGGCTCCGGCGCGGAAGTGGTGGTAGGCGTGGTGCGTGGCGAAGCCCATGCCGTCGTACAGGGCCCGCGCGGCCGGATTGTCCGTCTCCACCTGGAGCCAGGCCGCCGACGCGCCCTCCTCCAGCGCCCGCCGGGCCAGCGCCGTCATCACCGCCGTCGCGAGCCCCCGCCGCCGGTGCTCCGGGTCGACCGTCACCGCGCCGAAGCCGGCCCAGCGGCCGTCGGCCACGCACCGCCCGATCGCCCGGCCGCCGTCCAGCGAGGCGAACCACACCGACGGGCCCTCCACCAGCATCCGCCGTGCCAGCTCCGGGTCCCGGACCTTGCCGTAGCGGCCGAGCCACTCCTCGTCCGGTTCGCGGGTCAGCCGGACCCCCGACACGTCCGCGTCCCGGTCGGCCACGGGGGCCAGGCCCCCGATCCGGACCTCCGCCGAGACCTCGTTGACCCAGCCGCGCCGCTCCAGCTCCGCGCAGAGCAGCTCCTGGGTGCCGGCGGCGCCGGTCGCGGCCTGTACGTAGGCCGGCAGGTCCCGGCGCGCGTACCAGGCCGTCACCCGCGCGAGTGCTTCGTCCAGGGGTATCCCGGGGTCGCCGAGCGGCAGCACCGAGTTGGCCCGCCGGGTGAACCCCGCGGCCGCCCGCAGCGTCCACCCGCCCAGCGGTTCGCTCTCCAGCGGCTGCCAGGCCCGCGCGGTGACCCGGGCCAGCTCCTCGAAGGAGGCCGCGGGACCCCTGCGGCGGGCCGGCGCGGCCGGCACCACCTTGCCCGCCACCAGCGAGGATTCCGGGATGTGGACGGACACCCCGTCCTTGCGTGTGATCGTCAGCACACCCCCGGTCCATGATGTGAGAACCCCGACCGCGTCGGTGAAGGCGGGGGAGCCGCCCACCGGGTCCTGCACCCGTCGCACAGAGACTCGTTTACCCACGTCAGCCGGGGTAATACGGATTTCCAGCAGTCCACCGGCAGTGATTTCCACAGCTCTGTCCGCCCCTCCTGTTCGGATCGTGCCCGGGAACGGAGATACTAGGTGCGGGCATCGACGACGCCGCGCTCCCGCGCGAATGGACAGCCCTACCGAGGAGGAACGAGAGCGTGACCTACGTCATCGCGGAGCCTTGTGTCGACGTCAAGGACAAGGCATGCATCGAAGAGTGCCCCGTCGACTGCATCTACGAGGGCCAGCGGTCCTTGTACATCCACCCGGACGAGTGCGTCGACTGCGGCGCGTGTGAGCCGGTGTGCCCGGTCGAGGCCATCTTCTACGAGGATGACACCCCGGAGGAGTGGAAGGACTACTACAAGGCGAACGTCGAGTTCTTCGACGAGCTCGGCTCGCCCGGTGGTGCCTCCAAGCTCGGTCTGATCGAGCGCGACCACCCCTTCATCGCCGCGCTGCCCGCCGGCATCAACGGCGAGCACTGACCGTTCACGGCAGACGCGCCTCTCGGTCCCGTACGGCACTGCAGCCGCGCGGGACCGAGCCGTTTTCCCGCACCTTTCCGTCCCCGAGCAGAGAGCAGAGCACCGTGGCCGCAGTTTCCGACCGTCTTCCCACGTTCCCCTGGGACAAGCTGGAGCCGTACAAGAAGACGGCGGCGGCCCACGAGGACGGCATCGTCGACCTGTCCGTCGGCACGCCCGTCGACCCGGTGCCGCGGCTGATCCAGGACGCCCTGATCGCCGCCGCCGACTCCCCGGGCTACCCGACGGTGTGGGGCACGCCCGCGCTGCGCGACGCGATCACCGGCTGGCTGCGCGGACGGCTCGGGGCGAGCGCCGCCGGGCACCGCAACGTGCTGCCTGTGGTCGGCTCCAAGGAGCTCGTCGCCTGGCTGCCGACCCAGCTCGGCCTGGGCGCCGGCGACAAGGTCGCCTACCCCCGCCTCGCCTACCCGACCTACGAGGTCGGCGCGCGCCTGTGCGGCGCCGAGGCCGTCGTCTACGACGACCCCACCGAGCTCGACCCGGCCGGCCTGAAGCTGCTGTGGCTCAACTCCCCGTCGAACCCCACCGGAAAGGTGCTCGGCAAGGAGGAGCTGATCCGGATCGTCGCCTGGGCGCGCGAGCACGGGGTCCTCGTCTTCAGCGACGAGTGCTACCTGGAGCTCGGCTGGGAGGCGGAGCCGGTCTCCGTCCTGCACGACGACGTCTGCGGCGGCTCCTACGAGGGCCTCGTCGCCGTCCACTCCCTCTCCAAGCGCTCCAACCTCGCCGGCTACCGCGCCGCCTTCATCGCCGGCGACGAGGCCGTCCTCGCCGAGCTGCTGGAGATCCGCAAGCACGGCGGCATGATGACCCCGGCCCCCGTCCAGGCCGCCGTCGTCGCCGCCCTCGGCGACGACGCGCACGTCGCGGAGCAGCGCGGCCGCTACGCCGCCCGCCGCGAGGCGCTGCGCACGGCCCTGGAGGCGCACGGCTTCCGCGTCGAGCACAGCGAGGCCAGCCTCTACCTGTGGGTGACCCGCGACGAGCCCTGCTGGGACACCGTCGCCCACCTCGCCTCCCTCGGCATCCTCGTCGCTCCGGGCGACTTCTACGGCGAGGCCGGCGCGACGTTCGTCCGCGTCGCCTTCACCGCCACCGACGAGCGGGTCGCGGCCGCGGTCAAGCGCCTGGGCTGAGCGGTCCGGGGGCCGGGCCGCCGAACGCCCCGAGGGGCCGGGAGCTGTGCGCTCCCGGCCCCTCGGCGTCGCGGTGGGTGCGACGGCTCAGCCGCCCAGCGGCAGGGAGCCCAGCGGCAGCGCGCCGACCGGCAGGTCGTGGCCCACCGGCAGCTGCGACACCGGCAGGCCGCCCAGCATCTGGCCCGCGCTGCCGGCCACGTCGGCGGCGGGGGCGGCGGCCGGGACGGCCTTGGTGGCGGTGCCCGCGAGGTCGGCGGCCGTGCCGGTGGCCGCCCCGGTGGCGGCGGTGGCGTCGGCGCTGTCCGGGGCGGCGAGCGTGCCCAGCTGCGGCACGGACTCCAGGCCCGCGGCGCTGGCCGCGCCGGCCGCACCGACCACGGGAGCGGTACCGGCTGCGAGGAGAAGCGCGGCGCGGGCGATCCGGCGGGTCAGGGGGAGGGACATGATGCTCCTAAGCGGTAGCGGCTGAGTACGCCGTGTACAACCGCTCCCGGGGTACGCCGAGTTGCGGACCCGCCGGGTAAAGGATCGGTAACGCATCGTTTAATCGGCTTCCGTGACAAGCCCATCGGACCGGCGCCCACCAGGGCTTCTGTCCCCACGGGCCCAGCCTGCCCGGATGTCCGGCCTCGCCCTTCCGGGTGACGGGCCGCACGCGCGAGCGGTCCCCGTCCCGTCGGCGGGACGGCGCCCGGCACGCCCGTGCGCCCCCACCGCCGGGGCGGTGGGGGCGCACGGAACGGCTCAGCGGGCGCTGCGGGCCAGGAAGATCCGGAGCTGGCCCGGGGGAGCGCCGTACGGGTCGGGGGCCGAGCCGCCCTTCGTACCGCCGGCTGCCCCGCGCTTCCACTCGCCCCGGTTCTGGCCCGCGACCCAGGCGGAACCGTCGTACGAGACCCGGGAGATGCCCAGCTCCTTCGAGCGGGCCACCGCCCAGTGGGCCATCGCCCGGCCGCGCCGGGCCTCGCCCGGACCGCCGCCGCCGTCCTTCAGCCACAGGTCCACCTCGGCCTCCGGGACGGCCGCCGGGGCGTCCGCGGCGGGGCTCGCCGCCGGGGCGTCCGCTGCGCTCGGCGCGGGGGCGGCGCTCGGCACGGACCCCGCGCCGGTCTTCCCCCCGGCCTTCGGGACGGCGTGCACCGCGGGACGGCCGGTGGACAGGGCCTCCTTGCCGAACGCCCGCCCCAGCTCCGTGCGCACCTTCTCCGGGTCGCCCTTCAGCGGCGCCGGTCCCACGCAGGCCAGGGTGGCCTGGGTCTCGCCCTCGCCGAAGGCGGCCGTCACCACCGTCGCGTCCGGCTCGTGCTTGGCGTACGCCTGCGGGAACCCGCTGAGCTGCACCCGCTGCGCGGCCACCGTCAGCGGCAGCCGGGTGTAGCCCTTCACCTCGACGAGCCGGTCGTAGAAGATCCCCGCCGAGTACACCGGGTCCATGATCTGCTCCGGGGTGCCCCAGCCCTGCGAGGGCCGCTGCTGGAACAGGCCCAGCGAATCCCGGTCTCCGTGGTCGAGGTTGCGCAGCCCCGACTCCTGCATCGCCGTCGCCAGAGCGATCGTCAGGGCCCGGTCCGGGAGCCCCTTGGAGATCCCCACGGCGGCTATGGTCGCGGCGTTCGACGCCTGCTCGGGGCTCATCTCGTACGTCTGCACGGCCCCTCCGGAGCCGCCGCCCGCGCCCTTCGCCGTGACCGTGCAGTGCGGGGCGCCCGCCCCGCCGTTGGAATAGTGGTGCACCAAGACGTACCCGATCACCGCGAGCAGGACGGCCAGACCCACGGCCGCGCGGAGCGGCCCGCGGCGGCGGGGACGGGGGCGATCGGTCTCGGACACGCGGCCCACCGTACTTGAGGCCGATAACGCGTCCACCGACCGGACGCTCCCGGTACCCGCCCATCCCGGGGCGTTAGGGTCGGTTCATGTCCGAATCCGAGCTCGACCTCACCCTCGACGCTGCCGGGCTGACCGCCCGCCTCGTCGACATCCCCTCCGAGAGCGGCGACGAGAAGGTGCTCGCCGACCTCGTGGAAGACGCCCTGCGCCGGCTTCCGCACCTGACCGTCGACCGCCACGGCAACAACGTCGTCGCCCGTACGCACCTCGGCCGCGCCGAGCGCGTCGTACTCGCCGGCCACCTCGACACCGTGCCGATCGCCGACAACGTCCCGTCCCGCCTGGACGAGAACGACGTCCTGTGGGGCTGCGGCACGACGGACATGAAGTCCGGGATCGCCGTACAGCTGCGGATCGCCGCGACCGTGCCCGAGCCGAACCGCGACCTCACCTTCGTCTTCTACGACCAGGAGGAGGTCGCCGCCGACCTCAACGGACTCGGCAAGGTCGCCGCGGCCCACCCCGACTGGCTGGCCGGCGACTTCGCCGTGCTGCTGGAGCCCTCCAACGCCGAGGTCGAGGGCGGCTGCCAGGGCACCCTGCGCGTCCTGCTGCGCACCCGCGGCGAGCGCGCCCACTCCGCGCGCAGCTGGATGGGCTCCAACGCCATCCACGCCGCGAGCCCGATCCTCGCGAAGCTGGCGGCCTACGAGCCCCGCAAGCCGGTCATCGACGGCCTGGAGTACCACGAGGGCCTCAACGCCGTCCGCATCGAGGGCGGCGTCGCCAACAACGTCATCCCGGACGCCTGCACGGTCACGGTCAACTTCCGCTACGCCCCCGACCGCAGCGAGGCCGACGCGCTCGCCCACGTCCGGGAGGTCTTCGCGGACTGCGGCGTCGACGAGTTCGTGGTCGACGACTCCTCGCCCGGCGCCCTCCCCGGCCTGTCCCACCCGGCGGCCGCGGCGTTCATGGAAGCGGTCGGCGGCCAGGCCATGCCCAAGTTCGGCTGGACGGACGTCTCCCGCTTCAGCGCGCTCGGCGTCCCGGCCGTCAACTACGGTCCCGGCGACGCGCTGCTCGCGCACAAGGTCGACGAGCGGGTCGAGACCAAGGCGATCCTGCACTGCGAGGAACGACTCCGCGCCTGGCTGACCTCGTAAATTCCCCCTCCCGTCACTTTTGTGCGCCTAACCTGATCCAACGATCAGCAGGAGGGAGCACATCATGGGCAACTCCGAAGGAAACGGACGCCGGCGCCCCGAGGAGCAGCAGCTCGGGCCGGTGCTGCGCAGGCGGGGCCAGGTGCAGGCGGGCAGCACGACGGACCAGCGGCTGCTGGACTCGGCCGGCCCCTCCGAGTGGGTGCACACCGACCCCTGGCGGGTCCTGCGCATCCAGTCGGAGTTCATCGAGGGCTTCGGCACGCTCGCCGAGCTGCCGCCGGCGATCAGCGTGTTCGGCTCGGCCCGCACCGCGGTGGACTCGCCGGAGTACGAGGCGGGCGTACGGATCGGCAGCGCGCTCGTCGAGGCCGGCTTCGCCGTCATCACCGGCGGCGGGCCGGGCGCGATGGAGGCGGCCAACAAGGGCGCCCGCGAGGCGAACGGCATCTCGGTCGGCCTCGGCATCGAGCTCCCCTTCGAACAGGGGCTCAACCAGCACGTGGACCTCGGGCTGAACTTCCGGTACTTCTTCGTCCGCAAGACGATGTTCGTGAAGTACAGCCAGGGGTTCGTGGTGCTGCCGGGCGGCTTCGGCACCCTGGACGAGATGTTCGAGGCGCTGACCCTGGTGCAGACGCAGAAGATCACCCGGTTCCCCATCGTGCTCTTCGGCACCGAGTACTGGGGCGGGCTCGTCGACTGGCTGCGCAACACGGTCATCGCCCAGGGCAAGGCCTCGGAGAAGGACCTCTACCTCTTCCACCTCACGGACGACGTGGACGAGGCGATCGCCCTGGTGACGAAGGAAGTCGGCAAGTAGCCGCGGGGTAGGCGCCCCGGCGCGAGGGGACCACGCCGCCGCCCGGCGGCCGGCCGCCGGGGACGGGGTGGCCCCCCGGGCGGCCCGCGGCGGGCGGCGGCTCAGGCCAGGCCGCGGCGGGCCACGGCCGGCGGGCGGTGGCCCTGGATCGAGCGGACCATGTCCAGGACCTGCCTGGTCTCCGCGACCTCGTGGACCCGGTAGACCTGGGCCCCGAGCCAGGCCGAGACGGCGGTGGTCGCCAGGGTGCCGAGCAGCCGCTCCTTGACCGGCTTGTCGAGGGTCTCCCCGACGAAGTCCTTGTTGGACAGGGAGACCAGGACCGGCCAACCCGTTTCGGTCATCTCCGTCAGGCGGCGGGTGGCTTCCAGTGAGTGCCGCGTGTTCTTCCCGAAGTCGTGGCCCGGGTCGATCATGATCGACTCCCGCGGCACGCCCAGGGCCTCCGCCCGCTCCGCCAGCCCGACCGTGACGCGCAGGATGTCCTCCATCACGTCCTCGTACGAGGTCCGGTGCGGACGGGTGCGCGGCTCGACCCCGCCCGCGTGGGTGCAGACGATGCCCGCCCCGTAGCGGGCCGCGACCTCCGCCAGCTTCGGGTCCACCCCGCCCCAGGCGTCGTTCAGCAGGTCCGCCCCGGCCTCGCAGACGGCCTCGCCGACCTCGTGCCGCCAGGTGTCCACGCTGATCACCACGTCCGGATGGCGGCGGCGCACCTCCGCCACGAAGCCGACCGTGCGCCGGGCCTCCTCCGCCGCGTCCACGTGCTCGCCGGGCCCCGCCTTGACCCCGCCGATGTCGATGATCGCCGCGCCCTCGGCCACGGCCCGCTCCACCCGGTCCAGCGCGGGCTGGTCGCGGAAGGTGGCGCCCTGGTCGTAGAAGGAGTCAGGGGTCCGGTTCACGATGGCCATGATCACCGGCTCGTGGGTGTCGAACTCGCGCCTGCCCAGTCGCAGCATCCCGCTCTTTCCTCCTTCGGCGACCCTCGCGCCTCGTCTGCGACCTTAACCTGGTGGCCGGAGTCTCTCAGGGGAGTTGATCGTGTTCTGGTTCTTGCTGATCGCGCTGGTCGTGGTCGTGGCCGCGGTCACCCTCGCGGTGGTCGGCGGAGGCGCGGAGGCCGTCCTGCCCGAGGCCGAGCCGGACCGGGTGGCCGACGCCCTGCCCGAGACCCGTCCGGTGGTACGGGAGGACGTCGAGGCGCTGCGGCTGCCGGTCGGACCGCGCGGCTACCGGATGGCCGAGGTGGACGACGTACTGGACCGGCTCGCGGCGGAGCTCGCCGAGCGGGACGCGCGGATCGCGGAGCTGACCGCGGCGCGCGCCGGCGCCGCGGCCCCGGCCGCCGGACAGGCGCAGCCCCAGGACCGGCCCGCGGACCGGCCCGAGGCCCCGGCCGACCGGCCCGCCCCCGCCGTCGACCTCACGAAGGACGAGCGGTGAGCGGCGGCGGGCTGCTGGCAGGACCGGACGGAGCCCTGCGCTGTCCGTGGGGGCTGTCCACGGAGGACTACGTCGCCTACCACGACACCGAATGGGGCAAGCCGGTCCACGGCGACGACGCCCTGTACGAGCGGCTGTGCCTGGAGGCCTTCCAGTCGGGGCTGTCCTGGCTGACGATCCTGCGCCGGCGCGAGGGGTTCCGGAAGGCCTTCTCCGGCTTCAGGATCGCGGAGGTCGCGGAGTTCGGCCCGGCCGACGCCGAGCGGCTCCTCGCGGACGAGGGGATCATCCGCAACCGGGCCAAGATCGAGGCCACCCTGGCCAACGCGAAGGTGCTGGCCGCGTGGGAGCCCGGGGAGCTGGACGCCCTGATCTGGTCCCACGCCCCGAAGCGGAAGGGCCGGGCCCCGAGGACCACCGGCGACGTGCCGGCGGTCACCCCCGAGTCCACGGCCCTGGCCAAGGCCCTCAAGAAGCGGGACGTCCGCTTCGTCGGGCCCACCACGGCCTACGCCCTGATGCAGGCGTGCGGCCTGGTCGACGACCACCTCGCGGGCTGCGTGTCCCGCGGGAAGTGAACCTTCCGTGAACGTTCAGCGGCCCAGGTACTGCGGCGGCTGCTTGGCGAGGAAGGCCTGGACGGCGATGGAGTGGTCCTCCGAGGCGCCCGCCCGGGTCTGGAGGACGTCCTCGCGCTCCAGGGCCTCGGAGAGGGTGTGGGAGGCCCCGTACGCCAGGGACTCCTTGATCGCGGCGTAGGCCACCGTCGGACCGGAGGCGAGGGCCCGGGCCACCGCCTCGGCCTCGGCGTGCAGGTCCTCCGCCGGCACCAGGCGGTTCACGATGCCCAGCTCACGGGCCTCCTGCGCCGTGATGGAGCGGGGGAACAGCAGCAGGTCGGAGGCGCGCGAGGCGCCGATCAGGCGCGGGAGCGTCCAGGAGACGCCGGAGTCCGCGGTCAGCGCCACCCCGGCGAACGAGGTGTTGAACGAGGCGGTCTCGGAGACCACGCGGAAGTCCGCCGCCAGCGCGAAGCCGAAGCCCGCCCCGGCCGCGACGCCGTTGACCCCGGCCACCACGGGCTTGGGCATCTCCGTGAGGGCCCGCACGATCGGGTTGTAGTGCTCGGAGACGGTGTTCATGGTGAGCTTCGAGCCGGTCTCGCGGTCGGCCGCCAGGTTCCCGATGTGCTCCTTGAGGTCCTGGCCCACGCAGAAGGCCCGGGTGCCGGAGGCGGTCAGCAGGACCGCCCGCACGGCCGGGTCCCCGGCCGCCGCCCGCACCGCGTCGCGCAGGGCGACCTTGGCCTCCGTGTTCATGGCGTTCATCGCGTCGGGCCGGTTGATCGTGACCTTCGCGAGTCCGTCGGTCACTTCGTAGAGCACGCTGTCGCCCATGGCGGGGGTCCCCCTTCGTCGCGGGTGTGGCTACCGGCCGGTACCGGCCGGTCCAAGGGCCAGCATGGCGGACGCGACCGCAGCCGGGCATGTGATGTGCGTCAAACGCGGCGGAGGCCCTGCCCGGGGAGCGACGGCGAAGTATCGCAGGCGGATCCCCGAAATGAGTGGTTTTGAGAGAGCGCGTTGCGCAAGCGTTCCCCGCCGATGTTGGTCATCGGGTCCTGACATGCGGGATAATGGCTGGGAAGCAATGTGTTCGATGCCGGGTATTAGGCGCCTGAACGGGGCCGTCGGCTGACGATGAGCTGGTTTCAGGAAGGGGAACGAGCATGGCGGCCATGAAGCCGCGGACGGGCGACGGCCCGCTCGAGGTCACCAAGGAGGGGCGAGGCATCGTCATGCGCGTACCGCTCGAAGGCGGCGGTCGGCTTGTCGTCGAGCTGACGCCGGACGAGGCGGACGCCCTGGGTGACGCCCTGAAGAAGGTCGTCGGCTGAGCCTCGGCCACTGATCCCTGCACCGCTCCCGCCGCACCCGCGGCGGGGGCGGTGTTGTTTCCCCGGCGGCGCCCGCCGCCCGGGCCGGGGCTGCCGCGGTCCGGGCGTGCCGCCGCACCCCCCGGGCTGGGCCTGCCGTCGTCCGGGCCGGGCCTGCCGTTGCCCGGGCGTGCCGCCGCCCCCCGGGCTGGGCCTGCCGTCGTCCGGGCCGGGGCTGCCGCGGTCCGGTCGGCACTACCGCCGGACGGGGCGGAGCAGCCCGTCGCCGCGGCCCTACCGCCGGACGGCGCAGAGCAGCCCGTCGCCCACGGGCAGGAGCGCGGACTCCAGCGCCGGGCTCTCCCGCACGCTGCGCAGCAGCTCCCGCACCCGCAGCACCTCCACCGGCTGCGCGGCGGAGTCGACGGTGCGCCCGTCGGCGAAGACCCCCTCGAAGCACACCAACCCCCCGGGTCGCAGCAGGCGCAACGATTCCGCGAGGTAGTCGAGGGACTCGGTCGGGTCCCCGTCGCAGAACACGAGGTCGTAGCCGCCGTCGGCGAGCCGCGGCAGGACGTCCAGGGCCCGCCCGGGAATGAAGCGCGCCCGGTTCCCCGCGAAGCCCGCCGCGCGGAACGCCTGCCGGGCGAAGGCCTGCCGGTCCGGCTCCGGGTCCACCGTCGTCAGTACGCCGTCGGGGCGCATCCCGTGCAGCAGGTGGATGCCGGAGACCCCGGTCCCCGTGCCGATCTCGGCGACGGCCTTGGCGTCCGCGGTGGCGGCGAGCAGACGCAGCGCGGCCCCGGTGCCGGGGGAGACGGAGCGCAGGCCCGCTTCCCTGGACCGGTCGCGGGCCCATCGCAGAGCGTCGTCCTCGGCGACAAACGCGTCGGCGAACGCCCAGCTCGTCTGCCGGTTGCCGGTAATGACCCTCTCCTGTCCCCATAGTTGGCGCAACGGTGACTGTATCCGCTGACGTCGGGAACCCGCAGATGGGACCGGGCGTTGGGAGGGTGAGAGGCGGGATAGAGGGGACGCCGGCGGGCAGATCGGCGGCGCGGAACCCGAGTCCCGGGCAAAGTTACTGCAAAAATGCTTATCCGGAGCTGACGGGAGGGGTGGCTATGGTAGGGGCTCCACTGGACACCACCAGAGCCGACAGGGGAGGTGCGGCTGCGCCTGTGGATCGTGGGGGCGTACTCAGACGCCTCTTCTGGTCGGCGGGTGAGCCGAAATCCGTGACCTACACCGCTGACCGTTTCCACTCCGCCCACACCGCGACCACCGCGACCTTCGCCGCCGATGCGGGCTCCCAGGCGTGGACCCCTCCCTCATGGGAGGAGATCGTCAGCACGCACAGCGCGCGGGTCTACCGCCTCGCCTACCGCCTGACGGGCAACCAGCACGACGCCGAGGACCTCACCCAGGAGGTCTTCGTCCGCGTCTTCCGCTCGCTGTCCACGTACACGCCCGGCACCTTCGAGGGCTGGCTGCACCGCATCACCACGAACCTGTTCCTGGACATGGTCCGCCGCAAGCAGCGCATCCGCTTCGACGCGCTCGCCGACGACGCCGCCGAGCGGCTGCCGAGCCGTGAGCCCTCCCCCCAGCAGGTGCTCCACGACACCCACTTCGACGCCGACGTGCAGCAGGCGCTGGACACCCTCGCGCCCGAGTTCCGCGCCGCCGTGGTCCTCTGCGACATCGAGGGCCTGTCCTACGAGGAGATCGCCGCGACCCTCGGCGTGAAGCTCGGCACCGTCCGCAGCCGCATCCACCGCGGCCGTTCGCACCTGCGCAAGGCGCTCAAGCACCGCTCGCCCGAGGCCCGCGCGGAGCAGCGCGCCCTGGCGGGTGTGGCGGTGGGTGTCCCGGGCGCCGGGGGAGAGGGCGGAACCGAGTGAGCGGAGCCGGTCCGTCTCCCGCCGAGCAGCACCTGGGCGATCGCCTCGCCGCCCTGGTGGACGGGGAGCTGAAGCACGACGCCCGCGAGCGGGTACTGGCGCACCTGGCGACCTGCGCCAAGTGCAAGGCCGAGGCCGACGCCCAGCGCCGGCTCAAGACCCTGTTCGTGGAGAGCGCTCCGCCGCCGCTGTCCGCCGGCCTCCTGGCCCGGCTGCAGGGGCTGCCGGGCGCCGGTCCCGAAGGCCCCGCCGGGCCGCCGGGCGGCCCGGGCGGCGACGGAGCGGCGCGCACCCCCGCCGCGCCCGGCGCCGACCCCTTCGCCACGTTCGGGTTCGCCGCGCCCTCCGCCCCGCGTGAGGGGTTCCGCATCCATGAGGTCGGGCGGCCCAGACGCCGGTTCGCCTTCGTGGCGGCCGGGGCCGTGTCGCTGGCCGCGATCGCGCTGGGCGGTGCGCTCCCGCTGGACGCGATCGAGCCGAACGCCCGCGGTGAGGCGCCCGCCTCCCGCCCCGGGCCCTCGGTGCCGCTGACCGACGCCGCCGTCCGCGACCGCCTGCCCCTGCGCGACGGGATGCGCACCCCGAGCCCGTCCGCCCCGCTGCCGACGGCCTCCCCGTCGCCCCCGATATCGGCCCAGCCGGCCTCCCTCGCCCGCTGACGGCCCCGGCCCGCGGCCGGGCCGCCGGGTCCGCCCCGGGCCAGCGCGGACGTGCGGCACCTGGTTGAATCTGCGGCACACGCGCCGCCCCGCGGCGCGCCAGGCCAGCCGGGGGAGCGCACATGTCCGACAGTCCCAAGAGCGACCCGGCCCCGTCCTGGTGGAGCCGGCCCGCCGACCCGGTACGGCCGCACCCGGAGCCCGGCCCGGAGGCCCCCGCGGACGCTCCCGATGCTCCGGCCCCGGGCGGTGCGGCTCCGGCCGTACCGCAGGGGGAGCACTCGGACGGCCCGGCGGAGCCGGTGCCCGGAGCCGACCCGGCCGCCGGCGGGGAGCCGGCGCCGGAGGCGTCGCACGCAGGACCCGCCCCCGAGCCGCGCTACGACCCCTGGGCCGAGCGTCCGCTCCAGCTCGCGGACGCCGGGGGCGCGCCGCGGCGGCCCGCGCCGTCGGTGTGGCGGCTGGCGGCCTTCGCCGTGGTGATCGCCCTCCTCGCGGGCGGCGTCGGCGGCTGGCTGGGCATCCTCGCCGAGCGCCGCACCGGCACCCGCCTGGAGCTCCCGCAGGCCGCCGCCGACCACAAGGGCCGGGCCCCGGACAGCGTGGCCGGCATCGCCGCCACCGCCCTGCCCGGCGTCGTCACCCTGCACGTCAGCGGGGGCGCCGGCGGCGGCACGGGAACCGGCTTCGTCCTGGACGAGCAGGGCCACATCCTGACCAACAACCACGTCGTGGCCGACGCCAAGGACATAACGGTCACCTTCGGCTCCGGCGACAGCGTCACCGCCGAGCTGGTCGGCCGCGACAGCGGCTACGACCTCGCCGTCGTGAAGGTCACCGGCGTCCGGGGCCTGCGCCCGCTGGCCCTCGGGAACTCCGAGAACGTCCGCGTCGGCGACCCCGTCGTGGCCATCGGCGCCCCCTTCAACCTCTCCAACACCGTCACCGCCGGCATCATCAGCGCCACCGGCCGCCCCATCACGGCGGGCGGCGACAAGGGCGACGGCAGCGACATCAGCTACGTCGACGCCCTCCAGACCGACGCCCCCATCAACCCCGGCAACTCCGGCGGCCCGCTCCTCGACTCCCGCGCCCACGTCATCGGCATCAACAGCGCCATCCGGGGCGCCGACAAGGGCGACGACGACGCCGACCGCACCCGCCAGAGCGGCAGCATCGGCCTCGGCTTCGCCATCCCCGTCAACCAGGGCAAGCGCGTCGCGGAGGAGCTCATCCGCACCGGCCACGCCACCCACCCCGTCATCGGGGTCACCTTGGACATGCAGTACAAGGGCGACGGAGCCCGGGTCGACGCCAAGGGCGAGGACGGCAAGCCCGCCGTGGTCGCCGGCGGCCCCGGGGCCCGCGCCGGGATCCGCCCCGGCGACGTGATCACCAAGGTGGACGGGGTCCGCGTCCACGGAGGTGACGAACTGATCATCAAGATCCGGGCCCACCGGCCCGGCGACCACCTCTCCCTGACCGTGCTCCGCGACGGCCGCGACACCGCGCTCGACGTCGTCCTCGGCTCGGCGAGCGGCTCCTGAGTCCGCGCGGCCGGCGGGGAAGGACCGCCCGACGGCCGGGTGAATCCGGCGAAGGGCCCGCACCGGCGTAGGGGCGGGCCGGGAACGCCGGGTACCGTTGACCGGGCCGGACGTGGAGAGAGCCGAGGAGCGGCAAGGTGTTCAACGACATAGGCGCACTCGAGCTGGTCACCATCGTGGTGCTCGCCATCCTCATCTTCGGGCCGGACAAGCTCCCGAAGGTGATCCAGGACGTCTCGGGCTTCATCCGCAAGATCCGCGCGTTCTCGGACAGCGCCAAGCAGGACATCCGCTCCGAACTGGGACCCGAGTTCAAGGACTTCGAGTTCGAGGACCTGAACCCGAAGACCTTCATCCGCAAGCAGCTGACCGAGAACGAGGACCTCCAGGAGCTGCGCAGCAGCTTCGACCTCCGCAAGGAGCTGAACGAGGTCACCGACGCGGTCAACAGCCGCGAGACGGGCCCGGCGCCCGCCGCCTCCCCGGCGTCCGCCACGCCCGCCGCCGGTACCGGTCCCGATCTGCTGAAGAAGCCCGCCGCACCGGCCCGGGAACCGCGCACGCCCTTCGACGCCGACGCCACCTGAGCCGCAGCCTGCCCGTCGATCCCGGGCCGGCTGGCTATCCTCCATCTGTCCGGAGCCAGGACGCCCGAGGGTGGGGGTCCCCCCAGCGAAGCGAGGGGGAGGGCCGTTCCGGATCCCACGGAACGAGAGGCCGCCCATGGAGACGACGAGCACGAGCAGCAGCCGGGTGGGCGTACAGCCCGCCGAAGCCCCCGGCGCCACGGCCCCGCAGCCCGAGCCGGGCGAGCAGGCGGCGCCGCCCGCCGACGCCACCGCGCCCGTCCCGGCGGCCCGCAGGGCGGCCGAGGGGTACCTGAGGGCCGAGTTCCCCTGGTACGGGCTGGACGGGGCCTTCACCGGCCCCCGCTGGCTCATGCAGGTCGGCACCGGCGCCGACGGCACCGTGGAGCACGGCTCCACCGGCCACGGCGACGAGCCCTCGGTCCGGGGGGAGATCGCCACCGGCGAGAAGGAGCGGTTCGCGGTGGTGGTCACCGTCGCCAGCAACCCCCTGCGCCGCAGCGGCGACGGCACCGGCGTGCTGGAGGCCACCTCGGTCTCCTCGGCCGCCTGGCTGGCCGGCTCGGGCCTGCTGGCCTACAGCTGGCCGCCCCAGATGGACCACACCCTGCGCGACGACTGGCTGGACCAGCAGACGGAGGCGGCGTGGGAGCTCGCCGACGACCTGGAGGGGCCGGACTGGTCGACGCTGTCGCTGCCCGTCGACGGGGAGCCGACGACGTTCCACTACCGCGAGTCGGAGTTCGGGTGGGTGCTCGCCGGTTCCACCGGGAGCGGGGTGCACCTGGGCGCGTACGGGCGGGGGATGAGCGCGTACGGACTGGGCTTCTCGGCCATCGCGGACCTCGCGCTGTACGAGTAGGCGGGGCACGGGAAAGGGGCACCGCCCGGCGGCGATGCCCCTTCGTGCGGCGCGCACCCTGCGGGTGCGCGCCGGGGTGCGTCAGAACTTGTTGCGCGGCGTGATGCCCAGGGACATGCCCGACAGGCCGCGGGCGCGCCCGCCCAGCTTGCCGGCGATCGTGCGCAGGGCCGCGCCCGCCGGGGAGTCCGGGTCCGCCAGGACGACCGGCTCGCCGTTGTCGCCGCCCTCGCGCAGGCGCACGTCGATCGGGATCTGGCCCAGCACCGGCACCGTGGCGCCCGTGGTCTTCGTCAGGCCGTCCGCGACCAGCTGGCCGCCGCCGGTGCCGAAGACGTCCACCATCTCGTCGCAGTGCGGGCACGGCAGGCCCGACATGTTCTCGACGACGCCCACGATCTTCTGGTGCGTCTGCACGGCGATCGAGCCGGCCCGCTCCGCGACCTCGGCCGCGGCCTGCTGCGGGGTGGTGACGACCAGGATCTCGGCGTTCGGGACCAGCTGGGCCACCGAGATGGCGATGTCGCCCGTGCCCGGCGGGAGGTCCAGCAGCAGCACGTCCAGGTCGCCCCAGAACACGTCGGCGAGGAACTGCTGGAGCGCCCGGTGCAGCATCGGACCGCGCCACACCACCGGGGCGTTGCCCGGGGTGAACATGCCGATGGAGATGACCTTCACGCCGTTCGCCGAAGGCGGCATGATCATGTTCTCGACCTGGGTGGGCTTGCCCTCCACACCCAGCATCCGCGGCACGCTGTGGCCGTAGATGTCCGCGTCGACCACGCCGACCTTCAGGCCGTCGGCGGCCATCGCCGCCGCCAGGTTGACCGTGACGGACGACTTGCCGACACCGCCCTTGCCGGAGGCGACCGCGTACACGCGGGTCAGCGAGCCCGGCTTGGCGAAGGGCACCTCGCGCTCGGCGGTGCCGCCGCGCAGGGTGGCCGCGAGCTCCTTGCGCTGCGCGTCGCTCATCACGTCCAGGGAGACGGACACGGAGGTGACGCCGGCGACCTTCGCGACCGCGTCGGTGACGTTCTTGGTGATGGTCTCGCGCATGGGGCAGCCCGACACCGTCAGGTAGACCGTCACGGCGACCGCGCCGCCGTCGCCGATCTCCACCGATTTGACCATGCCGAGTTCGGTGATCGGCCGGTGGATCTCGGGGTCGTTGACCGTCGCCAGCGCGTCCAGGATCGCGTCCTGCTCCGGCACGGCGGCGGAGGGTGTCTCGGTAGCCATGCCCCCGATGGTACGGCTCGGTAGCAGGGCTCCGGTAAGCCGATCAGCGGTCGCCTTCGTCACTTTCGCCGGGGAACAGCCGCCGCTCGTCCATCTCCTTGATCAGGTCCTGGAACTCCGAGCGGATCCAGTCGCGCGTGGCGACCTCGCCCAGGCCCATCCGCAGTGCCGCGATCTCCCGCGTCAGGTACTCGGTGTCCGCGATCGACCGCTCGTTCTGCTTGCGGTCCTGCTCGTGCGTGACCCGGTCCCGGTCGTCCTGACGGTTCTGCGCGAGCAGGATCAGCGGGGCCGCGTACGAGGCCTGCAGGGACAGCATCAGCGTCAGGAAGATGAAGGGGTACTGGTCGAAGCGCAGGTGGTCCGGCGCGAAGACGTTCCACAGCACCCACAGCACGATGACCAGGGTCATCCAGACGATGAACCGGCCCGTGCCGAGGAACCGCGCGACCCGCTCCGACAGCCGCCCGAAGGCCTCCGGGTCGTACTCGGGCAGCAGCTTGCGCCGGTCCTGGCGCGGCTGGTCCAGCCGCACCCGGGACCGCGTCAGCGCGCTGGCCCCCGAGGGCGCGCCGCCGCGCGCCCGCTCGGAGGAACGTTCCGCCGCCCGCTCGCCGCGCTGCCGCGCCGCCTCCTCCAGCCGCTCCGACAGCCCCTCGCGGGCCTGCTCGCGCCGCTCCCGCCGACGCTCGCGCGCCGCCTCGCCGCGTCCGCGTTCAGTGGCCACTGACGGCCTCCTCGGAGTGGAAGTCCGTCTCCCGCCAGTCGTCGGGCAGCAGGTGGTCCAGGACGTCGTCGACCGTCACCGCGCCCAGCAGCGAGCCGCTCTCGTCGACGACGGGCGCCGCGACCATGTTGTACGCGGCCAGGTAGCTCGTCACGACGGGCAGCGAGGCGTCCGGGGGCAGCGGCGGCAGGTCCGTGTCCACGATCGAGCTCACCAGGGTGAACGGAGGGTCCCGCAGCAGCCGCTGGAAGTGCACCGTGCCCAGGTACTTGCCCGTCGGCGTCTCGTCAGGCGGCCGGCACACGTACACCTGCGCCGCCAGCGCCGGCGACAGGTCCGACTGGCGTACGCGGGCCAGCGCGTCGGCGACGGTCGCGTCGGGCCGCAGCACGATCGGCTCCGTCGTCATCAGACCGCCCGCGGTGTTCTCCTCGTACGACAGCAGGCGGCGCACGTCGGCCGCGTCGTCCGGCTGCATCAGCGTCAGCAGCCGCTCCTTGTCGTCCTCGGGCAGCTCCGAGAGCAGGTCGGCCGCGTCGTCCGGGTCCATCGCCTCCAGGACGTCGGCGGCGCGCTCCTCCTTGAGCTTGCCGAGGATCTCCACCTGCTCGTCCTCGGGCAGCTCCTCCAGGACGTCCGCGAGCCGGTCGTCGTCGAGGGCGTTGGCCACCTCGGCGCGCCGCTTCGGCGTCAGGTGGTGCAGCACGTTCGCCACGTCGGCCGGGCGCATCTGCTCGAAGGTGGCGACCAGGTTCTCGGCGCCCTGGCCCTCCTCCTCCAGGGAGAAGCCGGTCACCGCCGACCACTCCACGGTCAGCGTCTCGCCGCGGCGGCGCAGCGCGCCGCCCTTGCCCTTGCGGACGAAGATCCGGTCGATCTCCCAGTCGCGGCGGGCCGGCAGCTGCTGGATGGCCACGTCCAGGACGGTGACCTCCTCGCCGCTGGCCACCAGCGTGACCCGGCGGTCCAGCAGCTCGCCGATGATCAGCCGCTCGGTCGGCCGCTGCTCGAAGCGCCGCATGTTGACGACGCCGGTGGTGATGACCTGACCGGACTCCACGCCCGTCACCCGGGTCATCGGCAGGAAGATCCGGCGCCGGCTGACCACCTCGACCACCAGGCCCAGCAGCCGGGGCGGGCGCCCGCCGACGCGCAGCATCGCGACGAGGTCGCGGACCCGGCCGACCTGGTCGCCGTTGGGGTCGAAGACGGGCACACCCGACAGATGCGAGACGAAGATCCGCGGGGCGCCTGCACCCATCCGAGCGCCTCCTAGAGCGTCGATCACCAGTCATGCCGTGCCTCAGGCTAGCCCCTGCCGGGGGAAAGCGTCCTGGTGGGGCAGTCCGGCCGGGGGTCCGGCGGGCCCGGTTCCGCAGGCGGGTACGCTGCCTGCTGCTCCCCCGGCCATCACGGGAGGTGTCCCGGCCGACCAACGACGAGAGGCAACCGACGTGACCGCCTACCCCTCCGCCGTACGGCTGCGCCGGGCCGCCCTCATCGGTGCCCTGTGCGCGGGCATCGCCGTCACCGGGACGGGCTGCGCGGAGAAGACGGACCCCGACAAGGGGACGAACGGGGTCGGCAAGCAGGCCCCCGAGAAGATCGAGAGCCAGGCGAAGGCCGCGGCCACCGCCGCCCAATCGGTCCGCCTCTCCGGCACGCTGGTCAGCGGCGGCAAGACCTTCACCCTCGACCTGCGGCTCAAGGCGGACGGCGGCTCCGGCCAGGTGAAGTCGCAGACGGACACCTTCCAGGTGCTGCGGGTCGGCGAACAGCTGTACCTGAAGGCGAGCGCGGCCTTCTGGGGGAAGTCGGACTCGGCCGGCAAGCTCGGCGACAAGTACGTGAAGGTCCCCGAGAGCGACCCCACCTACAAGCAGTTCCGCGGGTTCACCGACATGCACGTGCTGCTCGACGGGCTCCTCGGCCTCCAGGGCAAGCTCACCAAGGGCGGCTACACCAGCGTCGGCCACACCAAGGCGGTGCCGGTCTCGGCCGACGCGGGCAAGGGCGGCAAGCTGACGGTGTCCCTGGAGGGGACCCCGTACCCGCTGATGATGGAGCGGGCGGGCGGCGCCGGCCGCGTGGAGCTGTCCGAGTGGGGCAAAACCTTCCCTCTGGAGGCCCCGGCGCAGGACCAGACCGTGGACTACGGCTCCCAGCTGCCGACCACCAAGGACGGCGCGGGCACGGGGACGGGCGCGGGCACCGGAACGGCCTCCCCGGCCCCGTCGAAGGGCGCCACCACGGGCGGCACGGGCAGCACGGGCGGTTCGGGAAGCACCGGCGGGACCGGTGGTACGGGCGGCACGGGTGCCGGCTCCTCCGGCCAGGGCTCCAACCCGACCGGTGGCTGAGCGGCCCCGGCCGCTACTTCCTCTTCCGCTTCAGCAGCAGCTTCGGCAGCCCCGCCGGGATCGGCCTGCGGGTCGTCGCCGGGGAGCCCAGCGGCGCCGCGGCCAGCGAGCCCTCGGGCAGCCGGTCGGCCACCGACACCGGCTCCAGGCGCAGCAGCCGGCACTCGCGGGCCCAGCGCTCCGTCATCTCCTCCGAGTCGGGTGCGTTCAGCCGCTTGCCCTTGAGCTCGGCCACGGCGGCCTCCCACGGCCCGGTGCGCGGCGCGAGCTCCCGTACCGCCGCGGTCCAGGCCACGAGCCGGCCGCCCTTGTCCTTGCTGCGTACGGTCACCTCGGCGGCCGCGCCGTCGGCGAGCCCGGGGAACGGCTGCTCGCCGGGACCGTCGCCGAGCACGTGCGCGGCGCCGTCCACCCAGGCGTGCCACAGGGCCCGGTCGGCGCCCGCCCCGCGGACCCAGATCAGGCCGGACTTCTTGGAGGCCTCCTCGACGAGGGCCAGGTCGAGTGCGCTGAGAGTCATGCGCACAGCGTAGGCGCTGCGCTCCCGCCCGCTACAGCCAGCCGTTGCGCCGCAGCGTCCGGTGGATGGCGAAACAGCTGCCCACGATCGCGGCCATCACCATCGGATACCCGTAGCGCCAGTGCAGCTCCGGCATGTGGTCGAAGTTCATCCCGTACACGCCGCAGATCATCGTGGGGACGGCGACGATCGCCGCCCAGGAGGTGATCTTGCGCATGTCCTCGTTCTGGGCGACGGAGGCCTGGGCCAGGTTCGCCTGGAGGATGGAGTTCAGCAGCTCGTCGAAGCCGATCACCTGCTCGTGCACCCGGGCGAGGTGGTCCGCGACGTCGCGGAAGTACTTCTGGATGTCCGGGTCCACCAGCCGCATGGGCCGCTCGCTCAGCAGCTCCATCGGCCGCAGCAGCGGCGAGACCGCCCGCTTGAACTCCAGCACCTCCCGCTTCAGCTGGTAGATGCGGCCCGCGTCGCCGCCCCGGGCGACGCCCTTGGCGGGCGCGGCGAAGACCGCGCTCTCCACCTCGTCGATGTCGTCCTGCACGGCCGCGGCCACCGCGATGTAGCCGTCCACCACGTGGTCGGCGATCGAGTGCAGCACCGCCGAGGGGCCCCGCACGAGGAGCTCCGGGTCGTCCTGGAGGCGGTGGCGCAGCGTCCGCAGGGAGCCCTGGCCGCCGTGCCGGACCGTGATGACGAAGTCGGGACCGGTGAAGCACATCACCTCGCCGGTCTCCACGACCTCGCTGGTGGCGGTGAGTTCGGCGTGCTCCACGTAGTGGATCGTCTTGAAGACGGTGAAGAGGGTCTCGTCGTAGCGCTCCAGCTTCGGCCGCTGGTGCGCGTGCACCGCGTCCTCCACGGCGAGGGGGTGCAGGCCGAACGTGGCGGCGATGCCGGCGAACTCGGCCTCGGTGGGCTCGTGCAGCCCGATCCAGGCGAACCCGCCGTCCTCCCGGACCCGGCGCAGCGCCTCACGGGGCGTCAGGCAGTCGCCCTGCGCCCGCCGGCCGTCGCGGTAGACGGCGCAGTCGACCACCGCGCTGCTCGCGGAGGGGTCGCGGGTGGTGTCGTAGCCGGGCTGGACGGGGGTGGACTTGCGCAGTGCCGGACGGACGGCGGCACGGAGGTAGGGCAGCATCGACATGGCAGGCTCCTTCTCGCGCGCGGCTGCGGACCGCACGGGTGGGAGGCCCTCCGGCAGTGGGCGGACAGGCCCGTGCGGACGGAGGGAAACAGGACGGGAGGACAAAGTTCTGCCGTCGCTCTTCTGCTGATCAGAAGATCAAAGGGGGCTGGAGCCACCCTGGAAAGTCGCCGAAGAGCGATTGGTACTGCACGATCGACTTCGGTCCATCGCAGCCCCACCTCCTCCGGCCGGTCCCCCGTGGGGGACGTCCTGTCGCCGGAGCCTGGAAACAACGCTTCTGCGCAGCGGCCCCGACCAGCTGTCAACACTATCAGCCGACGGATGGTCAAACGCCTGTCTTTACCCGGCGGATAGGAGTTCTATGCTCGCTCCATGGCAGAAATTCCGGCCCTCGTCGAAGCCCGGCTCCGCAGCGCGTTCGGCGAGCCCGACGCCCGCGCCGCCGTCACCTTCCTGGGCACCGACCGCATCGAGGTCCTCCGCTTCGCCGAGGGCGACCTCGTCCGCTACGCGACCCTCGGCATGTCCGCGCATCCCATGACCGATCCGACCGCCGTGGTCGCCGACCCGGTGCGCGGCCCGCGCGCCGAGCTCGTGCTGACCGTACGGGCGGGGCTCGCACCCACCGACAAGGTGCTGCGGCCGCTCGCGGTGCTGGCCGCCTCACCGGTGGTCGAGGGGCTCGTCGTGGCCCCCGGCGCCTCCCTGGACGTGGGCGAACCGCTGTGGGAGGGAGCGCCGTTCACCTCGGTCCTGGTCGCCGAGCCGGGCGGACTCGTCGAGGACCTCGAACTGGACGAGCCGATGGAGCCCGTCCGCTTCCTCCCCCTGCTGCCGATGACGGCGAACGAGGCCGCCTGGAAGCGGGTGCACGGCGCGGCCGCCCTCCAGGAGCGCTGGCTCGCGCGCGGCACGGATCTGCGGGACCCTCTGCGTACGGCCGTCGCACTGGACTGAGCACGGGGCCCGCGGGTACGGACGCCATCCGGACGGGTGATCGTGTCTTGACGGGGCGCCGGGCGGGGAGGAGCGTGCTTCCTATGAGGGGCGAACCGAGTTGCCCGAAGTGTGGTGGCCGGGTCCGCGCGCCCGGTCTTTTCTCCGACTCCTGGCAGTGCGCCGTGCACGGCCCCGTCCATCCGCTGCAGCCGGTCCTCCCACCCAGCGTGGAGGGCCTCGGCGTGGTGGCGAACCGGTCCAAGGTGCCGGTGTGGATGCCGTGGCCGCTGCCGGTGGGATGGCTGTTCACCGGGGTGGCGTCCGCCGGTGACGACCGGACCGGCGGCCGGGCCACGGTCGTGGCCTGCACCGGCCCCGGCCCGCTGGGCGGCCTGGGCGAGATGCTGCTGGTCGCGGAGGAACTGGGCGTGGGCCTCGGCGCCCGCTTCGCGGGCATCGACGGCCCCGACCCCGGCCCGGGCCTCGACGTCTCGGGCCCGCCCCACGCCAAGGTCGTCACCGACGGCCGTCCGACCCCGCTGTGGCACGTGAAGGGGGCCCCGGAGGACCGGGCCGTGTTCGCGGGCGAGGCCCGCGGACTGTGGCTGTGGGCCATCGTCTGGCCGGAGCAGTCGGGCCTCCTGATGTACGACGAACTCGTCCTGGCCGACCTCCGCGACGCGGGCGCCGAAGTCGAACTGGTCCCGTGCGGAGCCCTGAGCCCCAGGATCCTGGGGCCCTGAGGGACGGACGCCCCGGCGGGGGCGGGGGGCCCGCGCCGCGAGCCTTCGTCCCCGCCCCGCCGCCCGGGGCCTCCGGCGGCTCGGGGCACGGGTACCCTGGAGTGTCCCCCTCGTCCGCCCGAACCCTGGAGCCCGGCTGTGCGCATCGACCTGCACGCCCACTCCACGGCTTCCGACGGCACCGACACCCCCGCCGAGCTGGTGCGCAATGCCGCCGCGGCGGGGCTGGACGTGGTCGCGCTGACCGACCACGACACCGTCGGGGGACATGCCGAGGCGATCGCGGCCGTGCCGCGGGGCCTCACGCTGGTGACCGGGGCCGAGCTGTCCTGCCGGCTCGACGGGGTGGGGCTGCACATGCTCGCCTACCTCTTCGACCCGCAGGAGCCCGAGCTCGCCCGCGAGCGGGAGCTCGTCCGCGACGACCGCACCCCGCGCGCCCAGGCCATGATCGGCAAGCTGCAGGAGCTCGGTGTCGGCGTGACCTGGGAGCAGGTCGCCCGGATCGCGGGGGACGGCTCCGTCGGACGCCCGCACATCGCGACCGCCATGGTCGAGCTGGGGGTCGTCCCCACGGTCTCCGACGCGTTCACCGCGGACTGGCTCGCCGACGGCGGCCGGGCCTACGCCGAGAAGCACGAGCTCGACCCCTTCGACGCCATCCGCCTGGTCAAGGCGGCCGGCGGGGTCACCGTCTTCGCGCACCCCGCCGCCGTCAAGCGCGGCGTGTGCGTGCCCGAGGAGGCGATCGGCGCCCTCGCGGCGGCGGGCCTGGACGGCATCGAGGTGGACCACATGGACCACGACGCCGACACCCGCGCGCGCCTGCGCGGACTGGCCGGGGACCTCGGTCTGCTGACGACCGGTTCCAGCGACTACCACGGCAGCCGCAAGACCTGCCGTCTCGGGGAGTACACCACCGACCCCGAGATCTACGGCGAGATCACGCGCCGTGCGACCGGGGCCTTCCCCGTTCCGGGCGCCGGCGGAGACGCCCGCGCCTGAGCGCCGCCGGCCGCTGTGACGCGGCCACCGGGCTCACGTGCGCCCTTCCCCCTCGCCCTTTTTCGTAACACCCCTCTATGCAAGGCATCACTGTGTTCGACTTCGCCGTCTTCGGATCCCTTTTTCTCACGCTTTTTGTGATTATGGACCCGCCGGGCATCACGCCGATCTTCCTCGCCCTGACCTCGGGCCGCCCCGCCAAGGTCCAGCGCCGCATGGCCTGGCAGGCCGTCTGCGTCGCCTTCGGCGTGATCGCGACCTTCGGCATCTGCGGCCAGCAGATCCTGGACTACCTGCACGTCTCCGTCCCGGCCCTGATGATCGCCGGCGGTCTGCTGCTCCTGCTGATCGCGCTCGACCTGCTCACCGGCAAGACCGACGAGCCCAAGCAGACCAAGGACGTGAACGTCGCGCTCGTCCCGCTGGGCATGCCGCTGCTGGCCGGTCCCGGTGCGATCGTCTCCGTCATCCTGGCCGTGCAGAAGGCCGACGGTTTCGGCGGGCAGCTCTCCGTCTGGACCGCGATCGCCGCGATGCACGTGGTCCTCTGGCTGACCATGCGCTACTCGCTGGTGATCATCCGGATCATCAAGGACGGCGGCGTCGTCCTGGTCACCCGCCTCGCGGGCATGATGCTGTCGGCCATCGCCGTCCAGCAGATCATCAACGGCGTGCTCCAGGTCGTCCACGGCGCCTGACCCCGCACCGCCCCGCGCATGCGAACGCCCCCGTACCGGATCGGTACGGGGGCGTTTCGGGAAGCATCAGGAGGACGCACTCTCGGCCGGTCGGATCAGGATGCGCTGGCCGATCGCGGCCGCCTGCTGCACGATCCGGTTGACGGAGGCCGCGTCCACGACGGTGCTGTCCACGGCGGTTCCGTCGACGTCGTCCAGGCGCAGAATCTCGAAGCGCACGGCTTCTCCCTTCGTCGGTGTTCTCCTTGCACAGGGTTCAACCAGGCGCCCCTCAGAAACATTCCCTACGCTAAGGAAATTTTTTCCTTAGCTAACTACCGGGTGGTCGAGGATCGCCAGAAGCCCACTAGAGAAACCGCGGTGACCTGCGGGTTCTCCGCGTTCGGGGAGTGTTCGGCGCCCTCGACCACCACCCGGGAAGCGCCCAGACGGACCGCCATCTCGTCCATCAGCGGTACCGGCCAGGCGTAGTCGACCACCCCCGACAGCACCAGCTTCGGCAGCGCCACCGCCGCCAGCTCCTCCACCCGGTCCGGCTCCGACACCAGGATCCGGCCGGTGGTGATCAGCTGCTCCGGGACGGTGGCCAGCCAGCGCCCGCGCAGGAACGCGGCCAGCTCCGGCGCGTCGGGGACGGCGTCGGCGGGGTCGTGGGCCCGCATGGCCTCCCAGACGGCCGGCATGTCCTCCCGCATCGCCTCCAGCGCCGCGACCAGCAGCTTCGTCCGGGCCTGCTGCTCCTCCGCGATCGCGGCGGGGCCGCTGCTCATCAGGGTGAGGGAGGTGAAGGGGGAGGCGTCGCGCAGGACCGCGGCGCGCGAGACCAGCCCGCCCAGGGAGTGGCCGACCAGGTGCAGCGGCCCCGCGCCCCCCAGGGCCCCGGCCTGGGCGAGGAGGTCGAGGGCCAGCTCGTGGAGCTCGTAGGCGGACTCCTCGCGCGGGCCGGGGCTCTCGTGCTGCCCGCGCCCGTCGACGGCGACCACCCGGTACCCGGCGGCGGCGAGCGGCTCCAGCAGGGCGATGAAGTCCTCCTTGCTGCCCGTGAACCCGGGGACCAGCAGGGCGGTGCCGTGCTCGGGCTCGCCCGCCTCGTGCACGGCGAACTCGCCGCGGGAGGTGGTCAGGCGGTACGCACGGGCGGCGGGGGGCAGGGTGAGGCGCGGCGGCTTGCTCATGGCCCGAGGTTACCGGCCCGTAGGCCCGGGAACGAGGACGGCCCCGGCCCCTCGAAAGGGGACCGGGGCCGTACCGTCGTGCGCCCGTGCCTACCGGAAGCGGCGGGTCGTGCGGACCGGCTCGCTCGGCGGGGCGATCTGGAACTGCGGCTCGGAGGCCGGGGCGGCCACCTTGCGGGTCCGGCGACGGGGCGCGACCGGCGCCTCGTCGATGACCACGTCCGGGATCGGGGTGGCCACGGACTTGCGGGTCGGAACCCGGCGCGGCCGGACCGGAGCCGACGCCTCGGCGACCGGGGCGGCGGCCACGGGGGCCTCGGCCACCGGGGCCTCGGCGACGGCGGCCTTGCGGGTCCGGGTGCGCTTCGGCTTCGCCGGAGCCTCCTCGGCCACGACCGGGGCCTCGGCCGGAGCCTCGGCCACGGCCACGGGGGCCTCGGCGGCCGGGGCCTCGACGGCCGCGGCGGCCGTCTTGCGGGTCCGGGTGCGGCGCGGCTTGACCACCGCCGCCTCCTCGACCGCGACCACGGCCGGAGCCGGGGCCTCGACCGCCGGCGCCTCGGCGACGGGGGCCTCGGCCTCGTTGACCGCGGCCACGGCCGCGGCCGTCAGCCGGGTGCGGCGGCGGCGCGGACGGCGCGGCTCGTCGTCGGCGGGGGCCTCCGCGGCCGGGGCCACCGCGGTGGACGCGGCCTCGGCCTCGGCGCCGACCTCCGAGCCGCCACGGGTGCGGCGGCGCTGGCGCGGCGTACGGGTCCGGGCGGGACGCTCCTCGGCCGGAGCGGCGGCGCCGCGGCCGCCACGGCCACCGCGCCCGCCGGTCTCGCCCAGGTCCTCCAGCTCCTCGGCCTTCAGGCCGGCCCGCGTGCGCTCGGCGCGCGGCAGGATGCCCTTGGTGCCGGCCGGGATGCCCAGCTCCTCGTACAGGTGCGGCGACGTGGAGTACGTCTCGACCGGGTCGTGGAAGTCCAGCTCCAGCGCCTTGTTGATCAGCTGCCAGCGCGGGATGTCGTCCCAGTCGACCAGGGTGACGGCGGTGCCCTTCGCGCCCGCGCGGCCGGTGCGGCCCACGCGGTGCAGGAAGGTCTTCTCGTCCTCCGGCGTCTGGTAGTTGATGACGTGGGTCACGCCCTCGACGTCGATGCCGCGCGCGGCGACGTCGGTGCACACCAGCACGTCGACCTTGCCGTTGCGGAACGCGCGCAGCGCCTGCTCGCGGGCGCCCTGGCCCAGGTCGCCGTGGACGGCGCCGGAGGCGAAGCCGCGCCGCTCCAACTGCTCGGCGATGTCGGCGGCCGTGCGCTTGGTGCGGCAGAAGATCATCGCGAGCCCGCGGCCGTCGGCCTGGAGGATGCGGGAGACGAGCTCCGGCTTGTCCATGTTGTGCGCGCGGAAGACGTGCTGCTTGATGTTGGCGACGGTCGCGCCCTCGCCGTCCTCGGAGACGGCGCGGATGTGCGTCGGCTGCGACATGTAGCGGCGCGCCAGACCGATGACCGCGCCCGGCATGGTCGCCGAGAACAGCATCGTCTGCCGCTTGGCCGGCAGCAGGTTCATGATCTTCTCGACGTCGGGCAGGAAGCCCAGGTCGAGCATCTCGTCGGCCTCGTCGAGGACGAGGGCCTTGACGCGGGACAGGTCGAGCTTCTTCTGCCCGGCCAGGTCCAGCAGGCGGCCCGGGGTGCCGACGATCACGTCGACGCCCTTCTGGAGCGCCTCGACCTGGGGCTCGTACGCGCGGCCGCCGTATATGGCGAGGACGCGGACGTTGCGGACCTTGCCCGCGGTCAGCAGGTCGTTGGTGACCTGGGTGCACAGCTCGCGGGTCGGAACCACCACGAGGGCCTGCGGGGAGTCGGTGAGCTGCGCGGGCGTGGCCCGGCCGGCCTCGACGTCCGCGGGGACGACGACCCGCTCCAGCAGGGGGAGGCCGAAACCGAGCGTCTTGCCGGTGCCGGTCTTCGCCTGGCCGATGACGTCCGTGCCGGAGAGGGCGACGGGGAGGGTCATCTCCTGGATCGGGAAGGGGGACACGATGCCGACGGCTTCCAGGGCCTCGGCCGTCTCGGGGAAGATCCCGAGTTCTCGGAACGTAGTCAGGGTGCTGCCTCTTCTGTGAGACGCGGCGCGAGGCGGCGAGGGGGGTCCTACCGTGCCGGGCTTGCGGTACTGCGCCCGCCCGGTGTGGGGCGGGGGTCGTACGAAGCTGCGCGGGACCACTGCCATCGCTCAGGCGCTCGTGCCGCTGAGGGGGCCCCTCGTGGAGGCGGTACGCATGGGCGTACTCCCCGCTAAGAGGGCGGTCGGGTGGAGCCGATCGGGCCACCGACCGGGCATCCTCATTCGGATGGCCCGCCGAGTATTCGGCAGGCGCATTACCACTGTACCCCGGAATCGCGCAGGTGTGTCGGGTGAATTCACCAGGTAGGCGGGTTTACACGGACGGAGAGCACGGTGGAGTGGTGACTTGTCCCGCCTTTCGGCGGGCTATTGTGCGGAGCATGTCGACCGTTGAAAACGCATCTCCCGCCGACGACAACGCCCAGGCCGGGGCGCAGGGCATCGCCGCCCAGGACTGGGCGACCGCCTCCGCCTCCCCGCAGTACCGGGCCGCCGTCGTGGACCTCCTCGGCGCGCTGGCGTACGGAGAGCTCGCGGCCTTCGAGCGCCTGGCGGAGGACGCGAAGCTCGCGCCCACCCTGGCCGACAAGGCCGAGCTGGCGAAGATGGCCTCCGCCGAGTTCCACCATTTCGAGCGGCTGCGCGACCGGCTCGCCGCGATCGACGCCGAGCCCACCGCCGCGATGGAGCCCTTCGCGAAGGGCGTGGACGACTTCCACCGCCAGACCGCCCCCTCCGACTGGCTGGAGGGCCTGGTCAAGGCCTACGTCGGCGACTCGATCGCCAGCGACTTCTACCGCGAGGTCGCCAGCCACCTCGACACCGACACCCGCGCCCTGGTCGTCGGCGTCCTCGACGACACGGGCCACGGCGGCTTCGCCGTGGAGAAGGTGCGCGCCGCCATCGAGGCCGACCCGCGCGTCGGCGGCCGGCTCGCGCTGTGGGCGCGCCGCCTGATGGGCGAGGCCCTCTCGCAGGCCCAGCGCGTGGTGGCCGAGCGCGACGCGCTGTCCACCATGCTGGTCGGCGGCGTCGACGGGATGGCCGCCGGCTTCGACCTGGCGGCCGTCGGCGAGATGTTCACCCGGATCACCAAGGCCCACACCAAGCGCATGGCCGCTCTCGGCCTCGCCGCCTAGGGTTCCCCGGTCACGGTCGTCCGCGCCCGCCCTCAGCTCCGCGACGGGAGCGAAAACGGAGGGCGGCGCGGGCCCCGGCCGCCCCCGGCGGCCGGGCGCAGCAGCAGGGACAGCACGACGGCCGACACCCCGACTCCGCCCAGCAGGGTCGCGAACAGGGTGTTGTGCCCCGGCCCCAGCGACATGTGCGTCAGGTAGGCCCCGAAAAGGGCGCCTGTCACCCCGCTGACCAGTACCGTTCTGGTGGAGGGGAGGCGCTTCGAGAGCAGGCGCACGGCCACGCCCGCGAGGGCGAGGCCCAGCAGACCGGAGCCGACGGCCTCCATCAGCATCATCTGGTGACTCCCCTACGTCAGGGCAAAGCGGGTCACTGCGGTCCTACCCGAAGCGGAAGAAACGGAAACGGCCCGGCGGATCCATCCGCCGGGCCGCTCCAGTCGTACTCCGGTGCCTCAGAGCGCGCCGAAACCGACCTTGCGCTGTGCCGGCTCGCCCAGGTCCACGTACGCCAGACGGTCGGACGGCACCAGGACCTTGCGGCCCTTGGTGTCGGTCAGGCTCAGCAGCGGCGCGGTGCCGGTCAGCGCGTCGGCGACGATGCTCTCCAGCTCCTCGGCGCTCAGGCCGCTCTCCAGCACGATCTCCCGGGGTGCGTGCTGCACGCCGATCTTGACCTCCACGGCTTTGTCCCTCCGACGGTCCGGTTCGCGCGATCAGCCGCGCCGTACCCGGTCCACATTAGCCCGGTGAGGGGACACGATCGGCTCGCGGCGGACACGCTCGCAGCGAACAGCGGCCGGTCAGGCTTCCGCGGCCTCCGTGCCGTGCAGCGGGAAGCCCGCGATGCCGCGCCAGGCGAGGGAGGTCAGCAGGCCCACCGCCGTGTCACGGGCGACCGGGCTCTCGCTCGACAGCCAGTACCGGGCCACGACCTGCGAGACCCCGCCGAGGCCCACGGCCAGGAGCATCGACTCGTCCTTGGACAGTCCGGTGTCCTCGGCGATCACGTCGGAGATGGCCTCCGCGCACTGGAGCGAGACGCGGTCCACGCGTTCGCGCACCGCCGGCTCGTTGGTCAGGTCCGACTCGAACACCAGCCGGAACGCGCCGCCCTCGTCCTCGACGTAGGCGAAGTAGGCGTCCATCGTCGCCGCCACGCGCAGCTTGTTGTCGCTGGTGGACTCCAGCGCCCCGCGCACCGCCTGGAGGAGGTTCTCGCAGTGCTGGTCCAGCAGCGCCAGGTACAGGTCGAGCTTGCCGGGGAAGTGCTGGTAGAGCACCGGCTTGCTGACGCCCGCCCGCTCCGCGATGTCGTCCATGGCCGCAGCGTGGTAACCCTGCGCGACGAACACCTCCTGGGCAGCGCCCAGCAGCTGGTTGCGCCGGGCACGGCGCGGCAGTCGCGTACCCCGCGGACGCGCTGCCTCGGTCTGCTCGATGGCTGTCACGCCGCCTCCCACTTTCTCTAAGAACACAGTGCGCTCTGCGCCGCGCGGCCATCGTACTTTTCGGTAACCGAATCTGGTGGGTTCAAGCCTAGTTTTCTCGCTGTGCGGACGGCCTGGACACACCCCGGACACGCTGGTCAGCGCCTGTCAGATGCTGTCAGCGGTAGTCCTCCTCGTCCAGGGGTACCACCCGGGCCTGCTCGGCGGCGTCCGCCTCGGGGGCCTCCCCCCGGTCCGCTCCGGTGAGCGGGTCGTCCTCCTGCGGCTGGATGTCGGCGAGCTGTTCGGCGGCGTCCGCCTCCGGAGCCTCGGCGTCGGGCGGGTCCGCGATCCGGTCCCGGAAGGTGTCCGGTTCGGCAGGGTCGACAGTCATTCCACTCCCCTCGCCTTCGCTCGTTCACTTACGAGCCTAGGAGGATGAGGAGTCCGCCGCCAGGCGGTCCTGTGACCGCGGACACAAGGGATCTCAAGGGGGCGAGCGTGATCGTCTCGTAACATTGGCCCATGTCTTCGACCGAGCTGCCGGGCGTACGGTCCACCGCCGAGCCGACCTCCCAGGTGGGAGCCGTCCGGGTGGGCGAGGGAGAGGGGCTGCGCACCGTCGCGCTGCCGGGCCTGGAGATGAACGCACGTTTCCGGCCACCGCAGCGGGAGGGCCTGCCGCCCGCGCTGTACGTGCACGGACTCGGCGGATCCTCCCAGAACTGGTCGGCGCTGATGGAGCAGCTGGCCGACGCCGTCGACGGCGAGGCGCTCGACCTGCCCGGCTTCGGCTGGTCCGCGCCCCCCGCCGACCGCGACTACTCGATCACGGCGATGGCCCGCGCCGTCATCCGTCACCTCGACGCCGCGGGACGCGGCCCGGTCCACCTGTTCGGAAACTCCCTCGGCGGCGCCGTCTCCACCCGCGTCGCGGCGGTCCGCCCCGACCTCGTGCGCACGCTGACGCTGGTCTCGCCCGCGCTGCCCGAGCTGCGGGTGCAGAGCTCGGCCGTGCCCACCGCCCTGCTGGCCCTGCCCGGCGCGCCCGCCCTGCTCGGGCGCCTCACCCGGCACCTGACGGCCGAACAGCGCACCCGGGGGGTGACGGCCCTCTGTTACGGAGACCCCTCACGGGTGACACCGGAGGGCTTCCGCAGCGCCGTCGAGGAGATGGAACGGCGCATGGCCCTCCCGTACTTCTGGGAGGCGATGAGCCGTTCCTCGCGCGGAATCGTCGACGCCTACACGCTCGGCGGCCAACACGGGCTGTGGCGCCAGGCGCAGCGCGTGCTCGCGCCGACGCTGCTGGTCTACGGTGGCCGGGACCAGCTGGTCTCGTACCGTATGGCGCGCAAGGCCGCCGCGGCCTTCCGGGGTTCGCGGCTGCTGAGCCTGCCCGAGGCCGGACACGTGGCGATGATGGAGTACCCCGAGGTGGTGGCCGCCGCCTTCCGGGAGCTGCAGCGCGACACCGCCGCCCGGGACACCGACCGAGATACCGCAGACGGCAAGGGCTGAGCACGTGGGACGACATAGTCGCAAGGCCCCCGCCCCCGCCCGCCCGCAGCCGGCGCCCGCGCCGTCGCCGCACGGGCCCGGGCCGGACGGACCGTACGCAACCGGGCCCTACGCGCCCGACCCGTACCCGCCGCAGGCGCGACCGCAGCAGCAGGCGCAGCCGCAGTCGCAGGCGCGACCGCACGAGCCCGCGCCGCAGGCGCCCGCCGGGCACGGGGAGCCGGGCGGACGCCGCCGGTCCGCCGAGCCCGCCGTCGTGCACCAGGGCTACGCCCCGCCCCCGGCCCGCCCCGGCGGCCACCCCGAACAGCGCGAGGAGGGCGGCGCCTGGGGCGCGGCAGCGGCCCCCGCCTCCCCGTACGGCGACCGGCGCGGCACCCGCGCCGCCGCGCCCGCCGCACCGCCCGCCCGCGACACCGACACCCCGGCCTTCGGCACCCCCGCGGCCGGCTTCCCCCGGATCGCCGAACGGCCCCGGGCCCCCGCGCCCGACCCCCTCACCTCCACCGGCTCCCACCGCCGCGTACCCGGCCCCCGCACGCCCGAGGCCCCCGAGGCCGGCCGGCCCGCGAACGGCCGCGGCACCCGGGTCCGCACCTACACCGGGATCGCCGCGCTGGCCGTCACCGCCGTGCTCGCCGTCGTCGTCGCGGGCCAGGTCACCAGCGAGGGCGACCCGGCCTCCTCCGGCGCACGCGCCGCCGGGGACGACGCGCCCCAGCGGCCCCTCGGCGACAAGGCGGCCTCCCGCTCCGACGGCCGCCCCACGCCCGCCTCCCCGCCGCCGCTGACGTACGAGCAGCAGATGGCGCAGCAGCTGCCCATCGACGCGAAACTGACCGGCACGGGCGCCTTCGACACCGTCCCCGGCATCGCCAAGGCCCCCGGCAAGGGCAAGGTCGTGCGCTACCGCGTGGACGTGGAGCAGGGCCTCGGCATGGACCCGCAGCTCTTCGCGGAGGCCGTCCAGCGCACCCTCAACGACCCGCGCAGCTGGGGTCACGACGGTGCGATGACCTTCGAGCGGGTGCCGGACGGCAAGGCCGACTTCGTCATCACCCTGGCCAGCCCCGGCACCACCGGCACGTGGTGCGCGAAGTCCGACCTGGACACCACCATCGACAACGTCTCCTGCGACTCCGCCAGCACCGAACGCGTGATGATCAACGCGTTCCGCTGGGGACAGGGGTCGCCGACCTACGGCGCCGAGCAGATGCTCGCCTACCGGCAGATGCTCATCAACCACGAGGTCGGCCACCGGCTCGGACACGGGCACGAGAGCTGCCGGAAACCGGGTTCACTCGCGCCGATCATGCAGCAGCAGACGAAATCCCTCGACATCGACGACATTCACTGCCTTCCCAACCCCTGGGTATTCCCCGGGAATTGACCGGACGGGGCGGGGGAGTGGCCGGTTCGTGCGTTGACAGGGCGTTCGATGATCGGCAATTGTTCTCCGCATGTCGCACCGCCACACCTCCGCCGCGAGCGCCGCCATCGAGCTGGCGCTCCTCGGTGTGGCCGCGCACAGCGTGTCCGACATCTTCTGTCGCTGACGCTCCCCCCGGGCCCTGCGGCCCGGGAGGCCCGGCCCGAGCGCGCGACTCCCCTTCCCCCTCCTTCGGCTTCGCCGCGCCCGGGCACTCCCCCCGCCCGCAGGCGCGGCTTCCGCCACCACCTTCCTCCCCGAGCGCGAGGCCTTCGGTCACACGGCCTACGAGCACTTCCCGGCGGGGAAGACCGGCAACCCGGCGAAGGCCAGGGAACTGCTGAAGGAGGCGGGCTACCCCGACGGCCTGACCGTCACCCTCACCCACTCCAATGCCCAGAACCGCCAGACCGGCCCCGAGATCGCCACCGCCGTCCAGCAGGCCCTCGCCGCCGCCGGCATCACCGTCAAGCTCGAAGGCCTGGAGAACAACGCCTTCAACGAGCGCCGCTGGGACGCCAGGAACACCCCCGGCCTCTTCCTCTCCCGCTGGGGCGCCGACTGGCCCTCCGGCGGACCCTTCCTCGCCCCGATCTACGACGGCCGGCAGATCGTCACCAACGGCTCCAACTACAACCACGCCCAGCTGAACGACCCGGCCGTGAACACCGAGATCGACGAGATCGCCAAGCTCACCGACCTCGCCGCCGCCGGCAAGCGCTGGGGCGCCCTCGACAAGAAGATCGGCGAGCAGGCCCTCGCCGTGCCGCTCTTCCACCCGGTCTACAAGCGCCTCGTCGGCAAGGCCGTCAAGAACGTCGTCATCAGCGACTGGACCGGCGTCCTCGACATCTCGCAGGTCGCCGTCAAGTGAGCACCTTCCCCGCCCGGCCGGCGCCGGCGAACGGGGCCCCCGCCCCGGCCGCGGGCGCCGGCCGCCGGGTCCGGCGGTGGCTGCGCGGGCGACCGTCCGCCCTCGCGGCCGCCGCCGTCCTGGCCCTCCTCGTCCTCCTCGCCCTCGCCGCACCCCTGATCGCCCACCTCACCGGACAGGACCCGAACGCCTACCACGACGACCTCGTGGACTCGGCCCGCGGCGGCGTCCCCCTCGGCTCCTTCGGCGGGATCTCCGCCGACCACTGGCTCGGCGTCGAACCCGGCACCGGCCGCGACCTGTTCACCCGCCTCCTCCACGGGGCGCGGATCTCCCTGCTGGTCTCCCTCGGCGCCACCGTCGTCCAGGTGTCCGCCGGCGTCGCCGCCGGACTCGCCGCGGGCCTCTACGTCGCCCCCGGCGACCCCGCCCGCCTGGCCTGCGGGGAACGCTGCAACCCGCAGCAGATCGCCCAGGTCCGCGAGCAGCTCGGGCTGAACGACTCCACCGTCTCCCAGTACCTGCACTTCCTCCGGGGACTGCTGGCCGGGCGGGACTGCTCCGGCGGCGCCGGACGGGTGCTCCACTGCGACGCGCCCTGCCTCGGCTTCTCCTACCAGAACGACCGACAGGTCACCGGACTCCTCCTGGAGCGGCTGCCCGCCACCTTCTCCCTGGCGCTGGGCGCCCTCGTCATCTGGCTCGTCGTCGGCGGCCAGATCGCTGAGGTGTACCGCGTCCACACCACCGCCGGCCGCCGGGCCGCCTGCGCCCGGGCCGTGGAGGTCCTCGACCGCGTCGCCGTCATGCACGCCGGCCGGGTCGTCGAGCAGGGCCCGGTGGACGAGGTCTACGGGCGGCCCGCCCACCCCTACACCCGCCGGCTCCTCGACGCCGTGCCCGCACTGGACCCGGAGCTCGCCGCCCGGCGCCGTTCGGTCCGGCAGGAGGTGTACGCGTAGCGCCCCGAACACGTCTTTCCTAGCGCGCTCGAACGCGAACCGTACGGGAAAGTTACGACTCTTCACCCCTTCCGGTGGCGCGACGGACAACCGTCCGTCGTGCCACCGGCGCATCCGCTTGAGTTCTCCCGCGGCGGGTCACCGGGCCTGCGGCGACCGCCAGGAATCGGGAGAACGGGGGTGCCACTCGTGCGGATCGGACTGCTCACCGAAGGCGGTTATCCGTATGCGGCCGCGGAGGCGGGGCACTGGTGCGACCGGCTCGTGCGCGGACTTCCGCAGCACGAGTTCGAGCTCTACGCGCTGAGCCGCAGCGCCGAACAGGAGGAGCGCGGCCGGGTACCGCTCCCGCAGCACGTCACCCGCGTGCGCACCGCCCCGCTGTGGGCCCCCGCCGACGACGGCCGCACCCACGCGCGCCGCGAGCGGCGGCACTTCGCCGACGGCTTCCGGGAGCTGGTGCGCGGCATCTGCGGCGGGGGCGCCGCCACCGCGGGCCCGGAGGCAGCCGAGGCCTTCGCGGCCGGGCTCCACGGGCTCGCCGACCTCGCCCGCGCGCACGGCGGGATGTACGCGGCCCTGCGCTCGGAGACCGCGGTACGGGTCCTGGAGGCCGGCTGCCGGGCCCCCGGCGCGGGCCGGGCCGTAAGGGCGGCACGCGTCCCCGACCTGCTGGAGTTCGCCGACGAACTGGAGCGCCTGCTGCGGCCGCTGTCCCTCGACTGGTACGGGGACCGCGGGCTCGCAGCCGTCGACGTCTGCCATGCCGCCGCCGGCGGGGTGGCGGCCCTCCCCGGACTGCTGGCCAAACGCTTCTGCGGGGTCCCGCTGCTGGTCACCGAGTACGGGGTCCGGCTGCGCGCCCACTACCTGGACCAGGGCTCCGACGGCCCCTCCGGCCCCGCGGGGGCCGCCAGGCCGGCCGTCCGCGCCCTGCTCGCCGCCTTCCACGTCCGGCTGGCCGGGGAGATCTACACCCGCGCCGACCTGCTGACCCCCGGCAACGCCCACGCCCGCCGCTGGCAGGAGCGCTGCGGCGCGCCCCGGGAGCGGGTGCGGACCGTGTACCCGGGGATGGAGGCGGACCGATTCGCCGCCGTCGGCGAGGACCCCGGCTGCGGCGACCCCGACACCCTGGTGTGGGTCGGGCGGGTGGAGCCGGCCAAGGACCTGATCGCCCTGCTGCACGCCTTCGCGGAGGTCCGCCGGGCCGCGCCGCGGACCCGGCTGCGGATCTTCGCCACGGCCGCCGCGCCGGCCTACCTGGCCGACTGCCGCTCGCTGGCCGCACAGCTCTTCCCCGACGAGGCCGCCGACGCGCGGACGGTCGGGGAGAACCCGGTCGCCTTCGAGGAGGTCGGCGGACCCGAGGCGCCCTCGGCGGCCGACGCCTACGCCGCCGGGCGGATCGTGCTCCTGTCCTCGGTGATCGAGGGCTTCCCCCTCACCCTGGCCGAGGCGATGCTGTGCGGCCGGGCCACCGTGTCCACGGACGTCGGGGCCGTCTGCGAGGTCATCGGCGGCACCGGGCTCGTCGTCCCCCCGCGCAACCCCCGCGCCCTGGCCGACGCCTGCCTCGCCCTGCTCGGCGACCCCGAACGGGCCCAGCGGCTCGGTGCGGCGGCCCGGACCCGGGCGCTCGAGCTGTTCACCGTCGAACAGAACGTGGAGGCCTTCCGCGAGAGCTACCTGAGGCTCCTGGCCAAGGCTTCCTCGCGCGGGCAGGGCGAGGTCCCGTTCGGCCTGCCGGCGGAGGCCCGGCTCCCCGGGCACTGGACGACCCCGACCTGGATCGCCGCCGGGCCGGACGAACCGGCCGAGCCCGCCGGGGTCGAGGAGGCGGCGGTATGACGACGTCGGACCTCGCGGGCACGGCACCGCTCCCGGGTTCCCCGCCGCCGGGCGGCCCCCCGGCCACCGCCGGGGACCGCGGCCGGGAGGGGGCCGCGGTGCGGCCCGGGCACCGGGGCGCGGATCCCGTCAAGGCGCTGCTGCACCGGCACCGGGAGCTCTGCGCGCGGGCCGTCGACCCGTTGGAGATCGCCGCCGGGCTGGAGGCGCACGGGATCACCGACCGGACCGCCGCGCGCTTCCGGCACCGGGACGTGTTCTCGCTCGCCGAGGAGCTGTACGCACGGACCCCGCGCGGGGAGGAGCCCGCGGACCGGCCCGCCCCCGTCCCGGCCGGGGCCCCGGCCGGCATGCGCCGCTTCGGGTGCGCCCTGCTGCCCGGCGCCCTCGGGTGCGCGGCGGCCGCCGCCGGGCTGCCGTGGGCGGGGCTCCTCGCGGGGCTGCTCGCCGCCGCCGCGCTGGTGTGGCCCGGGCGGGCCGCCGGGGGCCGCTTCCCCTGGACCGCCCACCTGCTCGCGGCGGCCGCCGCCGGCGCGGCCGTCCACCGCTGCGGCCCCGCCCTCGGCCCGGCCCTCGCGCTGGCCGTGGCACCCGGGCACCTCACCGCCGTCCTCTACTCCGCCCGGGTCCGGCGCCGTCTCGCCGGGAGCCGGGCCCTGGCCGATTTCGCCACCGGGGTCCGGCCCCTGGCGGCCGGAGCGCTCCTGCTGTTCACCGCGGCCGCCACGGGGGCCGCCGCGCTCGCCGGAGCCGCCCCGGCGACGGCCGTACCGCTCGCGGTGCTGCTGTTCCTGGTCCGGCTCCTCCTCGGCCACGGCGTCCACCGTGCACCGGTGGCCGCGGCCCTGGCGCTCGCCCTGGTCCCCGGCCCGGCCGCGGTGTACGCGGCCGTCGCGGGACTCCTCGTACACGCCCTCACCGCGCTCTCCCGTGCCTCCGCACACGCGCGTCCCTGAGCGCCGTACCCCACCACCGACCCACCCACCCAAGGAGAAACAGGATGACCGGCCAGCCAACCAACCGAGGGGCCGCGCGATGAGGGTGCTGCTGATCGGAGCCAACGGTTACCTCGGCCGCTACGTCGCGGACCGGCTGCTCGCCGACCCCGCCGTCCAGCTCACCGCGCTCGGCCGCGGCGACGACGCCGACGTCCGCTTCGACCTCGCCACCGGCAGTCCCGGCGCCCTCACCCGCTTCCTGGACGCCGTCCACCCCGGCGTGGTCATCAACTGCGCGGGCGCCACCCGGGGCGGAGCCCGCGAACTCACCCGGCACAACACCGTCGCCGTCGCCACCATCTGCGAGTCCCTGCGCCGCAGCGGCTGCGGGGCCCGCCTCGTCCAGCTCGGCTGCGCCGCCGAGTACGGGCCCAGCCAGCCCGGATCGTCCACGGCCGAGGACGCCGTCCCGAGACCCGGCGGACCGTACGGGGTCAGCAAGCTCGCCGCCACCGAGCTGGTGCTCGGCTCCGGACTGGACGCCGTCGTCCTGCGGGTCTTCTCGCCCGTCGGCCCCGGCACCCCGGCCGGGTCCCCGCTCGGCCGGCTCGCCGAGGCCATGCGGCGCGCCATGCAGTCCGGGGACGGGGAGCTCAAGCTCAGCGGGCTCGGCGTGCAGCGCGACTTCGTCGACGTGCGGGACGTGGCCCGGGCCGTGCACGCCGCCTCCCTGTCCGCCGCCCAGGGCGTGGTCAACATCGGCACCGGCCGCGCGGTCCGGCTGCGCGACGCGGCGGCCGTCCTCGCCCGGGTCGCCGGCTACGGCGGCGCCCTCAACGAGCTGGACGTCCCGCACGGCGGACCGCACAACGCCCCGCACGGCCACCCCGGCCGCCCGCACGGCCTGCCCGGCATCGGCTCGCCCCGCTCCGAGGCCACCGCCGAACAGCTCGCCACCGCGGCCCCCCAGCCGTACCCGTACCCCGACGGCTGCGGCGCCTGGCAGCAGGCCGACGTCCGCACCGCCCGGGACCGGCTCGGCTGGCGGCCCCGGATCAACCTCGAGGAATCCCTCGCCGACATCTGGATGGAGGCGGCGTGCCGTATCTGACCACCCCGCCCGGGGCCACGGCGACCGCGGCCACGGAGTCCGGCCGGCTCGGCCTGGGCATCCCCGGCTACGCGCACCCGTTGCTCGCCCCCGTGGAATGGGCCGAACTGACCCGCCCCGGCACCCCGCTGCACTGGGCCGTGCTCAACGTCGCCGACGGCCCCGGCGGCCGCCCCGACCCGCACTGCACCGAGGCGGCCGCGAAGCTCCGGAGCGCGGGCGGCACCGTCCTGGGCCACCTCGCCCTGCGCGGCGGCACCCGGTCCTTCGGGGAGCTGGTCTCCGACGCCCACCGCTTCCGGGACTGGTACGGCGTCGGCGGCTTCTACCTGGCCGAGGCTCCCTCGGACCGGCCGGAGCTCGCCGCCACCCAGCGGCTCACCGACGCCCTGCGGGGGCTCGGGGAGGACCTGCGGATCGTGCTCGGGCACGGCACGCACCCGTGCGAGGGCTACCTGGAGGCCGCCGACCAGCTGGTGACCTTCTCCGGGGCCTGGACCGACTACCGCTGGTCGCAGGTGGCGGAGTGGACCGCCGACCACCCGCCGGAGCGGTTCTGCCACCTCGTCCACGGCGTGCCCCGCACCCATCTGGAGGAGGCGGTCCGCATCGCCCGCTGGCAGGGCGCCGGAACCATCTGGTTCACCGACCGGCGCGCCACCCCCGACCGGGACCCGTGGGAGTCGATGCCCGCGTACTGGGACGAATTCGTCTCACGTATCGGACCGGGTGTCTCGGAATGAAGAAGGGCGTGGCAGTGTTACGGAGAGAACCACCGTTCAGACTTACCCATCTACGGAGTCCCCGTGTCGCTGCCACCCCTGGTCGAGCCAGCTGCTGAGCTCACCGTTGACGAGGTCCGTCGGTACTCCCGCCACCTGATCATCCCGGATGTCGGGATGGACGGCCAGAAGCGCCTGAAGAACGCCAAGGTGCTGGCCGTGGGCGCGGGCGGCCTCGGCTCGCCCGCCCTCATGTACCTCGCCGCGGCCGGCGTCGGCACGCTGGGCATCGTGGAGTTCGACGAGGTCGACGAGTCGAACCTGCAGCGCCAGATCATCCACAGCCAGTCGGACATCGGCCGCTCCAAGGCCGAGTCCGCCCGCGACAGCGTGCTGGGCATCAACCCGTACGTCAACGTGGTCCTTCACGAAGAGCGGCTCGAGGCCGAGAACGTGATGGAGATCTTCAGCCAGTACGACCTCATCGTCGACGGCACGGACAACTTCGCCACGCGCTACCTGGTCAACGACGCCTGCGTGCTGCTCAACAAGCCGTACGTGTGGGGCTCGATCTACCGCTTCGACGGCCAGGCCTCCGTGTTCTGGTCCGAGCACGGCCCCTGCTACCGCTGCCTCTACCCGGAGCCCCCGCCGCCGGGCATGGTCCCGAGCTGCGCCGAGGGCGGCGTCCTCGGCGTGCTCTGCGCGTCCATCGGCTCCATCCAGGTCACCGAGGCCATCAAGGTCCTCACCGGCGTCGGCGAGCCGCTCGTCGGCCGCCTGATGATCTACGACGCCCTGGAGATGCAGTACCGCCAGGTCAAGGTCCGCAAGGACCCCGACTGCGCGGTCTGCGGTCCGAACGCGACCGTCACCGAGCTCATCGACTACGAGGCCTTCTGCGGCGTCGTCTCGGAGGAGGCCCAGGAGGCCGCCGCCGGCTCGACGATCACTCCCAAGCAGCTCAAGGAGTGGATCGACGAGGGCGAGCAGATCGAGATCATCGACGTCCGCGAGAAGAACGAGTACGAGATCGTCTCGATCCCCGGCGCGAAGCTGATCCCCAAGGGCGAGTTCCTGATGGGCACCGCCCTCCAGGACCTTCCGCAGGACAAGCGGATCGTCTTGCACTGCAAGACGGGTGTCCGCAGTGCGGAAGTCCTCGCGGTCCTCAAGAGCGCGGGCTTCGCGGACGCCGTCCACGTCGGCGGCGGCGTGATCGGCTGGGTCCACCAGATCGAGCCCGAGAAGCCGGTCTACTAGGCCTGTCCCGGAGGGGTCGTACCGCTCGACGGTACGACCCCTTCGTCGTTCGCCGTCCCGGGGGTGCACACGGCGTTCGCGCCCGGCACCTTCCCGTCCAGCAGGTAGGCGTTCACCGCCTGCTGCACGCACGGGTCGCCGCTGTTGTAGGCGCCGTGCCCCTGGCCCTTGTAGGTCAGCTCCACGCCCACGCCCTTGCCCAGCCGGTCCACCATGTTGCGCGCGCCCTCGTACGGGGTGGCGGGGTCGCCGGTGTTGCCGACGACCAGGATCGGCGCGGAGCCCGGGGCGGAGACGTCCGGGGTCTGCCAGACCCCGGGCACCGGCCAGCCGGTGCAGCTCAGCAGCGCCCAGCCCAGGAAGTCCCCGAAGACCGCGGAGGCCTTGCGGAACTCCGGCAGCTTCGCCTTGGTCTGCTCCAGGCTGTAGCGGTCCTTGGAGTCCGCGCAGCTGATGGCGGTGTTCGCGGCGCCGATGTTGCTGTAACGGCCCTGCTGGTCCCGCCCGTTGAGGGCGTCGGACAGGGCCATCAGCAGCTGCCCCTGTCCGCCTTCGGCCTCGTCCAGGCCCTGTTCCAGCAGCGGCCACAGCTCCTTCGAGTACAGGGCCTGCGCGATGCCGTTCGTGGCCATCGTCTCGGTGAGCATCCGGTCGCCGATGCCGGGGATGGGCTTGGCCGCCAGCGCCTTCTGCAGCTTGACGATGTTCGCCTCGACCTCCTTGGCGGTGGTGCCCTGGATCCGGCACTGCTCGCCCCGGTCCACGCAGTCCTGGGCCCAGTTGTCGAGGGCCAGCTGGAAGCCCTTCGCCTGGCCGAGGGCGCCCTGCGCGGAGTCCTTGGTCGGGTCCACGACCGCGTCGAAGACGGCCCGGCCGACGTTCTTGGGGAAGAGGTGGGCGTAGACCCCGCCGAGCTCGGTGCCGTAGGAGATGCCGAAGTAGTTCAGCTTCTCGTCGCCGAGGGCCTGGCGGATCCGGTCGAGGTCGCGGGCGGCGTTCTCGGTGCCCACGTGGGGGAGCACCTTGCCGGAGTTGGTCTTGCAGGCCTCCTGGTACCTGCGCAGCCCGTCGGTGAAGGCCTTCTCCTGCGCCGGGGTGGCGGGGGAGGAGTCCTGTCCGTAGTACGCGTCCAGCTGTTTGTCGTCCTCGCAGAGCACCGGGGCGCTGCGGCCGACCCCGCGCGGGTCGAAGCTCACCAGGTCGTAGCGGTCGCGCAGGGCCGCGTAGTCCTTGGCGGCGCCGGGCAGGGTGGTGATCCCCGAGCCGCCGGGGCCGCCGAAGTTGAAGACGAGCGAACCGAGCCGCTCCTTGGGCTTCCTGGCCTTCGCCCGGATCAGGGCGATGGGGATGGTCTCCCCCTCCGGCTTGGCGTAGTCGAGCGGTACCCGGAGGGTGGCGCACTGCCAGTCCGCGGGCGGTGCCTGCCCGCCGCCCTGGGCGGCGTCCGGTGCCTCGCACTCCCCCCACTTCAGCGGCGGGGTGTCCATGGCGCCCCCTGACGGGGCCTTGCGCAGCCCGGCTCCCCCACCCGAACAGGCGCAGGTGGTGAGCAGTGCGGCGGCAACGGCGGCGGCTGCGGCGGTCCGGAGGGCGATCGTCGGCATACCCCCCATCGTGGGCGCCCGGCCCGCGCTCCGCCCGCTGACGGTCCAGCCGGGTGACCCGCCCGGTCGGCCCGGAGCCCGTCCGGGGACGCGGCCGGCCGCCGCGCCCCCCGTGGCGACGCCGGCGGCGCCGCGCACCGCGGAGCTAGATGGCTTCCTTCCGCGTCAGGTAGTTGAACGAGACCCACCCCGGCAGCACCGGCAGCCAGAACGTCATCAGCCGGAACAGCAGCACCGCGGAGATCGCCACCTCCTTCTCCAGCCCGGCCGCGATCAGCCCCAGCGTCAGCGTGGTCTCCACCGCGCCGATGCCGCCGGGCGTGGGCGCCGCCGAGCCGAGCGCGTTGCCCGCGAGGAAGACCACCGCGATGCTCGCGTAGCTCAGCGTGTCCCCGCCCCCGAAGGCGCGGATGGACGCGTCCAGGCACATCACGAAGCAGCCGGTCAGCAGCAGGGTGCCGCCGATGCCCGTCATCAGCTTCTGCGGCCGCTGGAGCACGTCCAGCATGCGCGGCACCACACCCGCGAACAGCGCCCGCACCCGGGTCACCACGAACTTCCGCAGGAACGGCACCGCCGTGACGACCAGAACCAGCACCGCCACCGTCAGCAGACCGGCGATGACCGTCCTCGACGGGGTCATCTCCGGGGTCTTCTCCGTCCCCGTCAGGTAGCCGAACGACAGCAGCAGGAGGATGTGGCAGGCCAGGGAGAACAGCTGCGAGGCGCCGACGCTCGCCACCGCGAGCCCCGGCCGGACCCCCGCCCGCTGCAGGAACCGCGTGTTCAGCGCGTAGCCACCGACCGCCGCCGGGGCCACCAGCTTCACGAAGGAGCCCGCCACCTGCGTGATCACCGACCGCAGGAACGACACCCGTTCGGGCACGAACCCCAGCAGGCTCATCGCCGCCGCCACGTACGTGAGCGCAGAGAAGGCCAGCGCGGCCCCCACCCAGCCCCACTGGGCCTCGCCGACGATCGTCGCGAAGTCGACGTGGGCCAGCTGCGTCAGCAGGAAGTACGCGCCGAAGGCGCCCGCGATGAACGACACCAGCGTCCGCGGCCGGATCCGCTCCAGCCGGGCCGGCTCCACCGGGGCCTGCGGGCGGATCAGCAGCACCTGCTTGCGGATCTGGCTCAGCAGGTCCTCTTCCCGCGCTCCTTCCAGCGCGTCGTCCAGCGCCCTCTTCTCCGCCTTGCGCTCCGCTGCCGCCGAGGTCCCGGAGGTCCCCGACGCCGCCTCGCGGGCCGCCTTCGCCGCCCGGGAGGACTCCAGCACGGCCTCCCGCTGCCGGTCGGCCCGCTCCCGGGCCAGCCGGCGCAGCGTCGCCCGCGTGGAGCGGCTCAGCGCGATCGGCTGGAGCAGCGGCAGGCAGTCCGCGACCGTGTCCGGGCCCAGCACCGACACCGCCGAGGCCACCGACCGCTCCGCGCCGACCCGCAGGCCGAGCGTGGTCAGCAGCTGGGCGACGTCCATCCGCAGGACGAGGTCGCCGGCGGCGATCTCGCCGCCCCGCAGGTCGGTGAGGACGACCTTGCCGGAACGATCCACCACCAACGCGTCCCCCGTGAGGCGGCGGTGGGCGATCCGGCGCGACTGGAGGGCCCGCACCTGCTCCCACGCGTTGCGGATCAGCTCGTCGGTGATCTCCTCGTCGGGGAGGGCGTCGAGGGTGCGTCCGCCCAGGTGCTCGTAGACCAGCATCACGGCGTCCGGGCCCAGCTCGGAGGTGGCGATCAGCCTCTGCGCGTTCGCACCGGCCGCGATCGCCGCGTACGCGAGGAGGGCCTCCTGCTCCAGGGCCTGCCGCAGCGACTGGATGCTGCGCCGGGTGGTGATCCCGCGCAGGGTCATCCGCCGCCAGACCCGGTAGAAGAACCCCTGCGCCTGCTGCTCGCGGTCCACGACGGTGACGTCCAGCGGCGGGCCGTCCTCCAGCGTGACGTGGTAGCGCCGGCCCCGGTCGCCGGTCTCGGCGGTGTCCCCGTCGGACGCCTCCGCGCGCATCGCGCTGACCGGCTGGAAGCCGACGCGGCGCAGTCCGGCGAGGAGGTGCTGCCCGGTGGGGCGGACGTTCGGCGAGCCGACCGCGTACAGGGTCCCGTAGGCGACGCTCCAGCCGATCAACACCGTCAGGATGATCGAGAAGGGCGTGGTGTACCCGCTGACCAGCATCGCGAAGGCGTCCAGCAGCAGCACCACCCACAGCGCCACCCGCCAGCGCGGCCGCCGCGTCATCCCGACCGCGGTCATGTACGCGATCACGGGCGCGAGGTACCCGTGCACGGGGTCGGTGAGCGCCCCGCCGCCGGCGGAGCGGGTCAGGGCGTCCTGGATGGTCTCCGGGGCGGCCTGGGAGACCCACAGGTCGGTGGCGAGGGTGACCCCGTGCGCGAGGACGGCGGCGAGGACGCCGTCGGCGATGCGCAGCCCGTCGCGTTTGATCAGCCGTTCGATGGCGAAGGCGACGGGCACGAGGAGCACCGCGATGCTGGACACCAGGCCGGCGACCTTGATCAGCAGGTCGGGCGCCTGGCCGGTGCCCTTGCTGATGTCGGCCTCCAGGCCCACGGTCGTGCCGTGGGCGAAGGCGGCGATGCCGAGCACGACGGCGATCCCGAGGACGCCGACGAGCAGGCGCACCAGGTCGGACGGGCGGTGCACGCGGGCGGCGAGCAGCGGCTCGTCCACCTGGACGCGGTCGGCCGCCGTCGGGGTGTGGCCGGGCGGGTCGTCGGGGTGCGGGTCGTGCGGGGCCGGCCGGGCGCTCCCGTCCGCCCCGGTGTTCCCGGTGTTCCCGGTGTTCCCGGCGTCTGCGGCGGCTGCCCGGCGGGCGTCGTCGGAGGCCCGCCCGCGGGTGTCCGCGGCGGGCTCGCCGGGGCGTGCGCCGGCCCCGTCGGGCGCGTCGTCGTGCGGGCGGGCGTCCCCGCCCGATCCCGCGCCGTCCGGAGGGCTCACACCCCGCTCCTTCGCCGTCACTTCCGTCTCTTCTTGATCACGTATCACCAGTCACCGCCCGGAAGATGGTGGCACGGACCGGCGCCCTCGCGGGGCATCAGGGTGCGCGCCGGTATGGAACCGAAGCTTCCGCCGAGGCGCCCCCGGCATCCGGCACCATGGGCCGAATGAGCGGAGAGCTGCCCGCGTACGCGGAGCGGGTACTGGAGGTGGCCGAGCGGATTCCGCCCGGCCGGGTGATGACGTACGGCGACGTAGCCGAGTGGCTCGGCGAGGGCGGACCCCGCCAAGTCGGGCGCGTCATGGCCCTGTACGGAGGAGCCGTGCCCTGGTGGCGGGTGGTGCGCGCCGACGGCGTCCCCCTGCCCGGACACGAGCGGCGCGCCCTGGAGCACTACCGGACGGAGGGCACCCCGCTGCGCGAGACCCCCTCCGGCGAACCGCGTCTGGCGATGCGGCGGGCACGCTGGGACGGCAGCGGGACGTCCGCCGGAGGCGACGAGACTCACACCTGACGGCTGCGGCCGTCCGGAATCCGTACGGGCACGCGGGGGCCCGTACGGGGGACGGCCCGCGGGCCCGCCGGGTCGACGCCCGGGCCCACCGGGAGGGACTGCGACGCCCCTCCCGGTTGCCGTAGCGTTGCCTCTTCGGCTCCGGCGCCCGCGCCGGCCGCCCGGCTCACCGCACCCGCAGACCCACCAGGACCGGCACCCCACGTGATCACCTCTTCTCCCGGCCGCTCGGAGCGGCGTACGCGTACGCCCGACGCGTACCGCCTGGTGCGCACCGGCCCGCGGCAGGTGGCCCCCCCTGTTCTGGACGCGGCCCAGCGGGCGGTGGTTGATCACACCGCCGGACCGCTGCTCGTCCTGGCCGGCCCGGGCACCGGCAAGACCACCACCCTCGTGGAGGCGGCCGCCGCCCGCGTCGAGGCCGGCACCGACCCGGCCCGCATCCTCATCCTCACCTTCAGCCGCAAGGCGGCCGTCGAGCTGCGCGACCGCGCCGCCCTGCGGCTCGGCGGCGCCCGCGCCCCGCAGGCCACCACCTTCCACTCCTTCTGCTACGGCCTGGTCCGCGCGCACCAGGACCACGAGCTCTTCGCCGACCCGCTGCGGCTGCTGTCCGGACCGGAGCAGGACGTGATGGTCCGCACCCTGCTGGAGGGCCAGCGCCGGCTGCGCACCATCCGCTGGCCCGAGGACCTGCGGGCCGCGCTCACCACGCGCGGCTTCGCGGACGAGGTCCGCGCCGTCCTGGCCCGCGCCCGCGAGCTGGGGCTGGGCCCGCGCGCCCTCGCCGCCTTCGCCGACCGCATCGGCCGCCCCGACTGGAAGGCGGCCGCCGCCTTCCTCTCCGAGTACCTCGACGTCCTGGACCTCCAGGGCTCCCTGGACTACGCCGAGCTCGTGCACCGCGCCGTCCTGCTGGCGGAGGAGACCCCGTCCGTCTCCTCCTCGTACGACGTGATCTACGTGGACGAGTACCAGGACACCGACGCCTCCCAGCTGAGGCTGCTGCGCGCGCTGAACGGCCCGGCGGGGACGCTGGTCGCCTTCGGCGACCCGGACCAGTCGATCTACGCCTTCCGGGGCGCCGACATCAACAACGTCCTCGACTTCGAGTCCTCCTTCCCGGGTGCGGAGGTCCGGGCCCTGGCCGTGGGCCGCCGCTCGGGCGCGAACCTCCTGGCCGCCACCCGCCTGCTCACCGCCCGGATGCCGGTCCCGCGCCTGCCCGCCGCCGCCGTACGGGCCCACCGCGACCTCGCGCCGGTCCGGGAGGGCGGCAGCGCGGAGGTGTACACGTACCCGACGGCCGGGGCCGAGCTGGACAACATCGCCGACATCCTCCGCCGGGCGCACCTGGAGGACGGCGTGCCCTGGCACGACATGGCCGTCCTGGTCCGCTCGGGCGGCCGCACCCTCCCGGCGATGCGCCGCGCCCTGATCGCGGCGGGCGTCCCGGCGGAGACGGACGCCACGACCACCCCCCTCCGCCACGAACCGGCCCTGTCCCCCCTCCTGACGGCCCTCCGCCTCACCGCCACGGCCGCCACCGCCCTCCCGCCCCCCACCACACCACCCGAGCCCCCGGCCGCCGCCGCGCCGGCCGCCGCCGCGCCGGCCGCCGCCGCGCCGGCCGCCGCCGCCCCGCCGGGCGCGGAGCCGGGTGTGGAGCCCGACGGGGCCGAGCCGTCCCCGGCGACGGCCGAGCCCGCCCGCGCAACCGCCGGGGGCGGAGGGTGGGTCGGGGTCGAGGACGCCGTCGAGCTGCTCGGGTCGCCGCTCGGGGGGATGGACGCCGCCGATCTGCGCCGGCTCGGCCGGGCCCTGCGGGACGAGGAGCGGGCCGCCGGGGCCGCCGTGCCCGCGCCCTCCGACGTCCTGCTCGCCCGCGCCCTCGCCGAGCCCGAGCGCCTCACCGCGCACGACCCCGCGTACGCCCGCGGCGCGCAGCGCCTCGGCCTGCTCCTGCGCAAGACCCGCGAGCTCCTCCAGGGCGGCGGCACCGCCGAAGAGGCCCTGTGGACCCTCTGGGACGGCACCCCCTGGCCGCAGCGCCTCGAACGCCAGGCCCGCCGCGGCGGCCCCGCCGGCCGCAACGCCGACCGCGACCTCGACGCCGTCTGCGCCCTCTTCGACAACGCCGCCCGCGCCGAGGAGCGCACCGGCGGCCGCGGCGCACTCAACTTCCTGGAGCAGCTCGAAGCCGAGGACATCGCCGCCGACACCCTCACCACCCGCGCCGTGCGCTCCGACGCCGTGCGCCTGATGACCGCCCACCGCTCCAAGGGCCTGGAGTGGGGCCTCGTCGTCGTCGCCGGGGTCCAGGAAGGGCTCTGGCCCGACCTGCGCCGCCGCGGCTCCCTCCTGGAAGCCGACCGCATCGGACGCGACGGCCTCGCCGAGCCCCTCACCCCCGGCGCCCTCCTCGCCGAGGAACGGCGGCTCTTCTACGTCGCCGCCACCCGCGCCCGCCACCGCCTCGTCGTCACCGCCGTCAAGGCCCCCGCCGAGGACGGCGACCAGCCCTCCCGCTTCCTCACCGAGCTCGGCGTCACCCCCAAGGACGTCACCGGCCGCCCCCGCCGCCCCCTCGCCGTCGCCGCGCTCGTCGCCGAGCTGCGCGCCACCACCGTCGACCCCGACGCCCCGCCCGCCCTGCGCGACGCCGCCGCCCGGCGCCTCGCCCGGCTCGCCGCGCTCACCGACGACGAGGACCGCCCCCTGGTCCCCGCCGCGCACCCGCAGCGCTGGTGGGGCCTGTACGAGCCCACCCGCGCCCCCGCCCCCCTCCGCGACCCCGACCGGGCGCTGAACCTCTCGCCCAGCTCCCTGGAGCAGCTGGCCGGCACCTGCTCCCTCCAGTGGTTCCTGGGCCGCGAGGTCAAGGCCGACGCGCCCTCCACCGCGGCCCAGGGCTTCGGCAACGTCGTCCACGTCCTCGCCGACGAGGTCGCCTCCGGCCGCACCCCCGCCGACCTCGCCGTCCTCATGGAGCGCCTGGACTCCGTCTGGGACGCCCTCGCCTTCGACGCCCCCTGGAAGTCCCGCCAGGAGAAGGACAACGCCCGCGCCGCCCTGGAACGCTTCCTGCGCTGGCACACCACCGACCGCGGCGGCCGCACCGCCGTGGCCAGCGAGCACGACTTCGACGTCACCCTCGACGCCGGGGAGTACGCCGTCCGCATCCGCGGCTCCATGGACCGCGTCGAGGCCGACCCGCAGGGCCGCGCGTACGTCGTCGACTTCAAGACCGGCAAGGGCGCCCCCACCCGCGACGAGGTCGCCCGCCACCCCCAGCTCGCCGTCTACCAGCTCGCCGTCCGCGAGGGGGCCGTCGACGAGGTCTTCGACGGCCGGCGGCCCGAGCCCGGCGGCGCCGAACTCGTCCAGCTGCGCCAGGGCGCCGCGCAGCGCGACGGCGGCGACGGGGTCCCGAAGATCCAGGCGCAGGAGGCGCTGTCGGCGGGCAGCTCGGGCGAGTGGGTCGGCGACCTGCTGGCCACCGCCGCGGGCCGGGTCCTGGACGAGCGCTTCGCACCCGCCACCGGCGAACACTGCAAGCGCTGCTCCTTCCGCAGCTCCTGCAGCGCCCTCCCCGAGGGCCGCCAGACCGTGGAGTGAGACGGCGGCCGGGAGTGTCGGCGCGGGCGGCTAGCCTTTTGAGGTGACCGCGTACGACTCCGGGCGCACCCCCGTCCTCGACGATCCCGAGCAGCTCAAGGAGCTCCTCGGGATCCCCTTCACGCCCGAACAACTGGCCTGCGTCACCGCTCCGCCCGCCCCCCAGGTCATCGTCGCCGGAGCCGGCTCCGGCAAGACCACGGTCATGGCCGCCCGCGTCGTCTGGCTCGTCGGCACCGGCGCCGTCGCCCCCGAGCAGGTCCTCGGCCTCACCTTCACCAACAAGGCCGCCGGAGAACTCGCCGAACGCGTACGCAAAGCCCTCGCACGGGCCGGCATCACCGACCCCGACCCTCCCCCCGGCTTCCCCGGGGGCACCCCCGACCCGGCCGGCCCCGACGCGGCCGGCGGCGAGCCCCGCATCTCCACCTACCACGCCTTCGCCGGCCAGCTCCTCAAGGACCACGGCCTGCGCATCGGCCTCGAACCCAGCGCCCGCCTCCTCGCCGACGCCACCCGCTTCCAGCTCGCCGCCAAGGTGCTCCGCGAGGCCCCCGGCCCCTACCCCGCCCTCACCAAGTCCCTCCCCGACCTGGTCGGCGACCTCCTCGCGCTCGACGCCGAGCTCTCCGAGCACCTGGTCGAGCCGGCGGAGCTGCGCGCGTACGACACGGAGCTCCTCGGCGTCCTCGCGGACACCCGGCTCACCAACGAGGACCTGCGCAAGGCGCCCGCGGCCGTCCGCGGCCGCCTGGAGCTGCTGGAGCTCGTCGTGCGCTACCGCGAGGCCAAGCGCTCCCGCGACCTGTTCGACTTCGGCGACCAGATAGCCCTCTCCGCGCGGCTCGCCACCACCCGCCCCGAGGTCGGCTCCCTGCTGCGCGAGGAGTTCCGCGTCGTCCTCCTCGACGAGTACCAGGACACCTCCGTCGCCCAGCGGCTGCTGCTGTCCGGCCTCTTCGGCGGGGGCGCGGGACACGCCGTCACCGCCGTCGGAGACCCCTGCCAGGCCATCTACGGCTGGCGCGGCGCGTCCGTCGCCAACCTCGACGACTTCCCCGAGCACTTCCCGCACGCCGACGGCAGCCCCGCGACCCGGCTCTCCCTCAGCGAGAACCGCCGCAGCGGCGGCCGCCTGCTCGACCTCGCCAACGGGCTCGCCGCCCCGCTGCGCACCCTGCACGAGGGCGTCGAGGCGCTGCGCCCCGCCCCGGGCGCCGAACACGACGGCCTGGTCCGCTGCGCGCTGCTGCCCACCCACGCCGAGGAGCTGGAGTGGGTCGGCGACTCCGTCGCGCACCTGGTGCGGACGGGCACGGAACCGGGCGAGATCGCGGTCCTGTGCCGCTCGGCCGCCGACTTCGCCCGCATCCAGGCGGTGCTGGTCGCCCGGGACGTCCCGGTGGAGGTCGTCGGCCTGTCCGGCCTCCTCCACCTGCCCGAGGTGGCCGACCTGGTCGCGGTCTGCGAGGTGCTCCAGGACCCCGGCGCCAACGCCGCCCTGGTCCGCCTCCTGATCGGCCCGCGCTGGCGGATCGGCGCCCGCGACCTGGCGCTGCTCGGCCGCCTGGCCCGGCAGCTGGTGGCCCGCCCCGACGCCTCCGCCGGCCCCGACGGCCGCCTGGCGGCGGCGGTCGAGGGCGTCGACCCGGCCGAGGTCGTCTCCCTGGCCGACGCCCTGGAGACCTTCCTGGACGGCTCGGCCGCCCAGGACCTCCCCTTCTCCGCGGCCGCCCGGGTCCGCTTCGCGCACCTCGCGCAGGAGCTCCGCGACCTGCGCCGCTCCCTCTCCGACCCGCTGATGGACGTCCTGCACCGGGTCCTGACCACCACGGGCCTGGAGGTGGAGCTCGCGGCCTCCCCCCACGCCCTGGCGGCCCGCCGGCGCGAGACCCTCTCGAACTTCCTGGACGTCGCGGCCGGCTTCGCCGCGCTGGACGGGGAGGCCACCCTGCTGGCCTTCCTGGGCTTCCTGCGCACGGCCGCCCAGTACGAGAAGGGCCTGGACCACGCCCTGCCGGGCGGGGAGAACACGGTGAAGGTCCTCACGGCCCACAAGTCGAAGGGCCTGGAGTGGGACGTGGTGGTCGTCCCCGACCTGTGCGCGGGCTCCTTCCCGAAGGAGAAGGCCCCGGAGGCCTGGACGGCGTACCCGAAGGTGCTCCCGTACGCCCTGCGCGGCGACGCCGAGACCCTCCCGGCCGACCCGGCGTGGACCTCGGCGGGCCTGAAGTCCTTCAAGGCGGCCCTGAAGTCCCACAAGGAGACGGAAGAGCTCCGCCTGGGCTACGTCACCTTCACCCGCCCCCGTTCCCTGCTGCTGGCCTCGGGCCACTGGTGGGGCCCCACCCAGAAGCGCCGCCGGGGCCCGTCGGCCTTCCTCCGGGCCCTCCACGACCACTGCGCCCGGGGCCACGGCGAGATCGAGGCCTGGGCGGACGCCCCCGCCCCCGACGCCGAGAACCCGGCCCTGGCCGAGAACGCCGGCCCGGACCACTCCTGGCCCCTGCCGTTGGACCCGGCGTCCCTGACCCTCCGCCGCGAGGCGGCGGCCCTGGTCGAAGCCCACCTCACGACCCTGGCCGGACCGGCAGCCCCGGACCGGGCCCCGACGCCGACCCGCGCCCCGGACCCGTCCGGCGACACCTTCCTCTGGCCCCCCGACTGCGAGGACCCGTCCTACGAGGACGAACCCCCACCGACGGAACCCGAAGCCCCCGGCACCCCCTGGGCGGGCGAAGCCGTGCCGGCGGACCCGACCCTGCCCGGGGCCGATCCGACCGCGCCCGCCGGCGGCCCGGCCGACGACCTCTGGGCGGGCGAAGCCATCCCCGAGGACCCGCGGGGCGAAGCCCCGGCCCCGCCCCGCCGCAGCCCCTCCCAGCCCGCCGCCGACGACCTGTGGGCCGGCGAGGCCGTGCGCGCGGACCCCTGGGCCGCAGCCCCGGACGGGCACGCACCCGGCCCCCGGCCCACCGGAGCCGTCCCCGCCCCCCGCACGGCGGGACCCGGGGCCGGCAGCGGGCTGCCCGGTGACGCCGACGCCCCCCCTGCCCCGGACGACCAGTGGCCCGGCGAAGCCATGCCCGAGGACCCGTGGGGCGGAGCCCCGGTTTCGGGAAGGGGCGGGGTGGGGGAACCCGTCCTCCGGCCCGAGCCCGCCGACGCCGCCGACGACCTGTGGGCCGGCGAGGCCGTGCTGCCCGGGGACGGGGCGGGACACGACGGTCCGTACGCCGGCGAGCCCGGGCGGCCGTCCTCCCGCGGCCGCGCACCGGAGGGCGCCGGGCTGACCCCCGAAGAGGCGCGGACCATCGCCTCCTGGGACCGCGACCTCGACGCCCTGGAGGGCGAGCTGCTGCGCGCCCGCGCCGCCGTGCGCGACGTGGAGCTGCCGCCCGCCCTCTCCGCCAGCCAGCTCCTGCGGCTCGCCGCCGACGAGCAGGCCTTCGTCCGCGACCTCGCCCGCCCCATGCCCAAGCCCCCCCAGCCCGCCGCCCGCCAGGGCACCCGCTTCCACGCCTGGGTCGAGTCCCGCTTCGACGCGCTGCCCCTGCCCCACCTCGACGTCCTCGACCCCGCCGCCGACCTCCCCGGCACCGACCAGGAGATCGCCGACACCGCCGACCTCGAAGCCCTCAAGGCCGCCTTCGAGCGCAGCGAGTACGCCGAGCGCACCCCGTACAGGATGGAGGCCCCCGTCCAGCTCACCCTCGCCGGCCGGGTGATCCGCGGCCGGATCGACGCCGTCTACCGCAACCCCGACGGCTCGTACGAGGTCGTCGACTGGAAGACCGGCTGCACCACGCAGGCCGACCCGCTCCAGCTCGCCGTCTACCGCCTCGCCTGGGCGGAAGCCACCGGCACCCCCCTCGACCGGGTCGCCGCCGCCTTCCTCCACGTCCGCAGCGGCCGCGTGATCCGCCCCCGCGACCTCCCCGGCCGGGAGCGTCTTGAGCGGATCCTCCAAGGCAAATCGGGCACGGACGGTGCCCACCAGGTGGACGGCTAGGCTCGTGGCCATGAGCGAAACCCCGGACAACGTCGTCCGCACGTACATCGACACGCACCGCACGGCCTTCCTCGACGACCTCGCCGAGTGGCTGCGCATCCCGTCCGTGTCGGCGCAGCCCGAGCACGCGGGCGACGTACGCCGCAGCGCCGAATGGCTCGCCGCGAAGCTGAAGGAGACCGGCTTCCCGGTCGCCGAAGTCTGGGAGACGGCCGGCGCCCCCGCCGTCTTCGCCCACTGGCCGGCCGCCGACCCGGCCGCCCCCACCGTCCTCGTCTACGGCCACCACGACGTCCAGCCCGCCGCCCTCGCCGACGGCTGGCACACCGAGCCCTTCGAGCCCGTCGTCAAGGACGGCCGGATGTACGGGCGCGGCGCGGCCGACGACAAGGGGCAGGTCTTCTTCCACACCCTCGGCGTCCGCGCCCACCTCGCCGCCACCGGCGCCGGGGCTCCCGCCGTGCACCTCAAGCTCCTCGTCGAGGGCGAGGAGGAATCCGGCTCCCCGAACTTCCGCGCGCTCGTCGAGGCCCGCGCCGCCGAGCTCGCCGCCGACGTCGTGATCGTCTCCGACACCGGCATGTGGTCCGAGACCACCCCCACCGTCTGCACCGGCATGCGCGGCGTCGCCGACTGCGAGATCGACTTCCACGGCCCCGACCAGGACATCCACTCGGGCGCCTTCGGCGGAGCCGTGCCCAACCCGGCCACCGTCGCCGCCCGCCTGGTCGCGGCCCTGCACGACGAGGACGAGCGGGTCACGATCCCCGGCTTCTACGACGGCATCACCGAACTCACCGACGCCGAGCGCCGGCTGATCTCCGAGCTGCCCTTCGACGAGGCCGAGTGGCTGCGCACGGCCAAGTCCCACGCCGCCTCCGGCGAGGCCGGCTACTCCACCCTGGAACGCGTCTGGGCCCGCCCGACCGCCGAGGTCAACGGCATCGGCGGCGGCTACCAGGGCCCCGGCGGCAAGACCATCGTCCCCGCCTCCGCCCACCTGAAGCTCTCGTTCCGCCTGGTCTCGGGGCAGGACCCGTACGAGGTCGAGGACGCCGTACGCGCATGGGTCGCGGCCCGCGTGCCCGCCGGCATCCGGCACTCGATCACCTTCGGCGCGCCCACCCGCCCCTGCCTCACCCCGCTGGACCACCCCGCGCTCCGGTCCGTCGTGCGCGCCATGGGACGCGCCTTCGGGCAGCAGGTCCGCTTCACCCGCGAGGGCGGCTCGGGACCGGCGGCCGACCTCCAGGACGTCCTGGACGCGCCCGTCCTCTTCCTCGGGATCTCCGTCCCCTCCGACGGCTGGCACTCCCCGAACGAGAAGGTCGAGCTGGACCTGCTCCTCAAGGGCGTCGAGACCGCCGCCCACCTGTGGGGCGACCTCGCCGAGAACTGGGCCCCGCCCGCGCCCGTCGCGGCGGCCGCCGCCACCACCGCCTGACCGCACGCACCACCCGCGTCCGTACGCCTGCCTTGTCCCATCCACCGGGGGAGTTGGAAGTACCCGTGAGCACGCACACCGAGCGCCCACTGTCGCTCACCGCGCCCAGCGACATAGACCGCGCCGCGCACCACCGCCTCGACGAGGCCTGGCTCGCCGCCGCCTGGAGCCACCCGACGACCCGCGTCTTCGTCGTCTCCGGCGGCCAGGTGCTGATCGACGACACCCCCGACGGCGGCACCGGCATCGTGATGACCGCGGCCTTCGAGGCCCCGGCCACCGAGACCCACCGGTACTTCCTGGGTACCGACGAGGACGGCGTACGGTACTTCGCCCTGCAGAAGGACTCGCTGCCGGGCCGCATGGACCAGTCGGCCCGCCCCGCCGGGCTCCGCGAGGCCGGCCTGCTGCTGTCCCCGCGCGACGCCGGGCTGATGGTGCACGCGGTGGCGCTGGAGAACTGGCAGCGCATGCACCGCTTCTGCTCCCGCTGCGGCGAGCGCACGGTGGTCGCCGCCGCCGGGCACATCCGCCGCTGCCCCGGCTGCGGCGCCGAGCACTACCCCCGCACCGACCCGGCGGTGATCATGCTGGTCACCGACGAGCAGGACCGCGCCCTGCTGGGCCGCCAGGTGCACTGGCCCGAGGGCCGCTTCTCCACGCTGGCCGGCTTCGTGGAGCCCGGCGAGTCGATCGAGCAGGCCGTGGTCCGCGAAGTGTGGGAGGAGGCGGGCGTGCGGATCGGCGAGGTCGAGTACGTCGCCAGCCAGCCCTGGCCCTTCCCGTACAGCCTGATGCTGGGCTTCAACGCCCGCGCCGTCAGCTCCGAGATCACGGTCGACGGCGAGGAGATCCAGGAGGCCCGCTGGTTCTCCCGCGAGGAGCTGCGCGAGGCGTTCGAGTCCGGGGCGGTCGTCCCGCCGTCGGGGATCTCGATCGCGGCCCGGCTCGTCGAGCTCTGGTACGGCCGGCCCCTGCCCAAGCCCGCGCCGTAACGTCCGTCACGTGCGGAAGGCCCCCGCCTCGGCGGGGGCCTTCCGCTGCCGCGGGCCGGGCGGCCCTCAGACCGCCAGGGCCTGCTTGACCTGGGCGAGGCTCGGGTTCGTCATGACGGACTCGTTGCCGGCGGAGGACTTCACGAGCACGGTCGGGACGGTCTGGTTGCCGCCGTTGGCCTGCTCCACGAACTTTGCGGACTCCGGGTCGAGCTCGATGTTGATCTCGTTGTACGCGATGCCCTCGCGGTCCAGCTGCGTCTTCAGCCGACGGCAGTAGCCGCACCAGGTGGTGCTGTACATCGTGACCGTGCCCGTGTCCTGCATGCTCGCTCCTCTGTGAGGTCTGGGGGAACCGGAGCCCCGCCCGGTCCGAGTACTCGAACGTACGCCGCCCCCGGGCCATTCCCGGCCGCCGCCCGGTATGACCCATCCGACAACCTGCCCGGTCCTGTGGACGGATTTCCCGGCCGCCCCACCCGACCTGGCAGCATGTTGGGGTGACAGCAGCAACGCACTCCTCATCGTTCCCGGCCGGCCCGGGCACCGGCGCGGCCGACGCCGACGCCGTGCTCCTGGGCCTCGACCCGGAGCAGCGCGAGGTCGCCACGACCCTGCGCGGCCCGGTGTGCGTGCTGGCCGGAGCCGGTACCGGCAAGACCCGCGCGATCACCCACCGGATCGCGTACGGGGTCCGCTCCGGGCAGCTCATGCCGGCCAGCGTGCTCGCCGTCACCTTCACCAACCGCGCCGCCGGGGAGATGCGCGGCCGGCTGCGCGCCCTCGGCGCCGGCGGGGTCCAGGCCCGGACCTTCCACTCCGCCGCCCTGCGCCAGCTCCAGTACTTCTGGCCCAAGGCCGTCGGCGGCGACCTCCCCCGGCTCCTGGAGCGCAAGATCCAGTTCGTGGCCGAGGCCGGCGCGCGCTGCCGCGTCCGCCTCGACCGCAACGAGCTGCGCGACGTCACCGGCGAGATCGAGTGGGCCAAGGTCACCCAGACCGTCCCCGCCGACTACCCGGCCGCCGCCCTCAAGGCGGGCCGCGAGGCCCCCAGGGACACGGCCGAGATCGCCCAGATCTACAGCACCTACGAGCAGCTCAAGCGCGACCGCGGGATGATCGACTTCGAGGACGTGCTGCTCCTCACCGTCGGCATCCTCCAGGACCGGCACGACATCGCCGAGCAGATCCGCGCCCAGTACCAGCACTTCGTGGTGGACGAGTACCAGGACGTCAGCCCGCTCCAGCAGCGGCTCCTGGAGCTGTGGCTCGGCGAGCGCGACAGCCTCTGCGTCGTCGGCGACGCCAGCCAGACCATCTACTCCTTCACCGGTGCCACCCCCGACCACCTGCTCGACTTCCGCACCCGCTACCCCCGCGCCACCGTCGTCAAGCTGGTCCGCGACTACCGCTCCACCCCCCAGGTGGTCCACCTCGCCAACGGCCTGCTGGCCCAGGCCCGGGGGCGGGCCGCCGAGCACCGGCTGGAGCTGCTCTCCCAGCGCGAGCCCGGCCCCGACCCGGTCTACGCCGAGTACCCCGACGAGCCGGCCGAGGCCGAGGGCGTCGCCCGCCGGGTCCGCGACCTGATCGCCGCCGGGGTCCCGGCCGGCGAGATCGCCGTGCTCTACCGCATCAACGCCCAGTCCGAGGTCTACGAGCAGGCCCTCGCCGACGCCGGGGTCCCCTACCAGCTGCGCGGCGCCGAGCGCTTCTTCGAGCGTGCCGAGGTCCAGAAGGCGGTCCTCGCCCTGCGCGGAGCCGCCCGCTCCGCCGGCAACGACCCGCTGCTCGACGACGTCGTGGAGCTCGGCTCCCAGGTCCGGGCCGTGCTCAGCTCCACGGGCTGGACCGCCGAGCCGCCCGCCGGCTCGGGCGCCGTGCGCGACCAGTGGGAGTCGCTGGCCGCGCTGGTCCGCCTCGCCGAGGACTTCGCCCGCAGCCGGCCCGGCGCCGGCCTGGCCGAGCTCACCGTCGAGCTGGACGAGCGCAGGGCCGCCCAGCACGCCCCGACCGTCCAGGGTGTCACCCTCGCCTCGCTGCACGCCGCGAAGGGCCTGGAGTGGGACGCCGTCTTCCTCGTCGGCCTCACCGACGGCATGGTCCCCATCACCTACGCCAAGACCGACGAGCAGGTCGAGGAGGAGCGCCGGCTGCTGTACGTCGGGGTCACCCGCGCACGGCTGCACCTGACGCTCTCCTGGGCGCTCTCGCGGGCTCCGGGGGGCCGGGCCTCCCGCCGCCCCAGCCGCTTCCTGAACGGCCTGCGGCCGGGCTCGGCGGCCCCCTCGGCGCGGACGGGAGCCCCGGCCGAGCGCGGGGCCCGCAGGCGCGGCAGCCGGGGGCCGGCGCTGTGCCGGGTCTGCGGCAGGACCCTGACCGAGGCCGGGGACATGAAGCTGATGCGCTGCGGGGACTGCCCGTCCGACATGGACGAGGGCCTCTACGAGCGGCTGCGCGAGTGGCGGGCCGGCCAGTCGAAGCTCCAGGGGCTGCCCGCGTACTGCGTCTTCACGGACAAGACGCTGATGGCCATCGCGGAGGCCGCGCCCTCCGAGCCGGGCGAGCTCTCGATGATCTCTGGAGTCGGAGGCCGCAAGCTCGACCGGTACGGGACCGACGTCCTGGCGATCTGCGCAGGCCAGGAGCCTGCGGGCGAGGATCCTGACGACGCGTAGAAACTCGTCGGAAAAATAGTTTGCACATGCCGCACGGATCCCCATAGGTTCTTAGCAACGGAAACGGTGGCTTCTCCGAAGCCCCGGATCCGTGCTGTACTTATCCGAATACGCATGGGACAGGCCCTCGGGCCGGGTCCCCGAGACGCCGAGAGGAGGCGAGACCAGTGACCAGCTTCATGACCTTCACCAAAATGACCGATCGCTCGGTCGACGCTTCCTGCCTGCTCGGTTCCGTCTCCCTCCGGGGCACCGGTCTGTCCGCGATTTCCGCCGACAAGCCCGCCCTGCTGGCGACCCTTCCGGTCAGCGAGCGCAATGAGCGACCGACCAAGGCACTGGTGGCAGTAGCGGAAGCCCAGCAGGCGCATGGCGCCTATGGCTTCGCGGCCGCAGCCGGTGCCGGATTCCTGACGAAGACGACGAAGCAGCAGCACCACCTGATGTGGGCCTTCCGTGGGCTCGAACCCTGGAGTGATCCAGCCTGATCGCATGATCAGGCCGGCGCCTTCAGGGCCGCGGAACCCCACCCGGGATCCGCGGCCCTTCTGTTTGTCCCCGACCGGGGACGACGGAGCGAAGGGGCCTCGGGACTGGCAGGACCAGGTAGCAGCCGCCACCCGGCCGACCGGCCGGAACGACTAGCCGAACAAGACGAGGAAGAGACAACCGTGCAACTCGAAGCGCACGCCCCGTCCGTGACCCAGACCCGAACGATCTCCCCGCCCGCAGTCCCGGAGGACCCCGCCTTGACCCCCCTCACCGCGCTCACCGCGCTCGACGACGCCATCGAGAACCTCGGCGTCCCGGTACCCTGCCGCACCTTCGACCCCGAGGTCTTCTTCGCCGAGTCCCCGGCGGACGTCGAGTACGCCAAGTCCCTCTGCGGCACCTGCCCGCTGGTCGAGGCCTGCCTCGCCGGCGCGAAGGAGCGCCGCGAGCCCTGGGGCGTCTGGGGCGGAGAGCTCTTCGTCCAGGGCGTGATCGTGGCCCGCAAGCGTCCCCGCGGCCGCCCGCGCAAGAACCCGGTTGCTGCGGCATGACCGCCACCGGAACCATCGACCGCCCTCTGACGCACGACCCCTTGAAGCAGGCCCCCATGTCCCCCCACGCCACCACGAGCGAGCAGCCGAACGGCTCCGCCACCGCAGACTTCATCACCACCGGCGCGATCACCTCGCGTCAGAACAGGACCCGCGAAATGCAACTCATCCCAGAAGCCCTGGCCCGTGCGCATATGGACGACCGGCTGCGCGAGGTGGACGCCCAGCGTCACGCCGTGCGCCTGGTCACCGCCCGGCGCATGCAGCGCAAGGCCGAGCGCGTTTCCCTGCGCGCCCGGCGTGCGCTGGCCATGGCCGTCATGCACTGACCGTCCCGCACCGGGCCGGAAACCGGCTCGAGGACGGCATGAAGACGGCTTGAGCACCGCCGCAGCCGGCCGACCCCGGCAGGCTGCGGCACTCCCCGGAGGGACCGGTCCGAACGGACCGGTCCCTCCGGTGCGTTGCGGGGCCGGCACGGCCCGCCGGGGATATCGTCTGGTGGTGGACCAGCCGAATCCCCACCCCGCCCAGCGGGGACCCGAGGACCAGCCCGTCGTCTGCGCGCGCTGCGGTGCCCGCTCCCCGAACGGCGCCCCGCCCACCTGGACCTGCTCCGTGGAGAACGGGACCAGACAGTACTTCTGCGTCGACTGCGCGCGCGCCAACCTCCGGGCGATCGAAGGCCGGCTCGACTCCTCCTGGTGGTGACGCCGGTTCGGCCGGCCGCCCCAGCCCCACCGCCCGGACGGGCGCTCAGTCCTCGGGAGCGAACCCGGGCAGCCAGGCGTCGAGTTCGTCCCGCAGCCGCACCGTCGCACCCAGCTGGCACAGCACCCCGATGGTGCTGAGCGTCACCCGGTGGATCAGCAGGTAGGACGGCGGCAGGTTGATCTGCCGCCCCAACTGGTGTGCGGGGGAGCGGGGATCGGCGATCCGGGCCGCCTGTCCGCGCAGCCACGACCGGGTGAAGGTGAACTCGTCGGCCTCGGCGGGCTCGATGATCGGCTTGAGGTAGTCGAGCACGGCGTCCGGGTCGAGTTCGATGGACTCCTTCACGAAACCCTCGGCGCACAGGTGTCCGTAGACGCCTTCGGCGTCCCCCTCCAGGGTCATCCGCAGCGACCGGCCGATCGGCTTGGGCCAGCCGCCCGGCAGCCGGTCCACCGTGCCGAAGTCCAGCACGCCCAGCCTCATCCGGCCGTCGGCCCCGGATATGAGCCGGAAGTTCCCCGGGTGCGGATCGGCGTGCAGCAGCCCGGTGCGCGCGGGACCGGAGAAGAGGAAGCGGGTCAGCAACTGGCCGGCCCGGTCGCGCTCCTCCTGCGTGCCGTCGGCGACGATCTCCGACAGCGGGGTGCCCTCCAGCCACTCGGTCACCAGCACCTGGTCGCCCTGGTGCACCACGTCCGGGACGACCACGTCCTCGTCCCCGTCGAAGGCGTCCGCATGGGTGCGCTGGGCCTCGGCCTCCAGCTCGTAGTCCAGCTCCTCCGCGACCCGGTCGCGCAGCTCGGTGATCAGCGGCTTGACGTCCATGCCCGGGATGAGCGGGCCCAGCAGCCCGGCGAACCGGCCCAGCTGCCTGAGGTCCGACAGCAGCGCCTCCCCGGCCCCCGGGTACTGGACCTTGACCGCCACCTGCCGCCCGTCGTGCCACACCGCCCGGTGCACCTGCCCGATGGAGGCGGCCGCGGCCGGCTTGTCCTCGAACTCCTCGAACAGCTCCCGCCAGTCCTCGCCGAGCCGCTCCGCGAGCACTTGGTGCACCCGCGCGGCCGGCAGCGGAGGGGCCGCCTCCTGAAGCTTGGTCAACGCGGCCCGGTAGGGCCCGACGACCTCCTCGGGGAGCGCCGACTCGAACACCGAGAGGGCCTGCCCGAACTTCATGGCACCCCCCTTGAGCTCGCCGAGCGTACGGAACAGCTGTTCGGCGGTGCGCTGCTGGAGCTCCCGGGCCACGATCTCGGCGGACTTGCCGCCGATCCGCTTGCCCAGCCCCCAGGTGGCCCGGCCCGCGATGCCGAGCGGCAGTGCGGCCAGCTTGACCGTGCGGGTGACCGCCTTCCGGGGAAGATCAGACATACGCCCCTCCAGTTCCCAGACTGCTGTGCCGCGAGCGGCGGTTCGGGGCGCCCCTCGGCCCCCGACGCATCCTGCCATGGCCGTCCCGCCCACCGGACCGGGGCTCCTCCCGGGGTTCCGGCGGAAGTCAGGCCGCTCACGACCGCACCGCCCCGGGCTCCGCCGCCGGCACCGCCGCCGCGCACGGGCAGTCCGGGTGGGGGTCCAGCCCCGAGCGCTCCCAGTGCAGGGCGGGAAGGGCAGCCTCCCAGCGCGACCCGGTGGAGGCGGGGAGCCGGCCGTCGAGGAAGGCCAGGGCGTGGGCTGCGGCCAGGCCGGCCACCGCCGTGGACAGTCCCAGATCGCAGGCGGCCCGCTCCCGGCGCCGGTGCGCCGACCGCCACTGGACCAGCATCCGCGGCCAGGCCGGATCCCGGTCGACGCGCTCGCGCTCCATGCACCCCGCGCAGGCCGTCACCCCCGGCAGCACCAGCGGCCCGACCAGCCCCGTCCCCTCCAGCACCCCCGCGTACAGGTGCGGGACGCCCGTCGCCACCCAGTCTGCGGCCGTGGCCGGGTCGGGCGCCCATGCCCGCAGGCCGTCCCGGGGCGCGACCACCACCAGCGCGACCTCCGGCCCGGGCCCCCCGGCCTCGCCCTCGCGCGGAGCCCGCCCCGGGGCCGCGTCCCGGACGAGCGCACGGGCGGCCTCGGCCCGCAGCCGGCCCACGCTCCCCGGGCCCAGGCCGCCCGGAGCCACATCGGCCGCCTCCACCCGCCCTCCGTCGAGCACTTCGACCCGGCCCACCCCGGCCCCCGCCAGCACGGCGGCGATCAGCGCCCCCACCCTGCCGCTCCCGCGCACCCGGACCCGTATCGCCCGGCGGGCCGCGACCCCGCGCAGGTCGCCCCCGGGCTCCGGGTGCACCAGGGACAGCGAGCCCAGGTCGGGCCCCAGCCGCTCCAGTGCCTCGGGCCGGCTCCGCACCGCCTGCGCCGGCTCTCCTCCGGCCGTGGCGTCGTCGATCAGTCCGGCCCCCGCGAGCCGGCGGACCAGGCCGTCCGCCAGACCGTCCGGCAGTCCCATGCCCCGCGCCTCCGCGCGCAGCAGCTCCATGCCGCGCGTCCCGTCGATCCGGTCGATGAGCGAGCCCGTGGCCGTGTCCACCGGACCGAGCACCACCGCATGCGCCGGCGTCACCCCGAACTGGACCGTCTGCAGGTCCCGCCACGCCCGCGCCAGCGCCGGCTTCACCTTCGGATACATCGCCGCCCCTCCTGTCCCCGTACCGTCCGCCGTCGTTCCGCGGTGTTCCTCCGTCACGATGCCCGCCCGCCGCGACGGGTGCGCAGGTTTGTCCACAGGCAGGGGTTATCAGTCGTATGAGATGAATGCGAGGGGTGTGTGCGACGGCATCCGCGGGGGCACCCCCGGGGCATCCGCGGGGGATCCTGTTCGAACCGCGGACGTACGGGACGCCCGCCGCGGCGACCGGGTACCGTCGAGGCGTGCCCGCCGACCCCTCCCAGCGCGCCGTCGAAGTACGCCGGAGCGCCCGCCGCCGCAGGACCGTGTCCGCCTACCGCGAGGGCGACCGGACGGTCGTCCTGATCCCCGCCCGCATGTCCGAGGCGGAGGAGCGGCGCTGGGTGGGCGTCATGCTGGACAAGCTCGCCGCCCAGGAGAGCAGACGGACCCTCGGCGACACGGAACTCACCGAGCGCGCCGGGCGTTTGTCCGAGCAGTACCTCGGCGGACGCGCCCGCCCCCGTTCGGTCCGCTGGGTCACCAACCAGAACACCCGCTGGGGCTCCTGCACCCCCGCCGAAGGCAGCATCCGGCTCTCCCACCGGCTCCAGGGGATGCCGGAGTACGTCGTCGAATACGTGCTGCTCCACGAGCTGGCGCACCTCCTCGTCCCGGGCCACGGCCCCCGCTTCTGGGAGCTGCTGGAGGCGTACCCGAGGACCGAGCGGGCCCGCGGTTTCCTGGAGGGCGTGGTCGCGGCCGAGCGGCTCCCCCGGATTCCGGCCGCCCGGGAGGAATGACCTCCCGGACGGGACGGGTTTGTACCGGGTCGGTACCGGCTTGCCCGGATGTCGTCCGGAGCCGTTAGCCTGAGCGGCACACAACCGCGGGTACGCATCCGGCGGCACACGATCACGCGGGCGAGCAGCCGCACACTCACACTCGGGACGGGGGACGGTCGGACGTATGGCCAGGGAATTCCAACGCGGCCACAAGGCCAGGATCAGTGACCTGACGGCGGGTACCGATCTGTACGTGGGCGTCCAGATCGCCGGGCCCGGACTCACCTTCGACATCAGCTGCTTCGGCCTCGACGCCGACGAGCGCCTGTCGGACGACCGCTACTTCGTCTTCTACAACCAGCCGAAGTCGCCCGAGGAGTCCATCCAGCAGCTCGGCGCGCAGGCCGGGGACACCGAGTCGTTCCGGGTGACCCTCGACCGCGTCCCCGCGTCCATCCACAAGCTGTCCTTCACCGCCACCCTCGACGGCGACGGACAGATGTCGCAGATCGGACCCGGGTACATCCGGATCGTGGCCGGCGGCGAGGAAGTCGTCCGGTACTCCTTCACGGGCTCGGAGTTCAGCACCGAGCGCGCCCTGATGATCGGCGACTTCTACCGCAAGGACGTGTGGCGCTTCGCCGCCGTCGGCCAGGGCTTCGACGGCGGGCTCGCCGCGCTCCTGGAGAACTTCGGCGGCGAGGTCGCCGAGGAGGACGAGCAGCCGCAGCAGCAGGTCCCGGCCCAGCCGCAGGGAGCCGCCCCGGGCTTCGCCCCGCCGGCCCAGGCGGCCCAGGCGGCCGCACCGGCTCCAGCCCCCACCCCCTCCTACGGCGCCCCGGTCCACCAGCAGCAGCCCCCGGCCCCCGCCCCGTACACCCCGGCCCAGCAACCCCAGCAGCAGCCCCCGGCGCCGGTGCACTCGGCCCCGACCATGGTCGGCCCGCTGACCCCGCCCGCCCCCGCGGCCCCCTACGGCCAGCCGCCCCACCCGCCGCAGCAGCCCGGCCCGCCCTCGTACGGCGGCCGCCAGCCGCAGCAGCACGGGTACGGCGGCCAGGTCCCGCCCCCGGGACCGGCCCCCGCCCCCTACGGCCAGCCGCCGCAGCCCTCCTACGGCGGCCAGGTCCCGCCCCAGCAGCAGGGCTACCCCCAGCAGCAGGGCTACCCGCAGCCCGGCCAGCCCCCGTACGGCCAGCAGGCCCCCTACGGCCAGCAGCCCCCGGCCCCCTACGGCAACCCGGCCGCCCCGCAGGCCGGACCGGGCCTCGCCGCCGCGCTCCAGCTGTACAAGGAGGCCCCCACGGGCGCCCGCTGGACCGCGCAGAACCACCAGCTCATGCGGGTCGACCTCGCGGCGGGCGGCGGCCAGCCCGTCCTCGCCCGCCAGGGCAGCATGGTCCTCTACCAGGGCAAGGTCGACTTCAGCTACAAGGGCGCGGGCTTCGCCGGCCGCATCGTCGGCAACGCCACCGGCCAGGAGATGCAGCTGATGCGCTGCACCGGCCGCGGCCAGCTCTTCCTCGCGGAGAACGGCGCCCACCTGCACGCCATCGAGCTCCAGGGCGACGGCATCTGCGTCTCCTCCGAGAGCGTCCTCGCCTTCGACGAGTCCCTCCAGCACGAGGTGCGCCGCATCGAGGGCCACGGCATCCCCGGCGGAGCCCTGTTCACCATGCTCTTCCAGGGCACCGGCACCGTGATCGTCAAGACGCACGGCACCCCCGTCGTCCTGCCCGTCACCCCGACCACCTTCGCCGACAGCAACGCCATCGTGGCCTGGTCGGCCGCCTCCCAGGTGATCGTTTCCAGCCAGGTCCGGCTGCGCCGCAACGCCTACCCCGGCCACAGCGGGGAGACCGTGAACCTCCAGTTCCGCGGCGCCCCCGGCAACTTCATCGTCGTCCAGCCGTACGAGGTCTGAGGGAGCCCGACATGAACGCCATGAACCCCATGAACCAGCAGCTCGCGGGCTACGCCCCGACCCCCGTCACGGCCCGTATGGAGAACCACGGTTCGGCCATGCTCAAGGTCGCCATGCAGAGCGGCCAGGACCTCTTCGCGCGCACCGGCTCGATGGTCGCCTACGAGGGCTTCGTCCAGTACGAGCCCAACCCGCCGGCCCTGCGCCAGATGGCCTCGCAGTGGCTCACCGGCGAGGGCGCCCCGCTGATGAAGTGCACCGGCGACGGCCTGCTCTACCTCGCCGACTACGGCGCGAACGTCGTCTGCATCAACCTCAACAACGACGCCCTCTCCGTCAACGGCACCAACCTGCTCGCCTTCGACGCCCACCTCCAGTGGGGCGTCGAGCGGGTCAAGGGCATGGCGAAGTTCGCCGGCCAGGGCCTGTTCAACGTCCAGATCTCCGGAACCGGCTGGGTCGCGATCACCTCGCGCGGCACCCCGATCGTGGTCGACTGCGGCCGCGGGGAGGACGAGACGTTCGTCGACCCCGACGCGCTCGTCGCCTGGTCCCCGAACCTCAAGGTCAAGGGCAAGAGCAGCTTCAAGGCCTCGTCACTGATCGGCCGGGGCAGCGGAGAGGCCTACCAGATGGCCTTCTCCGGCCAGGGCATCGTCGTCGTACAGCCCAGCGAGGACAGCACCGACCGGCTCCGGACCCGGGGCTGAGGGGGAGCGGACACACCATGCAGAGCTCACTTTTCGGCTACGCCGAGCAGCAGTCCCAGGAGCGGTACGCCGTCCAGAACCCGCAGCTGCTGCGGGTCACCCTGGCCGGCTCCGACGACGTCCTCGCCCGCAAGGGCTCGATGGTCGCCTACCAGGGCATCGTCGACTTCGACGGCGAGTACCAGAGCAGCAACCAGCGCGGCGCCCGCCTGCGCACCGGCGAGGGCCTCGACCTGATGCGCTGCTCCGGGCAGGGCACGGTCTACTTCGCCAACCTCGCCCAGCACGTCCACGTCCTCGACGTCGACCAGGACGGCCTCACCGTCGACAGCAGCTACGTCCTCGCCATGGACTCCACCCTGCACACCGAGGTCATCGCGGTCGACAGCCAGTACGGGATCTCCGGCTCCGGCAAGTACCAGCTCAACATCACGGGCCGCGGCAAGGTCGCCCTGATGACCTCCGGGCAGCCGCTGATGATGCAGGTCACCCCGGACAAGTACGTCAACGCCGACGCCGACGCGATCGTCGCCTGGTCCACCTCCCTGCGCGTGCAGATGCAGGCCCAGACGCACTCCTCCGGTGTCTGGCGGCGCCGCGGCAACACCGGCGAGGGCTGGGAGCTGAGCTTCCTCGGCACCGGCTTCGCCCTGGTGCAGCCCAGCGAGGTGCTGCCTCCGCAGAATGCCCAGCTCGGCCAGGGCATCGCCGCCCAGTTCGGCATGGGCCAGCACGGCGCCCACGCCCAGAACCAGAACAACGTCTGGAACTGATCCGGCAGCCGCACCGGCACGCGGTGGAGGGGCGGACCCGCAGGGTCCGCCCCTCCACCGCGTCCTCAGGCGCCCAGGCGGGCCCGGGTCGCCTCCAGCAGCTCCACCACCGAGGTGTCGGCCACCGAGGCGACCTCCTCGTACGGGAACCAGCGCAGGTCCAGCGACTCCTCGCTGATCTCCGCCACCGCGCCGGCCGGGGCCAGCGCCGCGTACTGCACGTCCAGGTGCCAGTTGCACGGCGCCGGGATGGGGTGCCGGTCCAGCCGCACCGGCCCGCCCTCCAGCAGCGTCAGCCCGGAGGCGATCCCCGACTCCTCGACCGCCTCGCGCATCGCCGCCCCGGCGAGCGTGGTGTCACCGGGCTCGCAGTGCCCGCCCATCTGCAGCCACAGGCCGAGCTTCTTGTGCAGGGTCAGCAGGACCCGGCCGCCCTCCGGGTCGATCACCAGCGCGCTGCCCGTGACGTGCCCCGCCCCGCAGGGCTTGTAGACACCGTCCGGGTGCTCCGCCAGGTGCTCCAGGTAGACGTCGCGCAGCGCGCGCTGCTGCTCGTCCCGGCCCTCGTAGGCCTTCAGGACCAGGACGGCGTCCTCGTGCAGGCTCACTTCTTCTCTTCACCTTCGCCCTGGTCGCGCTTCTCGGCGGCCTCGCCGAGCATCTTGTCGATCTCCGAGAAGTCCAGCTGCTCGCGGTGCACGAACCCGTCCGGGTCGTCCAGGTCGGAGGCCGTCGGCAGCATGTCCGGGTGCTCCCACAGCCCGTCGCGGCCGTCGACCCCGCGCGCGTCCGTGAGCGAGGCCCACAGGCGCGAGGCGTCGCGCAGCCTGCGCGGCCGCAGCTCCAGCCCGATCAGCGTGGCGAAGGTCTGCTCCGCCGGACCGCCCGAGGCGCGCCGGCGGCGCATCGTCTCGCGCATGGCGTCGGCCGAGGTCAGCCGGGGCTTGGCCGCCTCGTGCACCACGGCGTCCACCCAGCCCTCGACCAGCGCGAGCGCCGTCTCCAGCCGCGCCAGCGCCGCCTTCTGCTCCGGGGTGTCCTGCGGCTGGAACATACCGCCCTGGAGGGCCTCCTGGAGCTGCTCCGGGTTGGACGGGTCGAGCTGGCCGACCACGTCCTCCAGCTTCGAGGTGTCGACCTTGATGCCGCGGGCGTAGCCCTCGACGGCGCCGAACAGGTGCGAGCGCAGCCACGGCACGTGTGCGAAGAGGCGGGCGTGCGCCGCCTCGCGCAGGGCCAGGTAGAGCCGTACCTCGTCCGAGGGGACGCCCAGGTCCTTGCCGAAGCTCTCGATGTTCAGCGGCAGCAGCGCCGCCCGCCCGGCCGGGCCCAGCGGCAGGCCGATGTCGGTGGAGCCGACGACCTCGCCCGCGAGCACGCCCACGGCCTGGCCGATCTGCTGGCCGAACATGGCCCCGCCCATGGAGCGCATCATGCCGAGCAGCGGGCCCGCCATGGCCTGCATCTCCTCGGGCAGCACGCTGCCCATGGCCGCGCCGACGCGCTCGGCGACCGGGTCCACCAGCTCCTTCCACACCGGGAGGGTCGCCTCGACCCACTCGGCGCGGCTCCAGGCGACGGCCGCGTTGGCGCCCGACGGCAGGGAGGTCACACCGTCCAGCCACAGGTCGGCGAGGCGCACGGCCTCCTCGACCGCCGACTTCTCGGCGACGCCGACGCTGGCGTCCTTGACGCCGTCCGCCGTGCCCTGCGCGACGGTCTGGCGGGCGATGTCCTTGGCCATGTCCCAGTTCACGGGACCGCCCTCGTAGCTCAGCATCTGGCCGAGCTGCTGGAAGGCGGCGCCCAGGTCATTGGGGTTCATCGAACCGAACATCGCGGCGAACGGGTTGTCCGCTCCGCCGGGAAGGCCGCCGGGGCCGAACCCGAACGGATTCGCGGGGCCGCCCTGGCCCCCCTTCTTGCCCTTGTCGCCGTCCTCCGGCTCCTCCGGCGGAAGGCCGAATCCGAATGGGGTGTCGCTCACGGGTTTCCTCGGCTCGTAGGGCCGCCGGCGGACGCCGACGGGCAATGGTCCGACAACACCACCCAGCGTAGACACCACTCCCGCTTCCGGGCTCGGTGCTCCGCCGACTCCTGGGCTGCGGCAGGATGGACATCACCTGGTGGGTACGCGTCACGGCGCGCCCCCACTGAAGACAACCGCTGGAGACGCCCGGTGAGTTCCCCAGATCCGCAGGCTCGCGCGCCGCACGACGCCGAAAACCGCCCTGAGCACGGCGACAGCGCCCCCGGCGTTCGCCAGCCGCGAAACGAGGCGGGCCCCCGCCGACGCAGCCCCGTGATCGCGGTCACCGGGGCCGCCTCCGGCGTCGGCGCCGCCCTCGTGGCCCGGCTCGCCGAGTCCGACGAGGTCAAGCAGGTCATCGCCATCGACGAGCGGCGCGGCGACTGCGCCGACGCCCAGTGGCACGTCCTGGACGTCCGCGACCCCGCCATCGCCGAGCGGCTGCGCGGGGCGGACGTGGTCGTGCACCTCGCGCTCGACCTCGACCTGGAGACCGACCCCGCGGCCCGTACGGCGTACAACGTACGCGGGACCCAGACGGTGCTGACCGCCGCCGCGGCGGCCGGGGTCCACCGGGTCGTGCTGTGCACCTCCGCGATGGTCTACGGGGCCCTGCCCGACAACGACATCCCGCTCTCGGAGGACTCCGAGCTGCGGGCCACCGCCGAGGCGACCGGCGTCGGCGACCTGCTGGAGATCGAGCGCCTGGGCCGCCGCGCCCCCCGCGCCCACCCCGGCCTCAACGTGACGGTGCTCCGCCCGGCCGTGCTCGTCGGCGGTACGGACACCGCCCTGACCCGGTACTTCGAGTCCCCGCGCCTGCTCGTCGTCGCGGGCTCCCGGCCCACCTGGCAGTTCTGCCACGTCGAGGACCTGGTCGGCGCCCTGGAGTACGCCGCCCTGGAGAAGGTGGAGGGGGAGCTGGCCGTCGGCTGCGAGGGCTGGCTGGAGCAGGAGGAGGTCGAGGAGCTCAGCGGCATCCGCCGCATGGAGCTGCCCTCGGCCGTCGCCCTGGGCGCCGCGGCCCGGCTGCACCGGATCGGCCTGACCCCGTCCCCGGCCGGGGACCTCGCCTACACCATGCACCCCTGGGTCGTCAGCGTCAGCGGGCTGCACGCGGCCGGCTGGCGGCCCCGCTGGACCAACGAGGAGGTGCTGGCCGAGCTGCTCCGGGAGGTGTCGGGCCGGCACACCGTCGCGGGCCGCCGCCTGGGCCGCAAGGACGCCGCCACGGCCGCCGGGGCCGCGGGTGCGACGGTGGCCCTGCTGGGCGCCGCGGCCGCCGTGCGCCGGGCCCGCAGGCGCCGCGGCCTCTGACCCGGGGGTCCGGGCCCGGCCGGAGCACGGGCCCCCGTACCCGGGCCCCGCAGCGCTGCCGCCTGCCCCCGCGCCTCCTGTAGGAGACTCCCAACCGGCCGGTCACGGCACGGTCGAAACGGCTATTCCGCCACGTCAGCCGCTAGGGCACGATGGATGGCATGGCACCGCACTTCGACCACCCCGGCGAGCAGGCCGCCCAGGACCCGATCCGGCTGCTCGAGATCCGCGAGACCCCGCTCTCGATCGACGAGGTCTTCCAGGCCGTCGGCGACGACGCGACGGGGGGCACGACCCTCTTCGTCGGCACGGTGCGCAACCACGACGGCGGCGCGGACGTCGACTCCCTCGGCTACTCCTGCCACCCCACGGCGGAGGCCGAGATGCGCCGCGTCGCCGAGCGCGTGGTGGAGAAGTACCCGGTCCGCGCCCTGGCGGCAGTCCACCGCATCGGCGACCTGTCCGTCGGCGACCTGGCCGTGGTCGTCGCCGTCTCCTGCCCGCACCGGGGCGAGGCCTTCGAGGCCTGCCGGATGCTGATCGACGACCTCAAGCACGAGGTGCCGATCTGGAAGCACCAGACCTTCTCGGACGGTACGGAGGAGTGGGTCGGCGCCTGCTGACCCCCCGGGCCCGCGCCTGCCGACGCCCGGGCCCGCGCCTGCCCACCCCCGGGCCCGCGCCTGCCGGCGCCCGGTGGCGCCTGCCGCCCCCGCGCCCGCGCCGTCGGCCGCCCCGCGAGCACACCACGGCCCCCCGGTCACGGAGGCGCCGCCGGGCGGGAGTAGCCTCACACCCGTTCGGCCGCGCAACACGCCCTCGATTTGCGTAACCCCCCTGCGGGCACGAGCGTTGAAATCACCGACGACACGTACTTTCTGGGCAGGGAGGCACGTCCATGGCGTCACTGGCGTGGTTGCTGATTCCGCTGTTCGCCGCGATCGGGGCGGCGATATGGGGCAGCTGGGCGGCACGCGACCGCACCCAGGGGGACATATCCGAGCTCGCCGGCTACGCGAGGTTCCGCGAGGCCATGGACCGGGCCGACGGGGCGGGGCAGCGGGAGAAGGCGCACTCCGGTTCCGACGCCGTCTGAGGCGTCCCGGGAGTCCGCGCCGGGCGGCCCCGGCGGGCCCCCGCTGAGAATCGCCTGAGAGTTCCGCCCGCGGGCCCCGTACGGACCGGCCCCACGGGTCGCGCGCGGGGACCGTCCCGTACTGTCGATCCATGCCACGCCGTCCCGCGACGATGCTCGCCTCCTCCCTCGTGCTGTTCGCGTTGCTCTGCGCGGGGGTGTTCCTCAAGGTCCCGTACTCCGAGATGAGCCCCGGCCCGACCGTGAACACGCTGGGCGAGTCGCACGGGGAGCCGGTCCTGAACATCTCCGGGCACAAGACGTACCCGACCACCGGGCACCTCAACATGACCACGGTCCGCGTCACCGGCGCCGACTACGACATGAACCTGCTCGAAGCGGTCTACGGCTGGGTCGCGGGCGACAACATCGTCGTCCCGCACGAGAACCTCTACCCGGACGGCAAGACGGACAAGGAGTCCACGCAGGAGAACGCCGAGGAGTTCAGCCAGTCGCAGGAGAGCGCCAAGGTGGCCGCCCTCAAGCAGCTCGGCATCCCGGTCAGCGCCCGCGTCGTCGTCTCCACCGTCGTCAAGGGCAGCCCCGCCGAGGGCAAGCTGCACGCGGGCGACGTGATCAAGGAGGTCGACGGCAGCGCCGTCACCCAGCCCGGCGACGTCGCCAAGCTCGTCACCAAGCACAAGCCGGGCGAGCCGGTCGAGTTCACCCTCGTGCCCGCCGCCGCGGCGGCCGAGGCCGAGAAGGCGGGCCGCGAGGCCACCGCCACCACCCAGGTGACCATCACCGCGGGCAAGGCGCCGGACGACGGCCACGCCGTCGTCGGCATCCGGGCCGGGACCGACCACACCTTCCCGTTCCCGATCGACATCAAGCTCGCCGACGTCGGCGGCCCCAGCGCCGGCCTGATGTTCGCCCTGGGCATCGTCGACAAGCTCACCCCCGAGGACCTCACCGGCGGGAAGTTCATCGCCGGCACCGGCACCATCGACGACACGGGCAAGGTCGGACCGATCGGCGGCATCCAGATGAAGACCATCGGCGCCCGCCAGGCCGGGGCCGAGTACTTCCTGACCCCGGCCGAGAACTGCGCCGCGGCCGCCGCGCAGGTCCCCGACGGCCTCACCCTGGTGAAGGTCTCCACCATCGACGACGCCGCCAAGGCCCTGCAGAAGATCAGCAAGGGGGACGCGGCCGGACTGCCGCAGTGCACGACGTCCTGATCCGGCGGCTTCGGCCGCGCCCCCGGCCCCGCTCCGGCGGGGCCTCAGGCGAAGGTGGCCGACAGCGCCTCGGCCAGCCCCGGCACCAGGCCCGCGCCGGTCAGCACCTCGCTGGAGGAGTCCTTCTCCCGCAGCCGTACGGCCGACTCCCGCGAGCCGTCGCGCAGGACGCCGACGGTCAGGCGCACCTCCTGCCGCTCGGGGTGGCCGGCGACCCACTTCGCCAGCTGCTTGTCGTTCAGCCCCTCCGGCACCGAGGCCTCGGCGGACGGCGGCAGCATCAGCCGCTCCACGGTCAGGGCGCACCCGACGACCGCGTCGGGCCAGGCGATGGTCCCCAGGAACTTGTCCAGCGGGGTCCCGGCCGGCACCTCGTCCTGCTCGATCGGGGTGAGCTGGGCCTTGCCGGCGTCGTCGGTGTCGAGGCCGAGCTGGTGGGCGAGGCCGGGCTCCTGGCGGCGCAGGCGGGCCGTGTCGACCAGGGCGAAGAGGCGGGCCGGCTTGTCCCAGCCGAGGGTGGAGGCGTACTCGTCGATCTCGAGGACGGCGCGGGTCAGCGGACTGGCCGCCATGGGGGTGCCGGGGGAGGGCGAAAGGTTGGACATGGGAAACATCCTGCCTCCTTTCTCCCCGATACCGGGAACTGACTAAAGCCTCAGTAAGTTGCAAGAGTGGGACCTACGATCGTGGGCCCACGACCACACAGCGACTTTCGAGGTGCGCACCTTGGCTTTCCAGATGCCGGACCGCGGCGGAGGCCCCTCCGGGCCACGGATGAGAGTCGGCCGCCCCTCCCGGCGCGCCCGGACCCTTCTGCTGACCCTGGGCGTCCTGGCCGTCCTGGCCATGGCGTTCATCATGTTCGCCGGGTTCTGGACGGACTGGCTCTGGTTCCGCTCCGTCAGGTACTCCTCGGTCTTCACGACCACCCTGTGGACCAAGGTCGGCCTCTTCGCCGTCTTCGGCCTGCTGATGGCGGGAGCCGTCGGGCTCAACGTCTGGCTGGCCTACCGGCTGCGGCCGCCGCTCAGCGCCATGTCGATGGAGCAGCAGAGCCTCGACCGCTACCGGATGAGCGTCGCCCCGTACCGGAAGTGGCTGCTCCTGGGCATCGCCGCGATCGTCGGGCTGATCGCGGGGGCGTCGGCGGCCGGCCAGTGGAAGACCTGGCTGATGTACGTGAACGGGGTGCCCTTCGGGAAGAAGGACCCCCAGTTCCACCTCGACGTGTCCTTCTACACCTTCGACCTGCCCTGGTACCGCTTCCTGCTCGGCTTCGGCTTCGCCGCGGTCGTGCTGTCGGTGATAGCGGCGGTCGTCGTCCACTACCTGTACGGCGGACTGCGCGTGACCAGCCCGGGCGCCCGGGCCACCGCCGCGGCGACCGGCCACCTGTCGGTGCTGCTCGGGCTGTTCGTCACCTTCAAGGCGATCGCCTACTGGCTCGACCGGTACGGCCTCGCCGTGAAGTCCAGCGACTTCAAGGCCTCCGACAACTGGACCGGCCTGCGCTACGTCGACGCCAACGCCTACCTGCCGGCCAAGACGATCCTCGTCGCCATCGCGGCGATCTGCGCGGTGCTGTTCTTCGCCACCCTGTGGCGGCGGACCTGGCAGCTGCCGGTCATCGGCTTCGGCCTGATGGTCCTCTCGGCGATCCTGATCGGCGGGCTCTACCCGGCGATCGTGCAGAAGTTCCAGGTCCAGCCGAACGAGCAGGCCAAGGAATCCCCGTACGTCGAGAAGAACATCAAGGCCACGCGCGACGCCTACGGGATCGACGGAGCCGAGGTCAAGGACTACCCGGGCGTCCCGAAGACGGATGACCGGACCAAGCTGCGGCCGGTGGCCGACACCACCGCGAGCCTGCGCCTGCTCGACCCGAACATCGTCTCGCCGGCCTTCCAGCAGCTCCAGCAGGTCAAGGGCTACTACGGCTTCCCGTCCACGCTGGCGGTCGACCGGTACAACGGCCAGGACACGGTCATCGGGCTGCGCGAGCTGAACATCGGCGGCATCCCGAAGAACAACTGGATCAACGACCACTTCAAGTACACGCACGGCTACGGCGTCGTCGCGGCCAAGGGCACGACCGTCAAGGACGGCGCCCCCGACTTCACGCAGTCCGACCTGCCCTCCAAGGGCATGTTCGGCACGGACTTCGAGCAGCGCATCTACTACGGCGAGCAGACGAAGCAGTACTCGATCGTCGGCGGACCGCAGAAGGAGCTCGACTACTCGGACGACAAGGGCGAGAAGGAGACGAGCTACGAGGGCGGCTCCGGCGTCAACCTGAACAACCCGGTGAACCGCGCCGCGTACGCGCTCGCCTTCAGCGAGCCGCAGATCCTGTACTCGGGGGCCATCGGCGACGGCTCGCGGATCCTCTACAACCGCACGCCCAAGGACCGCGTCGAGGCCGTCGCGCCCTGGCTCACCATCGACGGCGCCCCGTACCCGGCCGTCGTCGACGGCCGGATCAAGTGGATCGTCGACGCCTACACGACGACGAACGGCTACCCGTACGCCTCGCGCACCACGCTCGGCCAGAGCACCGCGGACTCGCTGACCAACAGCCAGCGCGCGGTGGTGGCCCAGGAGAACCGGGTCAACTACATCCGCAACTCGGTGAAGGCCACCGTCGACGCCTACGACGGCAAGGTGGACCTCTACCAGTGGGACACCCAGGACCCGGTCCTGAAGACCTGGATGAAGGCCTTCCCCGGCACGGTGAAGCCCAAGAGCGAGATCTCCAAGCCGCTCATGGACCACATGCGCTACCCGCAGGACCTGTTCAAGGTCCAGCGCGAGCTCCTGACCCGCTACCACGTCACCGACCCGCAGACCTTCCTCAGCGGCAGCGAGGCGTGGGCCGTCCCGGACGACCCGACGACCAAGGCCGGTACGGCCGTTCCGCCGTACTACCTGTCGATGAAGATGCCGGGCCAGACGGAGAAGGACCAGGTCTTCTCGCTCACCACCACCTTCACGCCGAACGAGCGGCCCAACCTGAGCGCCTTCATGGCGGTGAACGCCGATCCGGGCACCCCGGACTACGGCAAGATCCGGATCCTGAAGATGCCGACCAGCAAGCCGCCGGACGGCCCGGGCCAGGTGCAGAGCAAGTTCCAGTCGGAGCCGAAGATCGCCGAGTCGATCAGGCTGCTGCGCGGCGGTGACTCGGAGATCGAGTACGGCAACCTGCTCGCGGTGCCGATGGACGGCGGGATGCTCTACGTGGAGCCGGTCTACGTCCGCAGCTCCGGCCTGAAGTACCCGCTGCTGCGCAAGGTGCTCGTGACCTACGGCGGCCAGACGGCCTTCGAGGACACCCTGGAGAAGGCGCTGAACGTGGTCTTCGGAGCCGAGGCCCCGACCACGCCGGTACCGCCGGAGAACCCGCCGACCAAGCCGGGCGAGGGCACGGGCAACCCGCCCGCCGCGCAGGACCCGACGGTCAAGGCGGCCCTCTCCGACGCCCAGAAGGCGGTCGAGGAGGCCGACAAGGCCATGAAGGCCGGGGACTGGACCGCCTACGGCAAGGCGCAGAGCGACCTCCAGGCGGCGCTGAAGCGGGCGATCGACGCCGAGGCGAAGCTGACGACCCCCAAGCCGGCGGGCTAGGCGGCCCGGCCGGAAAGCGGTAAGGGCTCCGTCCCGCGTCGTGATACTGTGGTTTCACCGACGCGGGGTGGAGCAGCTCGGTAGCTCGCTGGGCTCATAACCCAGAGGTCGCAGGTTCAAATCCTGTCCCCGCTACTGAAAACGAAGGCCCGGATCCCATGGGATCCGGGCCTTCGTCATGCCCGGAAGCGGTGCGGAGAAACCGGCCCGGAGGCCGGTGACAAGCTGCTGGGCGACATGGGGTCACCGGGGCGGGTGAGTTGGGGCGTGAGCGTGTTTGACTTGTCTCTCTGTGGGCATGTCGACAAAACGCTGTAGTGACCTCACTGGCTGCGACATACCAGGTGTACGCGGGTAGCAGGTGATGCGACGATGGGATTTATGGGGGACAGGTCAACTCTGCTGGAGACAGGGCGGTTTGTGAGGGCGGAGGCCGAGTCGGGTACGGAGGCCGGTAAGGCGGCTCCCGCTGTCAACGCGCAGACCGCACTGACCGATGCGGATTTCGCGGAAGAGGCCTTCGGCGACGCCGAGGGGGCCACCGACGCCGAACTGGAGGCGCGCCACCGGGTGGCCGCCGACAAGGGCGACCCCGGTGCCATGAGCGTGCTCGGCGCCCTGCTGCTGCGCCGCGGCGACCTGGCCGGGGCCGAGCCCTACCTGCGCGGCGCCACCGGCGCGGGGGACCGCGCCGCCGCCAACAACCTCGGCGTCCTCCTCCTCCAGCGCGGCTACCCCGACGAGGCCGCCGGCTGGTGGCGGGTCGCCGCCGTCGCCGGCTCCGCCCCCGCCGCGCACGCCCTGGGACGCCACTACCGCGAGCGCGGGGACGAGCCCGCCGCCGAGTACTGGCTGCGCCAGGCGGCCGAGTCCGGCCACGCCCTGGGCGCCTACGGCCTGGCCGACCTGCTGGAGCACCGCGGGGACAAGGGCATCGAGCGCTGGTTCCGGGCCGCCGCGGAGCAGGGTCACCGCGAGGCCGCCTACCGGCTGGCCCGGCACCTGCGCAAGGGCGACCCCGCCGAGGCCGAGCAGTGGTACCGGCAGGCCGCGGCCCGCGGCCACCGGCGCGCCGGGCTGCACCTGGGCGCCCTCCTGGAGGCGCGCGGCGAGCTGAAGGAGGCCGGCCGCTGGTACCTGAGCTCGGCCAAGCAGGGCGAGGCACGGGCGGCCTGCGCACTCGGCTTCCTGCTGCGCGACGCCGGGGACGAGGAGAGCGCGGCCGCCTGGTGGCACCGCGCGGCCCAGGACGGCGACGGGAACGCGGCGAACGCCCTCGGCGCGCTGCACGCGGCCCGGGGCGAGACCGAGACGGCCGAGAAGTGGTACCGGGTCGCGATGGACGCCGGCGACCACAACGGCGCCTACAACCTCGCCCTGCTGTGCGCCGCCCAGGAACGGACCGCGCAGGCCGAGCAGTGGTACCGCCGCGCCGCCTACGCGGGGCACCGCGAGGCCGCCAACGCGCTGGCGATCATGCTGCTCCAGGCCGGGGACGCGGCGGGCGCCGAGCCCTGGTTCTCGAAGGCGGCGGAGGCCGGCAGCGTGGACGCCGCCTTCAACCTCGGGATCCTCTTCGCCAGCCGCGACGAGGACCGCTCCGCCCTGAAGTGGTACGAGCGCGCCGCCGCGGCCGGGCATACCGACGCCGCCCTCCAGGTCGGGATCGCCCTGGTGCGCGACGGCGAGGAGCGCGCCGCCGAGCGCCACCTGCGCTGCGCGGCGAGCGGCGGCAGTGCGGAGGCGGCCTTCCGGCTGGCCTCCCTGCTGGAGTCGCTGGCCCCGCCGCCGGAGCCGGTCGCGCTGGGCGAGCCCGTGGGCGGCAGCGCGCGCAGCGAGAGCGAGGACTGGTACGAACGCGCCGCCGAGCAGGGCCACCGCCGGGCCCAGGTGCGGGTCGGGATGCTGGCCGCGGCCCGGGGCGACCTGGCCGTGGCCGCCCGCTGGTACCGGGAGGCGGCCGAGGCCGGCTCCCGCAACGGCGCCTTCAACCTCGGGCTGCTGCTCGCCCGCGAGGGGGACGAGCCGGAGGCGGCCCTGTGGTGGACCCGGGCGGCGGTGGCCGGGCACGGCCGGGCCGCCCTGCGGCTCGGGCTGCTCGCGGCCCGGCACGGGGACCTCGCGGAGGGGCAGAAGTGGTGCGTGCGGGCCATGGAGCTCGGTCCGGCGGAGGTCGCCGAGCGGGCGGCGCGGCTGCGCGACGCGCTCGCGGAGGAGCTCTCCGTCTGAGGCCGGACGGGGCAGGGGTTCACTGATTTGCATCTGCCGGGTGGACTCCCGTAGAGTCGTGTTTACCGACGCGGGGTGGAGCAGCTCGGTAGCTCGCTGGGCTCATAACCCAGAGGTCGCAGGTTCAAATCCTGTCCCCGCTACTGAAGGCCCGAGGCCCGGATCCCATGGATCCGGGCCTCGAGTCGTTTCTGGCCGTGAACGCGGGCATGCAGGAAGGGCCGGGGACGGTGTCCCCGGCCCTTCCCCGTCTTCCCGGGTCAGGCGGCGGCGCAGCTCGGGCACACCCCGCGGTAGGTCACCTCGACCGCGGAGACCGTGAAGCCGAAGCGTTCGCCGGCGGGCAGGTCGGCCAGGGGATCGCCCGACGGGTGCACGTCCCGTATGGCGCCGCACTGGGCGCAGACCAGGTGGTGGTGCGGGCGGTGCGCGTTCGGGTCGTACCGCTTGGCCCGGCGGTCCGTCGAGACTTCCAGCACCTCGCCGAGCGAGACCAGCTCGCCCAAGGTGTTGTACACCGTCGCTCGAGAAATCTCGGGCAGCTTGATCACAGCGCGTGCGTGCACTTCGTCTGCCGTCAGGTGAACGTGGTCACCGTCGAGTACTTCGGCCACGACACGCCGCTGGGCCGTCATGCGCCAGCCGCGTCCGCGAAGTCGTTCCAGCAGGTCACTCATACGCGCCAGCCTAACAGTGGGGATTCGGTGCAGATCCCGAACCGATGTGGACTTGGATGCTTACTTGACTTAGACAAAGTCCATCGTAGGATCGGATACGGCAAACGCCAAGGACAGGACTTGCAGGAATGACGCAGGAGGCGCACGTGACGCAGGGACCGCTCACCACGGAGGCCGGGGCACCGGTCGCCGACAACCAGAACAGCGAGACCGCTGGGGTCGGCGGGCCGGTCCTCGTCCAGGACCAGCTCCTCCTGGAGAAGCTCGCCCACTTCAACCGCGAGCGCATCCCGGAGCGCGTGGTCCACGCCCGCGGCGCCGGCGCCTACGGCACCTTCACCGTGACCGCGGACGTCACGCAGTACACCCGTGCGAAGTTCCTCTCCGAGGTCGGCAAGCAGACCGAGACCTTCCTGCGCTTCTCCACCGTCGCGGACAGCCTCGGCGGCGCCGACGCCCGCCGCGACCCGCGCGGCTGGGCGCTGAAGTTCTACACCGAAGAGGGCAACTACGACCTCGTCGGCAACAACACGCCGGTGTTCTTCATACGCGACGCCATCAAGTTCCCCGACTTCATCCACACCCAGAAGCGGGACCCGTACACGGGCTCGCAGGAGGCGGACAACGTCTGGGACTTCTGGGGCCTGTCGCCCGAGTCCACGCACCAGGTGACCTGGCTGTTCGGCGACCGCGGCATCCCGGCGTCCTACCGCCACATGAACGGTTACGGCTCGCACACGTTCCAGTGGAACAACGAGGCCGGCGAGGTCTTCTGGGTCAAGTACCACTTCAAGACCGACCAGGGCATCAAGAACCTCACCCAGGCCGAGGCCAACCGGCTCGCCGGTGAGGACCCGGACTCCCACCAGCGCGACCTGCGCGAGTCCATCGAGCGCGGCGAGTTCCCGACCTGGACCGTGCAGGTCCAGATCATGCCGGACGCCGACGCGGCGAACTACCGCTTCAACCCGTTCGACCTCACCAAGGTGTGGCCGCACGAGGACTACCCGCCGATCGAGATCGGCAAGCTGGAGCTCAACCGCAACCCGGAGAACATCTTCGCCGAGGTCGAGCAGTCCATCTTCTCCCCGGCGCACTTCGTCCCCGGCATCGGCCCGTCCCCGGACAAGATGCTCCAGGGCCGCCTCTTCGCCTATGGCGACGCCCACCGCTACCGCGTCGGCATCAACGCCGACCACCTGCCGGTGAACCGCCCGCACGCCACCGAGGCGCGCACCAACTCCCGTGACGGCTACCTGTACGACGGCCGCCACAAGGGTGCGAAGAACTACGAGCCCAACAGCTTCGGCGGCCCCTTCCAGACGGACCGCCCGCTGTGGCAGTCCACCCCGGTCACCGGCGGCACGGGCAACCACGCCACCCCCTCGCACTCCGAGGACGACGACTTCGTCCAGGCGGGCAACCTCTACCGCCTGTTCTCCGAGGACGAGAAGGCGCGCCTGATCGAGAACCTCTCCGGCTTCATCGCCAAGGTCTCCCGTGACGACATCGCCGAGCGCGCGATCGACAACTTCCGCCGGGCGGACGCCGACTTCGGCAAGCGGCTGGAAGCCGCGGTCCAGGCCCTCCGCGGCTAGTACGGACCGCTTGCCGTAGCGGGTCGGCGGGCCGGGCCCCTCGGGGGCCCGGCCCGCCGCCGTGCTACGCCGCGATGGTGCGCCGCGTGCGCACCCAGGAGCGGATGACGTCCCGGACGGAGACGATGCCCACCGGGCCGCCGTCCTCCAGCACGATCAGGTGCCGGAATCCGCCGATGGCCATCGCCTCGGCGGCCTCCGCCACGGTGGCCTCGGGGGTGCAGAAGACGACGTTGTTCGTGGTGTGCGCGCCCACCGGCTCCCGGTCGGGATCGTGGCCCGCGCCGATCGAGTTGAGGATGTCGCGCTCGGTCAGGATGCCGATGCCGCTGTGGTCGGGATCGAGGACGACGGCCGCGCCGACGCGCCGGCCGGACATCAGGCAGGCCGCCTGACGGAGGGTGTGGGCGGGTCCGAGGGTCAGGATCACGGTGCTCATGGCGTCACGGACGAGCATGAAGAGAACCACCTCCTGGGTGTGTCCCGCTTCGAGAACCGCTTCACAAGCGCACAAGCGGGGGAGTCCCAGATTCCCACGAACACGCAGCGTCATCAAGGGGGCGCGCTGAGCGCACGCCCCCGCGCGCCGGGATCAGGCCGAGGGGCGCAGGAAGCCCAGCATCTCGTCGTGGAGCAGGCCGTTCGAGGCCGCCGCGTTGCCGCCGTGCACCCCGTCCGCGCCGTCGATGCTCGTGAACCGGCCGCCCGCCTCCTCGACCACGACCGCGAGGGCCGCCATGTCCCACAGGTTCAGCTCCGGCTCGGCACACAGGTCCAGGGAGCCCTCGGCGACCATCATGTACGGCCAGAAGTCCCCGTAGCCCCGGGTGCGCCAGCAGGCGCGGGTCAGCTCCAGGAACCCGGGGAGGCGGCCCAGCTCCTCCCAGCCGGTCAGCGAGGAGAAGGCGAACGAGGCGTCGCCCAGGGAGGCCACCTTCGAGACCCCGATCGGGCCCGCGGGCTCGCCCAGCGCGCCGCCCGCGAAGGCGCCCCCACCCTGTGAGGCCCACCAGCGGCGGCCCAGCGCGGGGGCCGAGACCACGCCGACGACCGGGCGGAACACCCCGTCCGCACCCTCCTCCATGAGGGAGATCAGGGTCGCCCACACGGGGACGCCGCGGACGTAGTTCTTCGTGCCGTCGATCGGGTCGACGACCCAGCGGCGCGGTCCCTCGCCCTTGAGCCCGTACTCCTCGCCGAGGATCGCGTCGGCCGGGCGGGCGGCCAGGATGCCGGCCCGGATGATCTCCTCGGCGGCCTGGTCGGCCTCGCTGACCGGCGTCATGTCCGGCTTCGTCTCCACCCTCAGGTCCAGGGCGCGGAACCGCTGCATGGTGGCGGCGTCCGCCGCGTCGGCTAGTTCGAGGGCGAGGCGCAGGTCGTCGTCATACGTGGGCATGCCCGAACAGTATCGAGACTCCACCGGCCCGGCGAACGCCGTCCACGGTACGGCCGGGAGGCGCCCTTGACAGGATCTGGCGGCCCGTCAACTCTGGCGGGTGAGCCAGGCCCGGTGTCCGCCGGCCGGCGCGACGGCGGGGGAGGCGACGATGTCGGCGGCCCGGGAGTCCTTGCTGGAAGCGGCCGAAGCGGCGCTGAGCGCCCGCCCCTGGCCGGCCGTGCGGATGGTAGAGGTGGCCACCTCCGCCGGGGTCTCGCGGCAGACCCTCTACAACGAGTTCGGCGGCAAGGACGGCCTGGGGAGGGCCCTGGTGCGGCGCGCCGCCGACCGGTACCTCGACGGGGTGGACCGGGCTCTGGCCGCCCCGCCCGGGCACACCGCCGCCGAGCGGCTCGCGGCGGTCGCCGAGTGGACCGTCCGGGCCGCCCGCGCCCAGGTCCTCGTACGGGCCCTGCTGACCGGCGCCTGGGACCCGGCGCTGCCCGCGCCGCCCCCGGCCGGGAGCCGGCACGCGGTCGGGCCGGGGGAGCTGGCCCGGGCCGCCCGCGACCGGGCCGCCGCCGCGCTGCCGCAGGAGCCGGCGCGCCGCTGCGAGCTCGCCGTACGGCTCGCGCTGTCCTACGTGGTGGCGCCCGGGGAGGAGCCGGGCGAGCGGGAGCTGATGAGGCTGCTCAGTGGGCCGAGCCGGAGAGTTGGAGGCCGATGACGCCCAGGATCACCAGCGTGATCGAGACCAGCTTCAGGGTGGAGACCAGGTCCCCGAGGAAGACCATGCCGTAGATCGCGGTCCCGGCCGCCCCGATGCCCGTCCACACCGCGTACGCCGGGCCCACGTCCAGCTTCTTGAGGGCCAGGGTCAGCAGGCCGAAGCTGCCGAGCGCGAAGCACGCGAAGGCGATCGTCGGCCACAGCCGGGTGAACCCGTGGGACAGCTTGAGGCAGACCGCGAAACCGGTCTCCAGGATTCCCGCGACCACGACCAGCAGCCACGCCATGTCGAATGCCTCCCCGCGTCAGGTGACATCGCGTCACTTGGTGCGATGATGCATTTACCAGACAAGGCGCGGTGCAAACCCCGACCGGCGATCAGTCGCCTTCGCGGCGCTCGCGCGTCCCCAGCAGCCGGCGCAGCGAGTACAGCCGCGCCGGGTCCGCGTGGCCGTCCTCCACCCACTGGTCGAGCGCGCAGTCCGGCTCGTCGTGGCTGCACGCGCGCGGGCACTCCTCGGTACCCGGCACCAGGTCCGGGAAGGCCAGCACCACCCGCGAGGGGTCCACGTGGTGCAGGCCGAAGGAACGCACGCCCGGGGTGTCGATGACCCAGCCGTCCCCGGAGGGCAGGGGCAGGGCCAGCGCCGAGGTGGTGGTGTGCCGGCCGCGTCCGGTCACCTTGTTGACGTGGCCCGTGGCCCGCTGGCGGCCCTCGCCGACCAGCGAGTTCACCAGCGTCGTCTTGCCCACGCCCGAGTGGCCGACGAAGGCGGTGATCCGGCCGTCGAGGCGCTCGCGGACCCGGTCGGCGGCGCCGCCGGTCTCCAGCTCCTCGCGGTTGGTCACCACATAGTTCAGCCCGAAGGTCGAGTAGACCTCCAGGATCTTGTCGGGAGAGGTCAGATCGGACTTGGTGAGCACCAGCAGGGGCTCCAGACCGGCGTCGTACGCCGCCACCAGACAGCGGTCGATCATCCGGGGCCGGGGCTCCGGGTCGGCCAGGGCCGTGACGATGGCCAGCTGGTCGGCGTTGGCGACGACCACCCGCTCGTACGGGTCGTCGTCGTCGGCGGTGCGCCGCAGCACGGACTTGCGCTCCTCGATCCGCACGATGCGGGCGAGGGTGTCCTTCCTGCCGGACAGGTCACCGACGAGGGACACCCGGTCGCCGACCACCGCCGCCTTGCGGCCCAGTTCGCGGGCCTTCATCGCGGTGACCGCGCGGTCCTCGACCAGGCAGGTCAGCCGTCCCCGGTCGACGGTGAGGACGAAGCCCTCGGAGGCGTCCTCGTGCTTGGGCCGGATGTTCGTCCGCGCCCGGTTGCCCTTGGGGTTCGGGCGCTGGCGGATGTCGTCCTCGTCGGTGTGCTTGCCGTACCTGCGCATGACCGGGCCCCTACGCTCCCGCTCCCGCTCGTGCCCCCGAGAGCATGTCCGCCCACATCTCGGGGAAGTCGGGCAGCGTCTTCGCCGTCGTGGCGACGTTCTCGACCTCCACGCCCTTCACGGCCAGGCCGATCACCGCGCCCGCGGTGGCCATCCGGTGGTCGTCGTAGGTGTGGAAGACCCCGCCGCGCAGCGCGCGCGGACGGATGTGCAGCCCGTCCGCCGTCTCGGTGACGTCGCCGCCGAGCCCGTTGATCTCCTTGGTGAGCGCGGCCAGCCGGTCCGTCTCGTGCAGCCGCAGGTGGGCCACCCCGCGCAGGGTGGACGGGGAGTCGGCCAGCGCCGCCACCGCCGCGATGCCCGGGGTCAGCTCGCCGACCTCGCCGAGGTCCACGTCGATGCCGTGGACGGTGCCGCTGCCGGTGAAGACCAGGCCCGCGTCGGTCAGCTCGCAGGAGCCGCCCATCTCCGTGAAGATCCGGCGCAGCTCGTCACCGGGCTGCGTGGTGCGGCGCGGCCAGTCCCGGATGGTGACCGTACCGCCGGTGATCAGGGCCGCCGCCAGGAAGGGCTGGGCGTTGGACAGGTCGGGCTCGACGACCAGGTCGCGGCCCAGGAGGGCGCCGGGCGCGACCCTCCACACGTTCTTCTCGCCCCCGGACTCGGGCGTGTCGACCTGGGCGCCCGCCGCGCGCAGCATCTCCACCGTCATCCGGATGTGCGGCATCGACGGCAGGGTCGCGCCCGTGTGCCGGACCTCGACGCCCTGGTTGAAGCGCGGGGCGGACAGCAGCAGCGCCGAGACGAACTGCGAGGAGTTGGAGGCGTCGATCTCGACCGTGCCGCCCTCCAGGGCGCCGCCGCCGTGGACGGTCATCGGCAGCGCGCCGCGGCCGTCGTCGTCGATCCGGGCGCCCAGGGCGCGCAGGGCGTTGATGACCTCGCCGAGGGGGCGCTCGTAGGAGCGCGGGTCGCCGTCGAAGCGGATGGCGCCGGCGGCCAGGGCGGCGACGGGCGGCAGGAAACGCATGACCGTGCCCGCGTTGCCGACGTCGACCGTGGCCGGGCCGTGCAGGGCGGCCGGGATGACCCGCCAGGCCTCGCCGCCCGCGCCGTCCCCGGCGGAGCTGGAGGACACCGTCTCCTCGATGCCCACGCCCAGGGCGCGCAGCGCGTCCGACATCAGCTGCGAGTCGCGCGAGCGCAGCGGGCGGCGCACCCAGCCCGGCTCGGCGGCCAGGGCGGCGAGCACGAGGGCGCGGTTGGTGACCGATTTGGACCCCGGCACGGTGACGGTGGCGTGGACGGCGCCCTCGGCGAGCGGAGCGGGCCAGAGGGGGTGGAGCGCGGGGGTCTCGGTCATGGCCCCCACTTTAGTGGCTCCCCGCCACCCCGGATCTTGATCGCTCCCGCGTCTCACAGGCCGAGCAGCCAGCGCCCGCCCCCGACGAGGCAGCACAGGGCGACCGTGTGGAAGAAGGCCAGCCAGACCACGGGATGCAGGTGCGTGAGCCGCCCCAGCTGGTCGGCGTCCGAGTCCGGCGCGGCGCCCCCGCGCCGCTTGCGCTGGAGCTCGAAGACCGGCCGCACCCCGCCCACCAGCAGGAACCACACCACCGCGTACGCGAACAGCGCCTGTACGTCGTCCGAGGCCAGCCAGGACACCAGGACGAAGGCCGCACCGGCCAGCAGCACCGTCAGCAGCCCGTAGGCGTTGCGGATCCGCACCAGCAGCAGCACCAGCAGCAGGGTCGCCGCCCACAGCAGCACCGTGATCCGGTGCGCCGACAGCAGGGCCGCGCCGCCCAGGCCCAGCAGCGAGGGCGCCGTGTACCCGGCGGCGGCCGTCAGGACCATGCCGACCCCGGTCGGCTTGCCCCAGCTGACGGTGACCCCGCTGGTGTCCGAGTGCAGCCGGATCCCCTCCAGCCTGCGCCCGGTCAGCCGGGCCACCAGCCCGTGGCCGCCCTCGTGCGCGATGGTGATCGCGTTGCGGGCCGGCAGCCACAGCGGCCGCCACGCGACGACGGCCAGGGCGGCCAGGCCGGTGGCGGCCACGAGCCACCAGTCCGGTGCGGTCTGTATGCCGGTCAGCCGGTCCCAGAGACCGGCGGTCGTGCTGCTGTCCATGGAGGGGCGGGCTCCTCGCGGTGGTGGGCTTGCGCGGACACCCCGGCGGAGGCCGGGGCGGTCGTGGCAGTGTGTCAGCCATGTGCGGAAGGTTTGCGGCCGGCAGGACGCCACAGGAACTGGCGGGGATATTCGGCATCGAGCGGTGGGAGCCCGAGGAGACCCTGGCCCCCGACTTCAACGTGGCGCCGACCAAGGAGGTCCACGTCGTCCTCGACCGTTCCCTCAAAGACGCGCGGGACCCGCGCCCGGTTCGCCAGCTGCGGACCCTGAAGTGGGGCCTGGTCCCCTCCTGGGCCGAGAACCCCGACGGCGCGGCCCGGATGATCAACGCCCGGTCCGAGACCCTGCACGAGAAGCCGTCGTTCCGGCGCCCCTTCGCCCAGCGCCGCTGCATCGTCCCGGCCGACGGCTACTACGAGTGGGTCACGGCGCACGACGAGCGGCAGCTGGAGGTGGAGGGCAAGAAGAAGCGGGCCCGCAAGCAGCCCTACTTCGTGCTCCCCGCCGACGGGTCCGTCTTCGCGATGGCCGGGATCTACGAGTTCTGGCGTGACGGCGCCCTGCCCCCCGACCACCCGCAGGCCTGGTGGGCCACCTGCTCGGTGATCACCGCCGAGGCCGAGACCACCCCGCTCGGCGTGGCCCCCGCCGAGGGGCCGCGCTCGCTCTCCGACATCCACCCCCGGATGCCGCTGATGCTGACCCCGGACCGCTGGGACGCCTGGCTGGACCCGGCCCGCACCGACGAGAACGAGCTGCGGGCGCTCCTGGCCCCGCCGCCGGGCGGGCTGATGCGGGCCTACCCGGTCTCCACCGCCGTGAGCAACGTCCGCAACAACGGGCCCGAGCTGCTGGGCGAGCTGGAGGCCCCCGAGGAGGGCACGCTCTTCTAGACCCCGTCCGGCACGGCGTTCCGGCTCCGTCCGGCACGGGTTCCAGACCCCGTCCGGCACGGCGTCCCGGGTTCCGTCCCGTACGGCGTTCCGGCCCCCGGCCTGCGCGGCGCGGCGGCCCGCGCCCGGCACGATGGGGGCATGACCCCGCGCAGCGAGACCGTCGACACCCCGGCCGGACAGGCCCGCGTCACCTGGCACACCGCCCCCGCGGCCCGGGCCGTACTGGCCCTCGGCCACGGCGCTGGCGGCGGCATCGAGGCCCGCGACCTCCAGGCCCTGGCCGCCGACCTGCCCGCGCGGGGTTTCACCGTCGCCCTGGTCGAGCAGCCCTGGCGGGTCGCGGGCAGGAAGGTCGCGGCCGCCCCCAAGGTGCTCGACGAGGGCTGGCGGGGCCTGTGGCCCGCCCTGACCCGGCCCGGGCTGCCCGTCGTGGCCGGCGGGCGCAGCGCCGGGGCCCGCGTGGCCTGCCGGACCGCCGCCGGGCTCGGCGCGGCCGGCGTGCTCGCCCTGGCCTTCCCCCTGCACCCGCCGGGCAAGCCCGAGAAGTCCCGGGCCGACGAGCTGCTGGAGGCCGGCCGGCCCACCCTGGTGCTCCAGGGCGGCCGGGACTCCTTCGGGCGCCCCGAGGAGTTCCCCGAGGGGGAGTACGAGCTGGTGGAGGTCCCCCACGGCGACCACGGCTTCGCGGTGCCCAAGAAGGCCGACCTGACGCAGGACGAGGCCCTCGCGGTGATCACCGCGGCGGTCGCCCCCTGGCTCGCCCGCACCCTCGGCTGACCCCGGCGGCACCGACCTGACAGATTCGCCGCCGGCCGGCGCGTGATCCCGCTCACCCGCCGCCCCGCCGGCCCCCCGGACGCGCCGAATCCCTTGCCCCGCCCGGGAATGCGCGGGCCGGGGCTCCTGTTGTGGGGAGTGTCGGTACGCAGGGAAAAGACGTCGGAGGAGAGGGAGCGCATGACCCAGGTCATCAGCCAGAACCGTCGGCAGGCCGCTGACCTGGACTGGACCGTCCTGCCCGCGCCCAAGCGCCGCTCGGTTCAGGCGGCGGAAGGCCGGGATGGTCGACTATTCTCCGATTCGAGCGGGTCCGCTTTCGGAGCCGCCACGCTGTCGGAGGAGGTGGGTCCTGTCGCTGGGACCGACGAAGGCCAGGCGCAGGAGACGACCGCTGAGCGCAACGCGCGGTTCGAGCGGGACGCCCTCGGCTACCTCGACCAGATGTACTCCGCCGCACTGCGCATGACGCGCAACCCGGCCGACGCCGAGGACCTGGTCCAGGAGACGTACGCGAAGGCCTACGCGTCCTTCCACCAGTTCCGCGAGGGCACCAACCTCAAGGCGTGGCTGTACCGCATTCTGACCAACACCTTCATCAACTCCTACCGCAAGAAGCAGCGCGAGCCGCAGCGCAGCGCCGCGGAGGAGATCGAGGACTGGCAGCTGGCGCGCGCCGAGTCGCACATGTCGACCGGACTGCGTTCGGCCGAATCGCAGGCGCTCGACCACCTGCCGGATTCCGACGTGAAGGAGGCTCTCCAGGCCATTCCCGAGGAGTTCCGCATCGCGGTCTATCTTGCCGACGTAGAGGGCTTTGCGTACAAGGAGATCGCGGACATCATGGGTACACCCATCGGTACGGTCATGTCCCGGCTGCACCGTGGCCGCCGTCAACTCCGCGGAATGCTGGAGGACTACGCCCGCGAGCGCGGGCTGGTCCCCGCGGGCGCGGGAGAGTCGAACGACCTGAAAGGCTCGGGGTCATGAGCTGCGGAGAGCCGCACGAGACGGAGTGCGCCGAGGTCCTGGACCACCTTTACGAGTTCCTGGACCACGAGATGCCCGACAGCGACTGCACGAAGTTCGAGACGCACTTCGGCGAATGCAATCCCTGTCTGGAGAAGTACGGCCTGGAACAGGCCGTGAAGAAGCTGGTCAAGCGCTGCTGCGGTTCGGACGACGTACCGACCGATCTGCGGTCCAAGGTCATGGGACGGATCGAGCTGATCCGCTCGGGCCAGGCCGTTCCCGACCACGACGTGACGGCGGGGCCCACGGGCGGCTGATCCGCCGCCCGTTCCCGCCGGAGCCCCTCCACCCGAACGGCCGACAACGCCTCCGGAAGCACCCTTCATTCACTCGAAGGTGCTAATCCGGAGGCGCCCGTACGGGGCAATGTGAAAATGTCCCCCGCTTCGCACGGGGGTCGACTTATTCTCCCCTCGCGGTACCCCTTTCCGATGCGGTACCCGGATCGCCGGCCCCAGGGGGAGGAGAGCGCCATGCGGGTCCTTCCGCCGGCGGTGCGCGCCTGCGTCCTGGGCGTCGTGCTCGCCGCCGCCGCGTGCGCCGCCCCCGCCCTGCTCCCCGGATCCGCCGTGTCCTGGCCGGCCGTGGGGCTGCTGGCCGCCCTCTGCCTCGGCTGCGAGGCCGCCCGGGTCCTGCCCTTCCGCGGGCGCGGGATGCCCGAGGGGATCGGCCCCTTCTTCCCCGTGGTCCTGGCCGCGGTCTTCCTGCTGCCGCCCGCCGCCGCCGCCCTCGTGGCCCTGCCCGGGGGACTCGCCCAGCCCGCCGCCGGGCGGCCCGTCGCCGTGCGCCGGGTCTGGCACGCCGCCCAGCAGGCCGTCGCCGCCTGGACGGCCGGACGGGCCTACGGGCTCCTCGGCGGCCGGGAGGCGCTCGCCGGGCCGGCCGCCCTGCCGTACGCCCTGCTCCCCGCGGCCGTCGCCGCCGTCGTCTTCGGCCTGGTCCTCACCGTCCTCGACACGGCCGTCGTGGCCGCCGCCGGAGGCCGCCCCGCCGCCACCGCCCGGCGCGGAGCGCCCGCCCTCCCGCGGACGGCCGCCCGGCGGGCGCCGGCCCTCGCCCCGTACTGCCTGCACGGCCTGGTCGGCCTGATGGCGGCCGTGATGTGGCACAGCCCCTACGGCCCCCCGGCCGCCCTTCCGGTCCTGCTGCCGATGTACGTCTCCTGCTGGGTCTTCGCCCAGTACCAGCGCGAGCACACCGCGCACCAGGCCACCGTCCGCGCCCTCGTCCAGGCCGTCGACATCAAGGACCGCTACACGCGCGGGCACAGCGAGCGCGTGGGCCAGGCCTCCGCGATGATCGCCCGCGAACTGGGCATGGCCGACGACGTCCGCGAGGTCGTCCGCATCGCCGGGATCCTCCACGACGTCGGCAAGCTGGGCGTGCCGACGCGGCTGCTGCGCAAGGACGGCCCGCTGACGCCCGAGGAGCGCCGCGTCATCGAACTGCACCCCGAGTACGGGCACGAGATGGTCCGCGGCATCGGCTTCCTCGGCGAGGCCCGCTCGGCGATCCTGCACCACCACGAGCGGATCGACGGCTCCGGCTACCCGTACGGGCTGCGCGGGGAGCAGATCCCGGTGCCGGCCCGGGTGGTGGCCGTGGCCGACTCCTTCGACGCGATGACCTCCACCCGCTCGTACAGCCGGGCCCGGCCCGTGGAGACCGCCCTGGCGGAGCTCGAACGCTGCGCGGGCTCCCAGTTCGACCCCGTCATGGTGCGGGCCCTCACGGCCGCCGTCGGCCGGCACGGCTGGCACCCGGTGGTCACCTCCGACGGGGCCCCCCGGGCGGTACCGGCCGGCCCCGCAGCCCCGGCCGCCCCGGGGGAGGTCCTGCCCGGGATGCCGGCCCAGGGCCGCGACGCCGCCCAGACCGGGCCCTCCGGCCCGGGCAGGGCAGGCCCGTGAGGGCGTTCGCCGGATGGGCCGTACGGGGGGCCGCCGCCGCGCTCACCGCCGCAGCGCTGGGGCACACCCTGTGGAACGGGGTCGCCGAAACCGCCGCCGCCCTCGCCTTCGCCGCCCTGGTCACCGTCGGCGAACTCGCCCGCCGCCACCGGAGCGCCGAGGACCGCCGCCCCGCACCCCTCGGCTCCGCCGCGGCCCTCGCCTACGCCCTGCTCGGGCACGACGCCGGACACCCCACCCACCACGGCGCGTTCCAGGTCGTCGCCGTCGTCGTCGCGGCCGCCCTGGCCGGGACCGTCCCGCACATCGCCCGCGGCCACGGCCCCGCCCTGGACCACGTGGCGCGCCGGGTCCTGACCGTCGCCTTCGCCGCCGCCTGCTTCCAGCCCCTCCACGGCTCCGGCCCCCTCGCCCACCGGATCGGCCAGGGCCCCGGCCTCGTCCTGTTCCTGCTGCTCCTGCTCGGCCTCACCGCCCTGTGCGACGCCGTCCTCGCCGCCGCGCTGGCCGGAGCCCGCACCGGGTGGCCGTACGGGCCGCTGCTGCGCGACGAGCTGCGCGCCCAGCTCGGCACCGGCCCGGCCGTCTGCGCCACCGGGGTCGTGATGGCGCTCGGCGTGGCCGTGGCGGGCCTGTGGGCCCTGCCCGTCCTCAGCGTGCCGCTGCTGCTGACCCAGCTGTCCTTCCACCGGATCGACGCCGTCCGCACCACCTACCGCCAGACCATCACCTCCCTGGCCCGGGCCACCGAGATCGCCGGCTGCACCGCCCCCGGCCACGCCCGCCGCGTCGCCTCCCTCAGCTGCGCCGTCGGCCGCGAGCTCGGGCTCTCCGAACGGGAGCTCACGGTGCTGGAGTACGCGGCCCTGATGCACGACATCGGCCAGCTCTCGCTCGTCGACCCCGTCCCCGGCGGGGCCACCGCCGAGCTGCCCCCGGACGAGGCCCGCCGGATCGCCGGGCTCGGCGGCGAGGTGGCCCGGCAGACCGGGGTTCCGGCGGAGGTCGCGGTCATCGTGGAGCGCCAGGCGGACCCGTACCGGCAGCAGCCCGTCGCCGCACGGATCGTGCGCGCGGTGAACGCGTACGACGACCTGGCCGGAACCGCCCGTCACCCGATCGGCTCACTGGCCGCCCTGGAACGGCTTCGCCTGGGGACGGGGCACGACTACCAGCCCGAGGTCGTGGAGTCCCTGGCGAGGGTTCTGGCCAGGGGCGGACGCGGCAGAGTCGTTCCCGTCCCGCCGGGGTAACCCATGGGTAATGAGCGGTCGTCCGAGCGGGCATGGTTGGATGCAGTAAGGGGTGTCCGTGAGGGTGTCCGCAGGGCTGAACCGTTGGAGCGGCAGGCGGGAATCGTGAGGATCTTCGGGAAGGTACGGCATCGGCCCTCCGCCTCGTGGCGGCAGGCCACCGACCGCGCGTTCACGCTGATCGGCGACGGTCGGTACGAGGACGCGGGTGCGCTGCTGACCAGGGCGGCGGACCTGGAGCCCTGGCTGTCCGAGTCCTGGTTCAACCTGGCCCTCCTCCACAAGTTCCGGCACGACTGGGAGCAGGCGCGGGCCGCCGGCCTGCGCGCCGTCGCCCTGCTGGACCGCGAGGCCGGCGCCCCGGACTGGTGGAACGTCGGCATCGCCGCGACCGCGCTCCAGGACTGGCCGCTGGCCCGCCGGGCCTGGCAGGCGTACGGGCTGAAGGTGCCCGGCGACCCGCACAGCACGGCCGGGGCGGGCGAACCGGTGGGCATGGAGCTCGGCAGCGCGGCCGTACGGCTGTCGCCCGAGGGCGAGGCCGAGGTCGTATGGGGCCGCAGGCTCGATCCAGCCCGCATGGAGGTCCTGTCCATCCCGCTGCCCTCCTCGGGCCGGCGCTGGGGCGAGGTCGTCCTGCACGACGGGGTCCCGCACGGCGAGCGGGTCACCGCGGCCGGGCCCTCGTACCCCGTCTTCGACGAGATCGAGCTGTGGGCGCCCTCCCCGGTGCCGACCTGGGTGGTGCTCCTGGAGGCGGCCACCGAGGCCGACCGCGACGCCCTGGAGCAGCTGGCCTCGGACGCGGGCTTCGCCGCCGAGGACTGGTCCTCGTCGGTGCGGCTCCTGTGCCGGACCTGTTCCGAGAGCTCGATGCCCAGCGGCGAGGGCGTCGGCGACCACCTCGACCCGCACGACCACAGCGAACCCGGCCACCCCGGCCCGCTGGGCCACCGCACGGCCGGTTCCGGCTCGTTGTGGGTGCCCGAGCGCGAGTGCGGCATCGCGGCCCCGGCCGGCCTGGTGCGCGGACTGCTCGACGGCTGGGTCGCGGACAGCCCCGACAGCAGGGAGTGGCGGGATCTCGAAGAAGTCTGCTGACCCCGGGCCGTAGGCTGTACGGGCACACCACGGACTTGAGGGAAGGCGTACGGCGGACATGGCGCAGCAGGAGAACCAGGTGACCCCGATCGACGACGAGGGCTGGGTCGTGGACACCGAGGACTGTGAGGCGCGTGAGCTCGCCCACCGCGAGCGCGGTACGTCCCGCCCGATCACGGTCGTCGGCAACCCGGTCCTGCACCGCGAGTGCAAGGACGTCACCGAGTTCGGCGACGAGCTGGCGCAGCTGATCGACGACATGTTCGCCAGCCAGAAGACCGCCGAGGGCGTCGGCCTGGCCGCCAACCAGATCGGCGTGGACGCCAAGGTCTTCGTCTACGACTGCCCGGACGACGACGGCGTCCGCCACACCGGCGTCGTGGTCAACCCCAGGCTCGTCGAGCTCCCGGCCGGCTCCCGCGTCCTGGACGACTCCAACGAGGGCTGCCTCTCGGTCCCCACCGCCTACGCCTCCCTGGCCCGCCCGGACTACGCCGAGGTCACCGGCCAAGACGCCCAGGGCAACCCGATCAAGGTCCGCGGCACCGGCTACTTCGCCCGGTGCCTCCAGCACGAGACCGACCACCTGTACGGCTACCTGTACATCGACCGCCTCTCGAAGCGCGACCGCAAGGACGCGCTGCGCCAGATGGCGGAGAACACCCCGCGCTACCCCGTCGTCGCCAACGACTGACCCGGCAGCGCCCCGCAGCCGCACGAAGGCCCCGCTCCGGAACGCTCCGGAGCGGGGCCTTCGCCTGTGGGGGGTTCCTCCGCGTGGGTCGCGCGGAACGGCGTACCCGGATCACACCACCGCATGCGGGCGGCGGCCAGACACCCGCGCCCTGAATGTCAAGTCATGGGCGATTACCGGCCGTTGCCGCCCCTCAGGCGACCGCGCGCGGCCCGCGGAACGCGCGCCGGAAGGCGTTCGGGGTGGTGCCCAGGGTCCGCAGGAAGTGGTGGCGCAGGGCCGCCGCGTTGCCGAAACCGCTACGGCCCGCGACGGCGTCGACCGTGTCGTCGGTGGACTCCAGCAACTCCTGCGCCAACAGCACCCGCTGGCGCAGGACCCACTGGTACGGGGTGGTCCCCGTCTCCTGGAGGAAGCGGCGGGCGAAGGTGCGCGGCGACATGTGGGCCCGCTCCGCCAGCTGCTCGACGGTGATCTCCTCGTCCAGGTGCCGCGCCATCCAGCCGATCACCTCGCCGACCGCGTCGCAGCCGGTGCGCGGCAGCGGCCGCCGGATGAACTGGGCCTGGCCGCCGTCCCGGTGGGGCGGTACGACCATCCGCCGGGCGATGGTGTTGGCCACCTCGGCGCCGTGCGCCTGGCGGACCACGTGCAGGCAGGCGTCGATGCCCGAGGCCGTCCCGGCGGCGGTGACCACCGGCCCCTCGTCGACGTAGAGCACGTCCGGGTCGACCCGGGCGGCCGGATGGCGACGGACCAGCGCGGGGGCGTGCATCCAGTGGGTGGTGCAGCGCCGCCCGTCCAGCAGCCCGGCCGCACCGAGCACGAAGGCCCCGCTGCACACGCTGAGCACCCGCGCCCCGCGGTCCACGGCCCGGCGCAGGGCGTCGAGGAAGGGCTCGGGATAGTCCCGCACCGGCGCGGCGCGGTCGGCGGGCAGACAGATCAGATCGGCCTCCTCCAACCGCTCCAGCCCGTGCACCGGCGCGATCGCGAAGCCGACGTCCGCCATGGTCAGCGGCCCTTCCTCGGCCGCGCACACCGCGAAGTCGTACATCCGCCGTCCCGGCGATCTTGGAGTCATGAACACGTTCCTCGACCACCTCACCGTCCTCGCCGTCGTCGCCCTCCTCCTGGCCCCCTCCCTCTACGGCGCCCTCCACGACCGGCACGTCGACCGCCGGCTCAGGGCCGCGGCCCGGGAACGCCCGGGGGCGGACACCGGCCCCGGACATGCCGAACGCGAGGAGCCGGGACGCGCTCGTACGACGCGTCCCGGCATCCTCGCGCGGGGGTAGACCGTGGGGACTAGAAGTCCTCGTCCAGGTCGACGGTGCCCTCGACGGCCACCTGGTAGGCCGACGGGCGGCGCTCGAAGAAGTTCGTCAGCTCCTGGACGCCCTGGAGCTCCATGAACGAGAACGGGTTCTGCGAGCCGTACACCGGCGGGAAGCCGAGGCGGACCAGGCGCTGGTCGGCGACGCACTCCAGGTACTCGCGCATCGAGTCGGTGTTCATGCCCGGCAGGCCGTCACCGCACAGGTCGCGGCCGAACTGGAGCTCCGCCTCCACGGCCTCCTTCAGCATGTCGGTGACCTGCTGCTGGAGTTCGGCGTCGAAGAGCTCCGGCTCCTCCTTGCGGACGGTGTCGATGACCTCGAACGCGAAGCTCATGTGGGCGCTCTCGTCGCGGAAGACCCAGTTGGTGCCCGTCGCCAGGCCGTGCAGCAGGCCGCGCGAGCGGAACCAGTACACGTACGCGAAGGCGCCGTAGAAGAACAGGCCCTCGATGCAGGCGGCGAAGCAGATCAGGTTCAGCAGGAAGCGGCGGCGGTCGGCGGCCGTCTCCAGCTGGTCGATCTTCTCGACCGAGTCCATCCACTTGAAGCAGAACTGCGCCTTCTCACGGATCGACGGGATGTTCTCCACGGCCGCGAAGGCGGCCGCGCGGTCGTCCGGGTCGGGCAGGTAGGTGTCGAGCAGCGTCAGGTAGAACTGGACGTGCACGGCCTCCTCGAACAGCTGGCGCGACAGGTACAGGCGCGCCTCCGGGGAGTTGATGTGCTTGTACAGCGTCAGGACCAGGTTGTTCGCCACGATCGAGTCGCCCGTCGCGAAGAACGCGACCAGGCGGCCGATCATGTGCTGCTCGGCCGGCGTCAGCTTCGCGAGGTCGGCGACGTCGGAGTGGAGGTCGACCTCCTCCACCGTCCAGGTGTTCTTGATCGCGTCCCGGTAGCGCTCGTAGAAGTCCGGGTAGCGCATCGGGCGGAGCGTGAGCTCGAAGCCCGGGTCGAGGAGGTTCTTCTTCTCGGTGGAGCTCATTACTGGCAGGCCTCGCAGGACTCGGGGTTCTCAAGGGAGCAGGCCAGCGCCTCGGCGTCGAGGGCCTGCGGCAGCTGGGTGGGGGTGGCGACGGCCGGGACGGCCGCGCCGGAGGCCGCGCGGGCGATCTTCGTCGCCGGGCGCGAGCGCAGGTAGTACGTGGTCTTCAGGCCCTGCTTCCAGGCGTACGCGTACATCGAGCTGAGCTTGCCGATGGTGGGCGTCTCCAGGAACAGGTTCAGCGACTGGCTCTGGTCCAGGTACGGCGTACGGGCCGCCGCCATGTCGATCAGGCCGCGCTGCGGGATCTCCCACGCCGTGCGGTACAGCTCGCGGACCTCCTCCGGGATCCAGCCGAAGCCCTGGACGGAGCCGGAGGAGTCGCGCAGCGCCTCGCGGGTCTGCGCGTCCCACACGCCCAGCTTCTTGAGGTCCTCGACGAGGTAGCCGTTGACCTGGAGGAACTCACCGCTGAGGGTCTCGCGCTTGAAGAGGTTGGAGACCTGCGGCTCGATGCACTCGTACACGCCGGCGATCGAGGCGATGGTCGCCGTCGGGGCGATCGCGAGGAGCAGCGAGTTGCGCATGCCGGACTTCGCGATCCGGGCGCGCAGGGCGTCCCAGCGCTCGGGCCAGTGGCGCTCGGTCTCGTAGTGGTCCGGGTGCAGGACGCCCTGGGCGGTGCGGGTCTCGGCCCAGGCCGGGAGCGGGCCGCTGCGCTCGGCGAGGTCGCACGAGGCCTCGTACGCGGCGAGCATGATGCGCTCGGAGATCTTCGTGGAGAGGGCCTTCGCCGCGGCGGAGTCGAAGGGCAGGCGCAGCTTGAAGAAGACGTCCTGGAGGCCCATCGCGCCCAGGCCCACCGGACGCCACTTGGCGTTGGAGCGGCCGGCCTGCTCGGTCGGGTAGAAGTTGATGTCGACGACGCGGTCGAGGAAGGTCACGGCGGTGCGGACGGTCTCGTCCAGGCGCTCCCAGTCCATCTCCCCGTCGACGACGAACGCGCCGAGGTTGACGGAGCCGAGGTTGCAGACGGCCGTCTCGCCGTCGTTGGTGACCTCGATGATCTCGGTGCAGAGGTTGGAGGAGTGGACCACGGTGCCGGGCAGCGCGGTCTGGTTCGCCGTCCGGTTGGAGGCGTCCTTGAAGGTCATCCAGCCCTGGCCGGTCTGGGCGAGGGTGCGCATCATGCGGCCGTAGAGGTCACGGGCCGGCATGGTCTTCTTGGCGAGCCCGGCGGCCTCGGCCTTGACGTAGGCGGCGTCGAACTCCTCGCCGTACAGGTCCACCAGCTCGGGGACGTCGGACGGGGAGAACAGCGACCACTCGGCGTCGGCGTTCACGCGGCGCATGAACTCGTCCGGGATCCAGTGGGCGAGGTTGAGGTTGTGCGTGCGGCGCTGGTCCTCGCCGGTGTTGTCGCGGAGCTCCAGGAACTCCTCGATGTCCGCGTGCCAGGTCTCCAGGTAGACGGCGGCGGCGCCCTTGCGGCGGCCGCCCTGGTTCACGGCGGCGACGGAGGCGTCGAGGGTCTTCAGGAACGGCACGATGCCGTTGGAGTGGCCGTTGGTGCCGCGGATCAGCGAGCCGCGGGCACGGATGCGGGAGTAGGAGAGGCCGATGCCGCCGGCGTGCTTCGAGAGGCGGGCGACCTGGTGGTAGCGGTCGTAGATGGAGTCCAGCTCGTCCAGGGGGGAGTCGAGGAGGTAGCAGGAGGACATCTGCGGGTGGCGCGTGCCGGAGTTGAACAGCGTCGGGGAGGACGGCAGGTAGTCGAGGCGGCTCATCAGCCGGTACAGCGAGGCGACTTCCTCGACCGCGCGGACGCTGTCGTCCTCGGCGAGGCCGCAGGCCACGCGCAGCATGAAGTACTGCGGGGTCTCGATCACCTGACGGGTCAGCGGGTGGCGCAGCAGGTAGCGGCTGTGCAGGGTGCGCAGGCCGAAGAAGCCGAAGCGGTCGTCCGCGCCCTCGGCGAGGGCGAGCTCGACGAGGGAGTCCAGGCGGGCGGCGTGGGCGGCGACGAACTCGGCGGTGCGGTCGGCGATCAGGCCCTCGCGGTGGCCGACGGCGACGGACTCGGCGAAGGAGGTGGCGCCCTGTCCGGCGGCCTCGTCGGCCACGGCCAGGGTCAGCAGGCGGGCGGCGAGGCGGGAGTAGGCCGGGTCCTCGGAGATCAGGCCGGCCGCGGCCTCGGTGGCGAGCCCGCGCAGCTCGGCCTCGTCGGCGGCGGCGCTGCGGCCGCGCAGGGCGGCGGCGGCGACCCGGCCGGGGTCGGTGTCGGGGAGGTCGGCCGTGAGCTCGGTGAGGGTGCGCAGCAGCGCGGCCCCGGGACCTTCGGCTTCGGGGTGGTCGGACTCGGCGCGCGGTGCGGCGGGCGCGATGGTCACGGGGGAGCTCTCCCTCACTCGGCCCGGTCATCGGCGGAGCGGGCGCGAGCGGGCGCACGCGGGCGCGCGCACGAGAGCGCTCACCACCGCGTGGCGTCCACCGGCCCAACCGCGAGGCCCGGACGAATCGACACCCCGGCTCGGTCGATCCGGGGGGCACTGCCGGCAGGTCTTCGGACTCGCGGATACACCGTTCGGCGTACGTCACACCGTTGCGGGACAGTTCCGGATTCCCACCGGATTCCCCTGCGGCGGCAGCAGCCATGAGCATACATGTGGGGGCGACCCGATGCGGTAGCCCCCACATGTTGTGTCGGGTGCATGCGGAGCGTGTCGTCACAGCTCCATTCGGTACGTGAGCAGGGTCAGTGCGGGGAGGGGCGACCAGTCCCGTTCCGGGGTGCGGACGAAGCCGATCCGTTCGTAGATCCGCTGGGCTCCACGCATGGCCGGCTGCGTGGACAGCACCAGTGCGGTGACCCCGTCCAGGGCCCGGGCGCGGTCGGCGCAGGCGCGGACGAGGGCCTCCCCGACGCCCTGTCCGCGCGCCTCGGCGGCGACCGCGAGCATGCGGAACTCGGCGTCGTGCGGGCCGGCGATGTCGGCGAGCCGGCTGCCGGGTGCGGCGAAGGTCACTCCGCCGAGCACCTGTCCGTCCCGCACGGCGACGAGCACGTCCCCGTCGCCGGCCCGGCCGGCGACGTCGCGGAGCACGTCCAGGTAGTGGTCGTCGTCGTCGAGGTCCAGCAGCCCGTCGCCGCCGTAGGCCTGCGCGGTGATCGCGCCGAGCCGCGCGTATTCGTCTTCTCTTGCCGTCCTGATCTCGAAGTCCATGCCTGCGAGTGTGCGCCACGGGCGCCGCGCCCGGCGCCGTCGCCGGAAGGGCCGGGTGCGCCGGGAAAAGCCGGGAAAAGGCGGGAAAAGGCGGAGGGCCCCGTCGTCCGGTGGGGGACGGCGGGGCCCTTCTCGTGGGTTCAGCAGCAGCGGAAGCCCTCGCGGGGGTCCGCTTCGCGGGCGTCGGTGCGGGCGCGTTCGAAGGCGCGGCGGGTCAGGACCTCGGCCTCGGGGTCGTGGGTGCGGGCGTGGGCGACGTAGCGGTCGTAGGCGGCCTCGCCGGAGAACTCCCGGACGTAGTACCGCGCCTTCGCCAGCGCCCCGCGGACCGCGCCGCTCATGCGACCGGGTCCTTCACGCGGCCGCCGCCCCCGTCGAGGCCGGCCGCCGCGAGTTCGGTCTTCTCCTCGGCCGTCGCGATCAGCCCGGCCGGAGCGATGATCTTCGACTCGGTCCACGGCACCTCGGAGAGGCGGACGGAGCCCGGGTCGGAGACGGCCTTGACGCAGGTGCGGGCCGCGTCCAGCAGGACGATGACGATCAGGACGGCGAAGAGGGCCGAGAGGACCCCGTCGACCGTGGCGTTGGTGACCACGGTGTGCATCTCGTCCATGGTCTTGGCGGGCGGCAGCACCTTCCCGGCGTCGATGCCGGTCTGGTACTTGTCGCGCTGCGCGAAGAAGCCGATCTTCACGTCCTCCGAGAAGACCTTCTGGTAGCTCGCCGTCAGGGTGACGGCCACGTCCCACGCGAGCGGAACGCCCGTGACCCAGGCCCACTTGAGCCGGCCCGACTTGACGAGCAGCGTGGTGCACACGGCCAGCGCGACCGCGGCGAGCAGCTGGTTCGCGATGCCGAACAGCGGGAAGAGCTGGTTGATGCCGCCCAGCGGGTCCTTGACGCCGACCCACAGGAAGTAGCCCCAGCCGCCGACGACGACCACGCTGGCCAGCCAGACACCCGGCTTCCAGCTCACGTCCTTGAAGGACTTGTGCACGTTGCCCAGGGTGTCCTGGAGCATGAAGCGGCCCACGCGGGTGCCCGCGTCCACCGTCGTCAGGATGAACAGGGCCTCGAACATGATGGCGAAGTGGTACCAGAACGCCTTCATCCCGGCCCCGCCGACCACGGCGGAGAAGATCTCCGACATTCCGAGCGCGAACGTCGGCGCGCCGCCCGTCCGGGAGAGCAGGGTGGTCTCCTCCACGTCCTTGGCGGCCTGCGCGAGGGCGTCGGGGGAGATGGCGAAGCCGAAGTGGCCGACCGCCGCCGAGGCGCTCTGGACGGTGGTGCCGATGACCCCGGCGGGGGAGTTGACGCCGAAGAACAGGCCGGGCTCGATGATGCACGCGGCGATCACGGCCATCACGGCGACGAAGGACTCGGTGAGCATCGCGCCGTAGCCGATGATCCGGATCTGGGTCTCCTTCTGGATCATCTTCGGGGTGGTGCCCGAGGCGACCAGGGAGTGGAAGCCGGACAGGGCGCCGCAGGCGATGGTGATGAAGACGAAGGGGAACATCGAGCCGGCGAAGACCGGGCCGTCGCCGCGCGTGGCGAAGTCGGTCACCGCCGGCATCTTCAGCGTCGGCATCGCGACGACCACGCCGACCGCCATCAGCGCGATCGTGCCGACCTTCATGAAGGTGGACAGGTAGTCGCGCGGGGCGAGCAGCAGCCACACCGGGAGGACCGAGGCGAAGAAGCCGTACCCGATCATCCAGAGGACCAGGGTCTCCTTGTCCAGGGTGAAGAAGTCCGCCCAGGAGGACTCGGCGACCCAGCCGCCCGCCACGATCGCGAGGAGCAGCAGCGCGACGCCGACGACGGAGACCTCGGTGACCCGGCCCGGCCGCAGGTAGCGCAGGTAGACGCCCATGAAGAGGGCGATCGGGATGGTCATGCCGATGGAGAAGACGCCCCAGGGGGAGTGCCCCAGCGCGTTGACGATGACCAGGCCGAGCACCGCCAGCAGGATGATCATGATGGTGAACACGGCGAGCAGCGCGGCGGCGCCGCCGACGGGGCCGATCTCGTCCCGGGCCATCTGGCCGAGCGAGCGGCCGTCGCGCCGGGTGGAGAAGAACAGCGTCACCATGTCCTGGACGGCGCCTGCGAAGATGACGCCCGCGACGATCCAGATGGTGCCCGGCAGGTAGCCCATCTGGGCGGCGAGCACCGGGCCGACGAGCGGGCCGGCGCCGGCGACGGCGGCGAAGTGGTGGCCGAAGAGCACGCGCCGGTCGGTGGGGTGGAAGTCGACGCCGTTGTCGAGGCGTTCGGCGGGGGTGGCCCGGGTCTTGTCCAGCTTCAGCACGCGGTTCGCGATGAACCGCGCGTAGAAGCGGTAGCCGATGGCGTACGAGCCCAGCGCGGCGGCGAGCAGCCAGGCGGCCGAGATCTCCTCACCGCGCGAGAGCGCCAGCACGCCCCAGCCGACGGCCCCCACGAGGGCCACGGCCGCCCATACGGCGATCGACCGCGGGGTGGCTCTCGCCGTCGGCGTCCGCTGTGTCCCTGTTGCTCCCGGTTCCGGCATGATCCTCGTCCCCTCGTTGATCATCTGCGTAAGCGCACGGAATCTACGGGGGGTTACCGGTGGACGTAAGCCCCCGTCCGCATAGCGGTACGAGCGTCCACCGGGGTTCGAAGGAGAGTCAACAGGTGATCACACGGCAGGTCGCTGGAGACGGGCAACGAACTTGTAACGGTCGCCGCGATACACCGATCGCACCCATTCGACCGGTTCGCCGTCGGCGTCCAGCGAGTGCCGCGAGAGCATCAGCATCGGCAGGCCCACGTCGGTGCCGAGCAGCCCGGCTTCGCGCGGGGTGGCGAGGGAGGTCTCGATGGTCTCCTCGGCCTCCGCGAGCCGGACGTCGTACACCTCGGCCAGGGCGGTGTAGAGGGAGGTGTACTTGGCCAGCGAGCGGCGCAGCGCGGGGAAGCGCTTGGCCGACAGGTGCGTGGTCTCGATGGCCATCGGCTCGCCGCTGGCCAGGCGCAGCCGCTCGATGCGCAGCACCCGCCCGCCGGTGGCGATCTTGAGCAGTCCGGCGAGGGTGTCGTCGGCGGTCACGTAGCCGATGTCCAGGAGCTGGGAGGTCGGCTCCAGGCCCTGCGCGCGCATGTCCTCGGTGTAGGAGGAGAGTTGCAGCGGCTGGGAGACCTTGGGCTTGGCGACGAAGGTGCCCTTGCCCTGGATGCGCTCCAGCCGGCCCTCGACCACCAGCTCCTGGAGGGCCTGCCGGACCGTGGTCCGGGAGGTGTCGAACTCGGCGGCGAGCGTCCGCTCCGGCGGCACCGGGGTGCCGGGGGGCAGGGTTTCGGTCATGTCGAGCAAGTGCCGCTTGAGTCGGTAGTACTTGGGCACACGCGCCGTTCGAGTGGCTGGCCCGCCCTCCGGCTCCGTGGTCGCCCCTTCGGTGGACATCGCCGCCCGCCTTCCCGACTCCAGTTTCGCTGCCGTCACCGGCTCCTCCGATATGTGCGGTCACATGGTGACACGGGCGGGAGGGCAGGCCTCCTCCCTCCCCCAGGTGTCGGTCCGATAACGGACCGAGCACCCGCTCATTAGACCCTTGACACCCCTAAAGGTCTAGGCCAAGCTCCCGGTACTGGTCTACACCAATATGGATCAGATCCCGGCCCCACGGGCAGTACTTGGTACGTACGTCACCGCGGCGGGCGAGGGAAGGTGCACAGCAGCAGCATCCCTGAGGAGGGTGGCGTGAAGCGCAAGCTCATTGCGGCGGTCGGTGTCGTGGGCATGATGGTCGGTGTCGCCGCGTGCGGCAACGGCGGCGACGACAAGCCGAAGTCCGACGCGTCGGGTGGCGCCAAGGAGATCACCGTCTGGGTGATGGACGGATCCGCCCCGAAGGCCTGGATCGAGCAGGTCAACAAGGAGTTCTCGGCCAAGCACCCCGGTGTGACGGTGAAGGTCGAGGAGCAGAAGTGGACGGGCATCCAGGAGAAGGTCACCACGGCCCTCTCCGAGAACACCCCGCCGGACGTCCTCGAGCTCGGCAACACGCAGACCGCCGGCTACGCGGTCACCGGCGGCCTCGCCGACCTCACCAAGGACAAGGCCCAGCTCGGCGCCGACGCCTGGCAGAAGAGCATGCTCGCCTCCGCCGAGGTCGACGGCAAGCTCTACTCCGCCCCCTGGTACGCCGCCAACCGCGTGGTCGTCTACGACAAGAAGGCCTACGAGAAGGCCGGCGTCACCCCGCCGAAGACCCGCGACGAGTGGATCGCCGGCCTGGAGAAGCTGAAGGCGTCCGACCCCTCCGCCCAGCCGATCTACCTCCCCGGCCAGAGCTGGTACATCCTCGCCGGCTTCATCTGGGACGAGGGCGGCGACCTCGCCGTCAAGGACGGCGGCAAGTGGAAGGGCCAGCTCTCCACCCCGCAGGCCGCCGCCGCGATGGACTTCTACAAGAAGCTCCAGTCCTACTCCACGGCCCCCAAGGACAAGGACGAGGCCACCCCGCAGCAGTCCACCGACATCGTCCCCAAGGGCGGCGTCTCCTCCTGGATCGGCCTCGGCTGGGAGGCCGGCGGTGCCGAGAAGGCGCTGAAGGACGCGGGCAAGGACGCCGACTTCGGCTACTTCCCGATCCCGGGCAAGACGGCCGACAAGTCCGGCACCGTCTTCCTCGGCGGCTCGAACCTCGCCGTGGCCGAGCGCTCCAAGAACAAGGAGCTCGCCAAGGAGTGGCTGGCCCTGGCCACCGGCAAGGACCAGATGACCAAGTACGCCGCCGAGGTCAAGGGCGCGCTGCTGCCCAACCAGGTCGGCGCCAACTTCACCCCCGCCGCCGGCTCCTTCGCCGAGGCCATGGCCAAGGCCGGCCTCAACGGCAAGATCACCCCGGTGACCGCGGGCTGGGCGAACGTCGAGACCGAGCCGAACCCCATCAAGGAGTTCATGACCAAGGTCCTGAAGGGTGAGGACGCCGCCAAGGCGGGCGCGGACGCGGACAAGGAAATCGCGAACCGCATCAACAAGTAACCACCGCACCCCGCAGCACCCGCACGACCCAGCAGTGTGAACGCACCGGGGGGTGCGGCAGGCCCCGGCCGCCTGCCGCGCCCCCGGTCGCGCATTTGACTCCACAGTCAACCGCGAGGAAGCCAAGCCATGACCGTGCACTCCCAGGGAGCGACGACCAGCGCTCCACAGGACGCACCACAGAAGTCCGCCGGACGGCCGAAGGGGCACAGCCCCGCAGCCGGCCCCCGTCCCGCCCCTCCTCGCGGGGGCAGAAAGCCGCTCCCCTCGGGGTGGCTGCCCTACCTGCTGGTGCTGCCGGCCGTGGCCGCCATGGCCCTCCTGCTGCTGTACCCGCTGATCAAGAACGTGATCCTGTCCTTCCAGGACATCAACAAGATCGAGTTCATCCAGCGGAAGTACCCCTTCGCGGGACTCGCCAACTACACCCAGCTGCTCGGCGACTCCGCCTTCTGGACCGTCGTCGTCCGCAGCTTCGCCTTCACCTTCGCCAACGTCGTGCTGATCATGGTGATCGGCAGCCTCATCGGCATCCTGCTCAACCGGCTCGGCAAGTGGATGCGCCTGGTCCTGTCGATGGCGCTCGTGATGGCCTGGGCCATGCCCATCGTCGCCTCGGTCCAGGTCTTCTACTGGCTGTTCGACGAGCAGTTCGGCGTCATGAACTGGGTCATGCGCACGCTCGGCTTCTCCGGCTACGAGCAGCACAACTGGTTCGAGACCGGCCTGTCCACCCTGACGATCGTCACCCTCCTGGTGGTCTGGGGCTCCATCCCCTTCGTCGCCCTCAACATGTACGCCGGCCTCACCACGGTCGGCGCCGAGCTGTACGAGGCCGCCCGCATGGACGGGGCCAACGGCTGGCAGACCTTCTGGAAGGTCGTCTTCCCCAACCTGAAGCCCTTCTTCCTGGTCACCACGTTCCTGGAGGTGATCTGGGTCTTCAAGGCCTTCACCCAGGTCTACGCCATGAACAAGGGCGGCCCCGACCGCGCCTCCGAGATCCTCCCGGTCTTCGCCTACGTGGAGGGCCAGAGCCAGTTCCACTACGGCCTCGCCGCCGCGATCTCCGTCCTGACGATCCTGATCCTGCTGGTCGTCATGTCCTTCTACTTCCGCCTGATCCTGAAGCAGGAGGAGGAGCAGTGAGCACCACCACCACCCCGGACGAGCCCGCCCAGCGGCTGCGCACCCGCGGGCCGCTGCGCCCCGCGACCGTCGCCAAGAACCTCGGCGCGCTGCTCCTGGCCCTGGTCTTCGTCTTCCCGGTCTACTGGATGTTCTCCTCGGCCCTCAAGCCGAACAGCGAGATCCTCACCAAGGACCCGGTCTTCGTCTTCACCCCGACGCTGGACAACTTCACCAAGGCCACCGGCGTCGAGAACTTCTGGACCTACGTCACCAACAGCCTCGTCGTCACCGTCGGCGCCGTCCTGCTGGCCCTGCTGGTGGCCCTCGCCGCGAGCTTCGCCATCGCCCGGATGAAGTTCCGGGGCCGCAAGGGCCTCGTCCTCGGCGTGATGATGGCCCAGATGGCCCCCTGGGAGGTCATGGTCATCGCGATGTACATGATCGTCCGCGACGCCGAGATGCTGAACAGCATCGGCGTGCTGACCGCGATCTACTTCGTGATGGTCCTCCCCTTCACCATCTGGACCCTGCGCGGCTTCATCGCCGCCGTCCCGGTGACCCTGGAGGAGGCCGCCCAGATCGACGGCTGCACCCGCGGCCAGGCCTTCCGCAAGGTGATCTTCCCGCTGCTGGCCCCCGGCCTGATGTCCACCTCGCTCTTCGGCTTCATCACCGCCTGGAACGAGTTCGCGATGGTCCTGATCCTCAACAAGGACAAGACCGCCCAGACCCTGCCGCTGTGGCTGACCCAGTTCAAGACCGCCTTCGGCAACGACTGGGGCGCCACCATGGCCGCGTCCTCGATCTTCGCGATCCCCGTCCTGGTGATCTTCGTCTTCCTCCAGCGCAAGGCCGTCGGCGGCATGACCGCCGGCGCCGTGAAGGGATAACGGCCGTGACCATCCTTGCGCACCGCACCACAGGGTCCGGTTCCGACGACGGGCTCACCCGCGACGCCCTCGCGGTCCTCCAGCCCGGCTTCGAGGGCACCACCGCCCCCTCCTGGCTGCTGCGCCAGGTCGGAGAGGGGCTCACCGCCGTCGGCCTCTTCGGCCGCAACATCGCCTCGCCCGAGCAGCTCGCCGCGCTCACCGCGCAGCTGCGCCGCGAGCGGGACGACGTCCTCGTCGCCATCGACGAGGAGGGCGGCGACGTCACCCGCCTGGAGGTCCGCGGCGGCTCGTCCTTCCCCGGCAACCTGGCGCTCGGCGCCGTCGACGACACGGAGCTCACCCGCGAGGTGGCCCGCGAGCTCGGCCGCCGTCTCGCCGAGTGCGGGGTCAACCTCAACTGGGCCCCGTCCGCCGACGTCAACTCCAACCCCGACAACCCGGTCATCGGCGTGCGCTCCTTCGGCGCCGACACCCGGCTCGCCGCCCGGCACACGGCCGCGTACGTCGAGGGCCTCCAGGCCGCCGGGGTCGCCGCCTGCACCAAGCACTTCCCGGGCCACGGCGACACCAACGTCGACTCGCACCACGCGCTGCCGCGCATCGACGTGGACCTGGACACCCTCCAGGCCCGCGAGCTGGTCCCGTTCAAGGCGGCCATCGAGGCCGGCACCAAGGCCGTCATGAGCGCCCACATCCTGGTGTCCGTCCTCGACCCGACCCGGCCCGCCACCCTCAGCCCGCAGATCCTCACCGGTCTGCTGCGCAAGGAACTCGGCTACGAGGGCCTCATCGTCACCGACGGCATGGAGATGAACGCCATCGCCGGGACGTACGGCATCGAGCGGGGCTCGGTGCTCGCCATCGCGGCCGGCGCCGACGCCATCTGCGTCGGCGGGGGCCTCGCCGACGAGGTGACCGTGCTGCGTCTGCGCGACGCGCTGGTCGCCGCCGTACGCGAGGGCGCGCTGCCCGAGGAGCGGCTCGCCGACGCCGCCGACCGGGTGCGCGCCCTCGCCGGATGGGCCCGCAGGGCCCGGCCGGACGCGCAGCCGGAGGGGAGCCGCGCGTCCGGCATCGGCCTGGAGGCGGCCCGCCGCGCGCTGGCCGTGTCGGGCGAACGGGCCCCCGTGGCCGCCCCGTACGTCGCCACGCTCGCACCCGTCGCGAACATCGCGGTCGGCGACGAGACCCCCTGGGGGGTGGCCGCGGAGCTGGCCGCCCTGGTCCCGGGGACCGTCTCGGGCGTCTTCCCCGAGGGTTCGGCCGCCGGGGACGTGCTGGCGGCCGCGGGGGAGCGCACGGTCGTCGCGGTCGTCCGCGACGCGCACCGGCACCCGTGGATGACCGAGGCGCTGGACGCGCTGGTCGCCGCGCGGCCGGACACCGTGGTCGTGGAGATGGGCGTACCGCGCGCCGAGCCGCGCGGGTCGCTGTACGTCGCCACGCACGGCGCCTCCCGCGTCTGCGGGCGGGCCGCCGCCGAGGTCATCGCCGGCCTGCGGTAGTCCACCGGGCACGGATGAGGGCCGGGCCCCCGAGGAGGGGGGCCCGGCCCTTTCGCGCCGCTGCTACAGGCCCTGCCAGGAGGGCTTGTTCGCGTAGGCGTGGCGGAAGTAGTCGGCCAGCTTCAGCTTGGAGGCGGCCGCCTCGTCCACCACGACGGTCGCGTGCCGGTGCAGCTGGAGCGCGGAGGCCGGGACCAGTGCGGACAGCGGGCCCTCGACGGTCTGGGCGACCGCCTCGGCCTTGCCCTCGCCGGTGGCCAGCAGGACCAGGTGGCGGGCGTCGAGGATGGTGCCGATGCCCTGGGTGATGACGTGGTGCGGCACCTGGTCCATGTCGTCCTCGAAGAACCGGGCGTTGTCCACGCGGGTCTGCTCGGTCAGCGTCTTGATGCGGGTGCGGGACGCCAGCGAGGAGCAGGGCTCGTTGAAGCCGATGTGCCCGTCGGTGCCGATGCCCAGCAGCTGGAGGTCCACCCCGCCGGCGTCGGCGAGGGCCTGGTCGTAGGCCTCGCAGGCCGCGTGGACGTCGGCGGCGGAGCCGTCGGGGCCCATGAAGGAGTCCTCGGTCAGGCCGAGCGGCTCGACCACCTCGCGGAGCACGACCGCGCGGTAGGACTCCGGGTGCCCGGCCGGCAGGCCGACGTACTCGTCGAGCTGGCAGACCCGGGCCCGGGAGGCGTCGACCTCGCCGGCCCGGACCTTGGCGGCGAGGGCCTCGTAGACGGGCAGCGGGGTAGAGCCGGTCGCCACGCCCAGCAGGGCGTCGGGCTTGCGGCGGACCAGGGCGGCCATGGCCTCCGCGATGAGCTCGCCGCCTGCCTTGGCGTCCGGGACGATGACAACTTCCACGCGGGGCCTGCCGATCTGAGAGGAGTGGTGGTATAGACCAATCTAGCAGAGCGGACCCGCCCGCGGCGGCCCTCCGCCACATCCATCGTCCCGCCGTTCGACCCCGTCCGCCCGGGGGGCGGGGGTCGCTGCGCAGGGCCCGCCCCTCCCCGCCCTCCGCCCGCTCCCCGGACTCCGCCCGGACCCGTTGCGGCCGCGCAGCGGCCCCCGTTACAGCAGGGCCAGCTGCAGGCCCCCCGTGGCGTCCAGGTGCTGGCCGGTGACCCAGCGCGAGTCCGGCGAGGCCAGGAAGGCCACCACGTCGGCCACCTCCTCCGCCGTGCCCACCCGGCCGAAGACGGACCGCGAGGCGGCGTGCGCCCGGGCCGCGGGATCGGCCAGCCAGGCCGCGTTCAGCTCGGTCTCCGTGATGCCGGGGCCCACCGAGTTGACCGTGATCCCGCGCGGCGCGAGGGCGGCGGCCAGGGAGACCGTCAGCGCGTTCACCGCCCCCTTGGCCATGATCGTGGCGAGGATGGCCGGCAGTGCGATCTCCGGGGTGCCGGTCACGTTGACGATCCGGCCCCCGTCCGAGAGCCGGTCCAGCCCGTGCCGGATCACGAAGAAGGGCGCCTGGGCGTTGAGCGCCTGGACCCGCTGGAAGGTCTCCTCGTCGGTCTCCCCGATGCCCGCGAAGACCGCCGCCCCGGCGTTGTTCACCAGGACGTCCACCCGCTCGGTGTGCGCGGGATGGGCCTCGTACGCGGCCCACAGGGCCTGCGCGTCCCCCGGAACGCCGAGCTCCGCCCCGATCGCGAAGGCCCGCCCGCCCGCGGCCTCGATCGCCGCGACGGTCTCCGCGGCCGCCGCGGCGTTGTGCCCGTAGTGCACGGCGACCAGGGCCCCGTCCCGCGCCAGCCGCTCCGCGACGGCCCGCCCGATACCCCGGCTGCCGCCCGTGACCAGAGCCGTCTTCCCCTTGAGCACGCCCATGACGCGCCCCCCTCCGTCATTCGATAGTGGTCGCTACAGAAAGGGACCGTACCAGATTCCCTAGCGACCGCTATAGAATCGTCCGCATGGTGACAGGACAGCGCGGCAGGCCCCGCTCCTTCGACCGGGACGCCGCCCTCGACAAGGCGATGCTGACCTTCTGGGAGCACGGCTACGAAGCCACGTCCATCTCCGACCTGACCCGCACCCTGGGCATCGGTGCGCCCAGCCTCTACGCGGCCTTCGGCGACAAGCGCAGGCTCTTCGACGAGGCCGTGGTGGTCTACGGCAGCCGCTACGGGGACTTCGCGGGCGTGGCGCTGCGCGAGGAGCCCACCGCCGCCGCCGCCATGGCCCGGATCCTGCGCGAGGCGGCCGGGATCTACACCGACCCCGCCCACCCGCCGGGCTGCATGGTGATCAGCGCGGCCGCCAACACCACCTCGAAGGAGGTGGCCGAGGCCCTGCGCGAGCGCCGCAACGCCAACCTGGCGATGTTCGAGAGCCGGATCAGGGCCGACGTCGCGAGCGGGGAGCTGCCCGCCGGCACGGACGCGGGGGCCCTGGCCCGCTACGCCGGCGCGGTGCTCCAGGGGATGAGCCAGCAGTCGTGCGACGGGGCGACGCGGGAGGAGCTGGAGGCCGTGGCGGACCTGGCGCTCCTGGCCTGGCCCGGGCGGCCGGCGGCCGGGCCGCAGCCGCGGTCCGGGTCCCGGCCGGAATAGAAAAGGCCCGGGGCCGGGGCGCCGGGCGGTCCGCACCGCGATTCCCCGCGCGCCGCGCCGGGATTTCCTCTGGGCCACGGTGCAGGACGGGACCCTCAACCCGTCCGGCACCGTAGCCCGGAGTACTTACGGCCGTCAGGTGTGCGGTTCCCGGCGGCCGGTTCGAGGTGCCTGCGCGGTCAGGGCAGAACGCGTGGCCACCTCGATCCGTCCTCCTGTGCGGGGAGGGCGGAAGCGTAAGGCAATTGTGGACTAGACCAATCTGTCCTGTCCATCCAAAGCGCGGACCTACTGGCCCGTCACTTCCTCCAACAGTACGCGGAGTGTGCCCTTCCTGGATACTCCCGAGTACCCGTCGTGGGGAAAGTCATCCTCGTACCCGGGGTACGCTCGCAATGTGCCCTCCATGAACGATCTCGTACGCCAGCACACCGCTCTCGGTGAAACCGACCTGGAGTGGCTCCACCTGCTGGTCTCGGAGTGGCAGCTGCTCTCTGACCTCTCCTTCGCGGACCTCGTCCTCTGGGTCCCGACCCTGGACGGCACCCGCTACGTCTCCGTCGCGCAGATGCGGCCGAACACCGGCCCCACCTCGTACCAGGACGACATGGTCGGCCACCTCGTGCCGCGCGGCCGCCGCCCCCTGCTCGACGCCGCCCTCGACGAGGGGCGGATCGTGCGCGAGGGCGACCCCGAGTGGCGCGAGGAGGTGCCGGTCCGCGTCGAGTCGATCCCCGTCCGCCGCGAGGGCCGGGTGCTGGGCGTGATCGCGCGCAACACCAACCTGCTCACCGTGCGTACACCGAGCCGGCTGGAGCTGACCTACCTCCAGTCCGCCTCCGACCTCGCGCAGATGATCGCCGCGGGCGCCTTCCCGTTCCCCGGCCAGCAGGTGGACATGGACGCCTCCCCGCGCGTCGGTGACGGCCTGATGCGCCTCGACGCCGACGGCGTGGTGACGTACGCGTCCCCCAACGCCCTCTCCGCCTACCACCGGCTGGGCCTCGCCGCCGACCTGGTCGGCCAGCACCTGGGCACCACCACCGCCGAACTCGCCCCGTCCCGGGGGCCGGTGGACGAGGCGCTCGCGAAGCTCGCCAGCGGCTGGGCCCCGCGCGAGACCGAGGTCGAGGGCAACGGCGGGGTCATCCAGCTCCGCGCGATCCCGCTCAAGCCCAAGGGCACCCGGATCGGTTCCCTGGTCCTCTGCCGCGACGTCACCGAACTGCGCCGTCGCGAACGTGAACTGATCACCAAGGACGCCACCATCCGGGAGATCCACCACCGGGTGAAGAACAACCTCCAGACGGTGGCCGCGCTCCTGCGGCTCCAGGCCCGCCGGATGGATTCGGAGAGCGCACGGGAGGCGCTCAACGAGGCGGTGCGGCGCGTCGGTTCGATCGCGATCGTGCACGAGACCCTCTCCCAGAACCTCGACGAGCGCGTCGAGTTCGACGAGATCGCCGACCGCGTGATCGCGATGGTCGCCGAGATCTCGCCCGGGAAGGTGCGGTGCCGGCGCATCGGCCGGTTCGGGATCCTGGACGCCGAGGTGGCCACGCCGCTGTCGATGGTGCTGACCGAGATCCTGCAGAACGCCCTGGAGCACGCCTTCACCCAGGGGGAGGGCGGCACGGTGGAGGTGACCGCCGCCCGCAGCGGATCGGGCCGCGCCGACGGCCGGCTGCTGATCACGATCCTCGACGACGGCTCCGGGCTGCCCGAGGGCTTCGACCCGCAGAAGGCCGGCAACCTCGGGCTCCAGATCGTCCGGACCCTCGTGGAGGGCGAGCTCGGCGGCACCTTCGACATGGTCCGCGCGGAGCCGCGCGGCACCAAGGTCGTCCTCGACGTCCCGGTCAGCTCGCAGAAGTAGCCCGCACGGTTCGTCACTCAGCGTGACGGGCGGCTGTGCGGAAAGCACTGAGCCCCGGACCGAAGGGTGATCGGTCCGGGGCTCAAGAGCACGTTGCTGAGCGCTATATGGGTACTACGCGCTGCGCGTCGAGGCTCGAAAGTCGATATCAGGCGCTGGCGTTGCGCGCCCGGTTGCGAGCGGCGCGGCGCTTCATGGCGCGGCGCTCGTCCTCGCTCAGGCCGCCCCAGACACCGGAGTCCTGGCCGGACTCGAGCGCCCACTGCAGGCACTGCTCCATGACGGGGCAACGGCGGCAGACGGCCTTGGCTTCCTCGATCTGCAGCAGCGCAGGACCGGTGTTGCCGATGGGGAAGAAGAGCTCGGGGTCTTCCTCGCGGCAAACGGCGTTGTGACGCCAGTCCATGGCTGCTCCATCTCCTTGTATTGCGGGCAGGTTGCTTGTGAATGTGAACGCTTTCACGAATCCCCCCGTGAGGGAAGGGCCGACGCCCAGTTGCCTGGTGCGGTCCAAGATTCGTGGTGGGGTTCTGGCGGTCTGTGTGGGTGCCGGGTTCTGCGGGCTGTCCCGATCGCCATGTAGAGATTCGCAAACCTCGGACGGGGATACAACCCCTTCCGGAAAGTTTTTTTGGATTCGTCGGTGTCGACTAGGTCACAGCCCTAGTTCTTGGGGGTGGACCGGCGTGTAAACGTTCGACTGAAAGGATTTTGGACTCTTCTACTCACACAATCACACGCAGTGCACGGCGAACGCCTGTGAACCGAACGCTGGTGCGCACTCCGAGGTGATCGCCGTCCATCTGGAAAGGGAGGGGAACCTTCGAATGCAAGGTGAAGTCGGTCAGATCGTGCAGAGACACCGCGTGCTTGCCGTGTGGACCGCGCTCAGGAGTCGAGGTCAGGAGCTGTGTCGCGTACCGCGCGACCGCCGGAGTTGACAAACGGTCCAGCGCCAATACGTCAAGCGCGGTATCGAACGAGGCCTCCGGAGAGGCGTACAGGGGCCGATTTCCCAGGTACGTCCACGGGGAGGTGTTGCAGACTATCGACAGCACCAGATCCGTCACCGGATCCGCCCCGGGCTGCTCCAGCGTGATCGTTCCGTGCCGGCGGTTGGGCTCCTCCCAGAACTGCCGCATCAGCTGTCGTACATAGAGGGCGTGCGTCGAACGCTTGCCGCGCTCCCGCTGCTGCTCGACCCGCCCCACCACGCCCGCGTCGAAACCGAAGCCCGCGCAGAACGTGAACCAGCGCGACGGGACCCCCTCGTCCTCCGTCCCCGGAACACCCGCGGCCAGCCCCAGGCCCACCGTCCGCTCGCGGCGCTCGCGCAGCGCGTCCAGCAGCGCGCCGGTCGCCTCGACCGAATCGTTCGGCAGCCCGAGCGCACGGGCGAAGACGTTCGTGGAACCGCCCGGCACCACCGCCAGCCGCGGCAGGTTCTCCGGGTCCGGCCCGTCGTGCAGGAGCCCGTTGACCACCTCGTTGACGGTGCCGTCACCGCCCAGCGCCACCACGAGGTCGAGGCCCTCGTGCGCGGCCTTGCGCCCCAGGTCACGGGCGTGCCCCCGGTACTCGGTGGTCACCGCCTCCAGCTTCATCTCGCTGGCCAGGGCATGGATCAGGACGTCGCGCGTGCGCGCACTGGTGGTCGTCGCTGCTGGATTGGCCACGAGAAGTGCACGCATGGTCGCCAGACTACCCACCCCCGCGCACGCGTCCCCTACCGACCGTCCCCGTCCGGGCCGGGCACGCCGCGGCTACCCTGCTGGGGTGAGCAAGAAGCCGAGCCCCCGCACCCCCGCCGCGTCCCCCGAAGGCCCCGCCGCCGCGACCGCGGAGCCCACGACCCTGCCCGGCCGGCTGACCGCGGCCGCCGTGCTGACCGCGCTGGAGGGCCTCGCCCTCGCCGGACTCGGCGTCTACATGCTGTTCGTCGGCATCGCCGGCCACCCCGACTCCCCGCAGCAGGCCGAGACCGGGGGAGTGACGCTGCTCGCCCTCGCCGCGCTCCCGCTGATCGCGGCGCGCGGGCTGCGCCTGGGCCGCCGCTGGAGCCGCGGCCCCGCGCTGATCACCCAGCTGATGGCCCTCCCGGTCGCCTGGACCCTGTGGACCACCGGCGGTGCGATGACCGTCGCCGCCGTGGCCCTGGCCCTGGCGGCGGTGGTCGTCGCCGGGCTCCTGGTGAACCCGACGGCGACCGAGGCGCTGGGCATCGGACCCGCCGACGGGGCCCGATGAACCCTCCGTTACCCCTCCACCGCTCCTGCGCTCACTCCTCGACGAGGAGCTTGTCGCGGAGCTGGGCCAGCGTGCGGGCCAGCAGCCGGGAGACGTGCATCTGGGAGATGCCGACTTCCTGAGCGATCTGCGACTGGGTCATGTTCCCGAAGAAGCGCAGCAGCAGGATCCGCTTCTCCCGCGGCGGCAGCCCCTCCAGCAGCGGCTTGAGGGACTCGCGGTACTCGACGCCCTCCAGCGCCTCGTCCTCCGAGCCCAGGGTGTCCGCCACCGCCGGCGACTCGTCGTCGGTGTCCGGCACGTCCAGCGAGAGCGTGCTGTAGGCATTGGCCGATTCCAGCCCCTCCAGCACCTCCTCCTCGGAGATCCCCAGCCGCTCGGCCAGCTCGTGCACCGTGGGGGAGCGGCCGTGCTGCTGGGACAGCTCCGCCGTGGCCGTGGTCAGCGAGAGCCGCAGCTCCTGGAGGCGCCGGGGCACCCGCACCGCCCAGCCCTTGTCGCGGAAGTGCCGCTTGATCTCCCCGACCACGGTGGGGGTGGCGTACGTCGAGAACTCCACCCCCCGGTCCGGGTCGAACCGGTCGACCGACTTGATCAGGCCGATGGTCGCGACCTGCGTCAGGTCGTCCAGCGGCTCGCCGCGGTTGCGGAATCGCCGCGCCAGGTGCTCGACCAGCGGCAGGTGCATCCGCACCAGCCGGTTGCGCAGCTCCGCCCGCTCGGGTGACCCCTCGGGCAGCTCGCGCAGCTCGAAGAACAGGGCCCGCGCGCCACTGCGGTCCCGGGGATCCGGCAGCACCGCGTGCGCCTCGTCCGCCGCCTCCGGGGCCGGGGCCTGCGATGGCTGTGGTTGGTCGTGCTCGTTCTCGCTCATAGGGCCCGCCCGTCGCTCCGCCGAGTCCAAAAAGCCGTCTTCCGCATCCGCGTCAGCCGGGTGCGGCCGGGCGTGGTGCTGTTCCGGGATGCCGCCGTCGACCTCGTGCCTTACCCGGGGCCGATCCCCGCCCCGCACCGGGATCTCCCCGCCGTTCACGCCGGGCCTGGCCCCGCGCCGCGCTGTTTGTAGAGGCTGATGCTCACCGTCCGGTTGTCCTCGACCGTCGCCTCGACCTTGCCGGCCAGCGCCGACAGCACGGTCCACGCGAACGTGTCCCGCTCCGGGGCGCGCCCGTCGGTGGTGGGCGCGGAGACGGTCACTTCCAGTGAATCGTCGATCAACCGGAAGACGCAGCTGAGGACGGAGCCCGGCACGGCCTGCTGGAGCAGGATCGCGCAGGCCTCGTCCACCGCGATGCGGAGGTCCTCGATCTCGTCGAGGGTGAAGTCCAACCGTGCCGCGAGTCCGGCCGTGGCCGTTCGCAGCACCGACAGGTAGGCACCCGCAGCCGGCAGCCGGACTTCCACGAAGTCCTGGGTCCCGGGCTCGCCTGCGATCTGGGACACCCTCACCTCCAAGGTGGTACGAGCTCTGTTCGCCGGTGACGCTATCGCGATCCGGGTGATCGTGTCGCGGCACCCCTCATGGCGCCCGCTGTGGAGCGACCGGGCCGACCCCGCCTCCGTGCAGTGACTGATGGTAAGCCCATGAGTACGCACAGTGGCTAGGGGTCTGCGGGCCCAATTCGGTGGAACCGGCGGAGGGTTGAACTACCCCGCTTCAGACGATCGAACCGTCGACAAAACACCAACGCCACGTCTCGCCCGGTTCGAAGCTGCGCATCACCGGATGGCCGGTCTCCTGGTGGTGCGCGGTGGCGTGCCGGTGGGGAGAGCTGTCGCAGCAGCCCACGTACCCGCACCCGAGGCACATGCGCAGCTGGACGGGATGGCTGCCGAGGACCTCACATTCCGGGCAGGTCAGCGCATGCGGGACCGGCTCGGGGCGCGGCAGTTCGGCAACGTGGGTGCACTCGCTCATGATGGCCAGGTTACGGCCAGGGTGCGGGTGCGACATCGGCGACGACGGATGGGGATGGATCTTCGATGGAGGTATTGCCGCTGGTGGCGCTGGTGGCGGTGAGCACCGCCGTGGCGGGGGCGGCCCGGCGCACGCCCGTGCCGGCGCCGCTGCTGCTGGTCGCCGTGGGACTCGTCGCCGCGTACGCGCCGGGGGTGCCCTCGTACGCCCTCGACCCGCACATCGTGCTGCCGCTGCTGCTCCCGCCGCTGCTGCACACGGCCGCGGTGGACAGCTCGTACCTGGACCTGCGGGCCAACGTGCGGCCGATCGCCCTGCTGTCGGTGGGGTACGTGCTGTTCGCGACGCTGGCGGTGGGCTGGGTGACGTACCTGGTCGTGCCCGGGGTCCCGCTGCCGGTGGCGCTGGTGCTGGGCGCGGTCGTGGCCCCGCCGGACGCGGTCGCGGCGACCGCGATCGCCCGGCGGCTGGGGCTGCCGAACCGGGTGACGACCATCCTCCAGGGCGAGTCCCTGGTGAACGACGCCACCGCCATCACCGCCTACAACGTGGCCCTGGCCGCGGCGGTCGGGGTGAGCGCCGGCTGGGCGGGCGGGGTCGCCGAGTTCCTGCTGGCCGCGGTGGGCGGGGTCGGGGTGGGCCTGCTGCTGATGGTCCCGATCCACCAGCTGAGGAAGCGGCTGCGCGAGCCCCTGCTGCAGAACACGCTGTCGCTGCTGATCCCCTTCGTGGCGTACGCGGCGGCGGAGCGGGTGCACGCGTCGGGCGTGCTGGCGGTGGTGGTGGTCGCGCTGTACCTGGGGCACCGGAACTGGCAGGTCGACTTCGCGACCCGGCTCCAGGAGGAGGCGGTGTGGAAGGTCGTCGCGTTCGTGCTGGAGTCGGTGGTCTTCGCCCTCATCGGGCTCCAGCTGCCGGTGGTCCTGCGGGGGCTGAGCGAGTACGAGGGGCTGGCCGCGGCCTGGTACGCGGTGGCGGTGTTCCTCGCGGTGGTGCTGGCGCGGTTCGTCTGGGTGTTCCCGGCGACCTTCGTGCCGCGGTGGGTGTCGGAGCGGATCCGCAAGCGGGAGCCGGACACCGACTGGAAGTCCCCGGTGATCGTGGGGTGGGCCGGTATGCGCGGGGTGGTGTCGCTGGCGATCGCGTTCTCGGTGCCGATGAGCGTGCCGCACCGCAACCTGATCCTCTTCCTGACCTTCACCACGGTGATCGGCACCCTGGTCGTGCAGGGGCTGACCCTCCCGCCGCTGATCCGGGCGCTGCGGCTGCCGCCGCGCGACACCCAGGCGGAGACCCTGGCGGAGGCCCAGGCCCAGAGCGAGGCCTCGCGGGCGGCGGAGGAACGCCTGGCGGAGCTGTTGGAGGCCCCGGAGAACAGCACCCTGCCGCCGCCGCTGGCGGACCGGCTGCGGACGGTCCTGGAGCGGCGCCGCAACGCGGTGTGGGAGCGGCTGGGGGAGGTCAACCCGGTGACGGGGGAGTCGGCGGACGACGTCTACCGCAGGCTGGCCCGGGAGATGATCGAGGCGGAACGGGAGGTCTTCGTGACCCTCCGTGATCGCCGCCGCATCGACGACGAGATGCTGCGGGGCCTGCTGCGCAGGCTGGACCTGGAGGAGGCGGCGGCGTACCGGGAGGAGACGGGCTGAGGGGCGGTGCAGGGCGGGCCGGCCGTCAGTACGGCCGGCCCGTGACGACCGCGGCGACGGTCGTGCCGGGGGAGAAGGCGCCGGACGCGGTCAGCGCCTCCAGGGCCCAGAGGAGCTTCGCCACGTAGACGCGCTCCACCGGGAGGCCGTGGCGGGCCTCGAAGTCCGCCGCGAAGGCCTCCAGGGGTGGGGGGACGCGGGCGTAGCCGCCGTGGTCGTAGCCCTCGGCCAGGGTCCAGGAGCCGGCCGGGCCGCCGAAGGCCGCCGCCTGGAGGGAACGTATCTCCGCCCCCAGGAAGCCCCCCGCCAGGACGGGGACGCCCAGGGCCGACTGGCCGGGGGCCAGTCCCGCCGCGAGGCCGGCCAGGGTGCCGCCCGTACCGCAGGCCACCGCCACCACGTCGCACACGCCCCGCAGTTCGCGCCCCAGCTCCGCGCACCCGGTGAGGGCGGGCGCGTTGCTGCCGCCCTCCGGGACGGCGTACGCGTCCGGGGCCCCGGCGGCGGCCAGGAGCCGGGCCAGGACCTCGGGCTCCGCCTTGCGCCGGTACTCCGCGCGCGTGACGAAGTGCAGCCGCATCCCGTCCGCCGCGCAGCGGGCGAGGGAGTCGTTCAGGGGGCGGTCCGCGAGCTCGTCGCCCCGGACGAGGCCGACCGTCTCCAGGCCGAGGAGCCGTCCGGCGGCCGCCGTGGCCCGGAGGTGGTTGGAGTAGGCGCCGCCGAAGGTGGCGAGCCGGCCGTGGCCGGCGGCCAGGGCCGCCCTGAGGTTCGGCGCGAGTTTGCGCCACTTGTTGCCCGGGAGCTCCGGGTGCACGAGGTCGTCCCGCTTGAGCAGCAGCCGTACGCCGTGCCGTTCGAACCGCTCGTCGCGGACCTCCTGTACGGGGGAGGGCGGGCGGGGGTGCAGGAGGGCGTCGCGGCCGGCGGAGTGGTCCACCCTCCCATTGTGGGCGGGGGCGGCCCCGCCGCCGCACGCGGGAGCCGCGCCCGCACCCGTGGGGGCGGACGCGGGGGCGGGGCCCGGGACGGCTACTTCAGGCGCTCCGCGACGCGGTCGCGCAGGGACTGCATCGTGAACCCCTTGGGGTCGATCTTGCCCGGCTGCCATTCGAGGTGGCCGATGACCGACCGGGACGTCCACCCGTGGAACCGGCAGACGGCCGCCGCCGCGCGGGCGATGGCGTCCAGCTGGACGGCCGGCCAGGGGTCCTCGCCGTCGCCGAGGTTCTCGCACTCGAAGCCGTAGAAGTAGCGGTTCCCGTCGGTGTCGGCGTGGTGGTCCGGGGGGAGGCGCCGCTCGGCGATGACCGCCGCCAGGACGTCGGAGTCGCCTGCGCCGGCGTGGTTGGCGCGGCCGTAGCCGACGAGGTGGACGCGGCCGTCCTTGGTGATGACCCCGTGGCAGAGGGGGCCGGGCAGGGCCCGGTCCCCGTCGCGGCAGAGTTCCACGGTGTAGGAGGCGCCGCTGGTGACGGTGTGGTGGATCATCACCCCGTGCACCGGCCCCCAGGGCCCGCGGTGGTTGCGGTTGTGCACGCGCCAGTTCCCGACCTCGACGACGGTCAGGCCTTCGGCGCGCAGGGCGTTGATGAAGCGGTCCGCGGACATGGGTGCGGACATGGCCGCCTCCCTTACGGTACGTGCTCGGTTCGTTACGTACCGGTGTAGCGGAGGCGACCCTTCCGCGACTAGGGCGTGTTTCGGCCAGTCGTCACGCCGAGGCGAGCCAGAGGTCCGGTCCGAAGACCTCGTAGTGGATGTCGGACGCGGGGACCCCCTTGGCGATCAGCTGCTCGCGGACCGAACGCATGAAGGGAAGCGGGCCGCAGAGGTAGGCCTGGGTGCCGGGGGCGACGGGGATGCCGGCCAGGTCGAGCAGGCCGGTCCCGTCGCCCGGCTCGGCGTCGGACTCGTACCAGAAGCGGGCCGAGGCGTCGGGGAGCTTCTGCGCCAGGGCGCGGTGGTCGGAGCGCAGGGGGTGGTCGGCGGGCGTGCGGTCGGCGTGCAGGACGGTGACGGGGGCGGGGTGGCCGGTTTCGGCCAGGTGCTCCAGCATCGAGAGCATCGGGGTGCAGCCGATGCCCGCGGAGGCGAGCAGCACCGGTGCGGCACCGTCCCGCAGGACCAGGTCGCCGTACGGGGCGGAGACGCGCAGGGTGTCGCCGGTGCGCAGGTGGGCGTGGAGGTGGTGGGAGACCTCGCCGTCGGGGCCGCCGGTGCCGTGGACCCGCTTGACCGTGATGGCGCGGACGGCGGAGCCGGGGGAGCCGGAGAGGCTGTACTGGCGGATCTGGCGCGCACCGTCGGGCAGTTCGGTCTGGACGGAGACGTACTGGCCGGGCTTGAAGCCGGGGGCGGGGGCGCCGTCGGCGGGGGTGAGGTGGAAGGTGGTGCAGTCGGCGGTCTCCTCGATCCGCGCGGCCACGGTCCACTCCCGCCAGACGTCGCCGGCCAGGACCTGCTGTTCGGCGTAGAGGCGCTCCTCGATGGCGATGAGGGCGTTCGCCATCAGCCAGTAGACCTCGTCCCAGGCCTCGGCGACCTGGGGGGTGACGGCCTCGCCGAGGACCTCGGCCATCGCCTCGAAGAGGTGCAGGCGGACGACCGGGTACTGCTCGCGGGTGACGCCGAGGGACGCGTGCTTGTGGGCGATGCGGCCGAGCATCACGTCCGGGCGGGTGTCCGGGTGCTCCAGGAGGTGGGTGGCGAAGGCCGCGATGGAGCCGGCGAGGGCCTGCTTTTGGAGGCCGGCGTTCTGGTTGCCCCGGTTGAACAGGTCGCGCAGGAGCGCCGGGTGGGCCGCGAACAGCTTCTCGTAGAACAGTTCCGTGATGTCGCCGATGGCCGCCCCGACGGCGGGCAGGGTGGCGCGTACGGTCGCGGCCGACTTCTCGGACAGCATGGGTGCTCCTCGCGTGGGTCGTTAATTGGTATCTGAGGTTCGTATTTAACGGTGCGGCGGAGTCCTCCGCCGGATGCGGAGGTCCGTGCGGGGGGGGGGCTAGGGGGCCGGCTTCCCGGCCGGGCCGCGCGCGGCGCCCGCGATGCCGAGCAGCAGGGGGCCCGTGGGGGCGGCCACCAGCTCGTCCACTGTGAGCGGGTCCAGTGCGGCGAAGAAGGCCTCCTGGGCCCGGCGCAGCGCGCCGCGCAGGACGCACGCCCCGCGCAGCGGGCAGGGGGTGGCGCCTTCGCACTCCACCACGTCCCCCGCGCCCTCCAGCTCCCGCACCACGCCGCCCACCGAGGCGGCGCGTCCGGTCGCGGTGAGGGCCAGCCCGCCGCCGCGGCCGCGCCGCGCCTCGACCAGGCCGAGGTGCTGGAGCCGGGCGACCACCTTGGCGGTGTGGGTGTACGGAACCTCCATGGTCGCCGCCACCTCGCGGGTGGTGGGGAGTTCCGCGTCCTCGACCGCCAGGCGCATCAGGACGCGCAGCGCCAGGTCGGTGAATCGGGTCAGCCGCATGGCGGTAGCGTAGAAAAAGTGGCATCGAAGATGCAAGTTAATGAGGGTCCGAACCCTGGAGGATGCCCAGCCGGGCCCGGAGTAGTCCCACCCTTTTGTGTAATGGTCTGACCGCGTTGCGTGCTGAAAGGCTTCTCCACCGCAGACCATGGAGTGATCGAAAGGCGAAGACATGTCGGTCCAGGCGGGCTCCGAAACCGAAGCCCAGACACCGCAGCGCAGTCTCGGCACCGCGGCCGCGCGGAACTTGGCCAGCACCACCAAGTCCGCCCCGCAGATGCAGGAGATCACCTCGCGGTGGCTGCTGCGGATGCTCCCGTGGGTCTCCGTGCAGGGCGGCACCTACCGCCTCAACCGCCGCCTCAGCTACTCCGTCGGCAACGGCATCGTGGAGTTCGTCAAGACGGGCAGCCGGGTCCAGGTCATCCCCGCCGAACTCGGCGAGCTGCCCCTGCTGCGCGACTACGCCGACGAGGAGGTCCTCACCGAACTCGCCGCCCGCTGCCGGCAGGTCGACTTCGAGGCCGGCCAGGAGCTCACCTCCTTCGGCAGCCCCGCCGACCAGGTCTTCCTCCTCGCGCACGGCCGCATCGACCAGATCGGCCCCGGCCCCTACGGCGACGACGCCGTGCTGCGCACCGTCGCCGACGGCGCCTACTTCGGCGAGGACGCCCTCACCGACGACGAGGCCATCTGGGAGTACACCGCCCGCGCCGCCACCCCCGGCACCGCCCTCGTCCTGACCCGCCAGGACCTCCGGCTCCTCGCCGACCGCGCCGACTCCCTCCGCACCCACCTCGACCGCGCACGGACCCGGCCCGAGCGCAACGCCAACCCGTACGGCGAGGCCGCCATCGACCTCTCCGCCGGCCACCACGGCGAGGCCCTCCTCCCCGGCACGTTCGTCGACTACGAGGCCCGCCCCCGCGAGTACGAGCTCTCCATCGCGCAGACGGTCCTGCGCGTGCACACCCGCGTCGCCGACCTCTACAACCACCCGATGAACCAGACCGAGCAGCAGCTGCGGCTCACGGTCGAGGCGCTGCGGGAGCGCCAGGAGCACGAGATGCTCAACAACCCCGACTTCGGCCTGCTCCACAACGCCGACTACGACCAGCGCATCCAGCCCCACGACGGCGCGCCCACCCCCGACGACTTCGACGCGCTGCTCAGCATGCGCCGCGACTCGAACCTCTTCCTCGCCCACCCCAAGGCCATCGCCGCCTTCGGCCGCGAGTGCAACAAGCGCGGCCTCTACCCCGAGACCGTCGACGTCGCCGGAACCCGGGTGCCGGCCTGGCGGGGCGTCCCCCTCTTCCCCTGCGACAAGATCCCGGTCAGCGACGCCCGTACGACGTCCATCCTGTGCATGCGCACCGGCGAGGAGAACCAGGGCGTGATCGGGCTCCACCAGCCCGGCATCCCCGACGAGATCGAGCCGAGCATGTCCGTGCGCTTCATGGGCATCAGCGAGCAGGCGATCATGTCCTACCTGGTCACCGCCTACTTCTCCGCCGCCGTGCTCGTCCCCGACGCGCTCGGCGTACTGGAGAACGTCGAGATCGGCCGATGGCGCTGATGGCCGCGCACACCGTCGCCGCCGGCGAGGGGCAGGAGGCGGCCGCCCTGCTGGAGAGCACGAAGGAGACGGTCGGCCCGGAGCTGCGCCGGGCCGTCGAGGGCCTGCCCGGCCCCACGCGCCGGGTGGCGATGTACCACTTCGGCTGGGAGCACGAGGACGGCAGCCCGGCCGCCGTCGGCGCGGGCAAGGCCATCCGCCCGGCCCTCGTCCTCGCCTCGGCGCGGGCCCTCGGCGGCCTCGGGGGCGACCACGAGTCCACCGTCAGGGCGGCGGCCGCCGTGGAGCTCGCGCACAACTTCACGCTGCTCCACGACGACGTCATCGACAACGACTCCCGCCGGCGCGGACGGCCCACCGCCTGGACCGTCTTCGGGATCCCGGACGCCCTCCTCGCGGGCGACGCCATGATGGCCCTCGCCCTGCGGATGCTCGCAGACGACCCGCACCCCGCCTCGGCGCGCGCCTCGGCCCGCCTCGCGGCCTGCATCGTCGAGCTGTGCGCGGGGCAGCAGGCGGACTGCGCCTTCGAACGGCGCCCGTCCGTCTCGCTGGAGGAGTGCCTGGCCATGGCCACGGCCAAGACCGGCGCCCTCCTGGGCTGCGCCTGCGCGGTCGGCGCGCTGTACGCGGGCGCCGGGCCGGAGGAGGTCGAGGCGATGGACGCCTTCGGCCGGGAGGCCGGCCTGGCCTTCCAGCTGATCGACGACCTGATCGGCATCTGGGGCGACCCGGGGCACACCGGCAAGCCCGCCGGGGCCGACCTGCTCGCCCGCAAGAAGTCCCTCCCGGTCGTGGCCGCCCTCACCTCGGGCACCGAGTCGGGGGAGGAGCTCGCCGCCCTGTACGCCGGCCCCATGACCGGGGAGGACGACGTGCGGCGGGCCGCCCGGGCCGTGGAGCGGGCCGGCGGCCGCGACTGGGCGCAGGCGCACGCCGGCGACCGGATGGGCCGGGCGGTGCAGGAGCTGTCCCGCGCGGTGCCGGACGTGGCGGCCGCGGGCGGCCTGCTGTCGCTCGCGGAGTTCGTGACGCGCCGCACGAGGTAGCAGGGGGAGCGGGGAGAGCGGGGGGAGGCCTGTTCCGGCACCGCGGGGGTGCCGGAACAGGCCTTTCCGCACGCTCGGGCCAACTCTAGGATCGCTCGCGGTAGTTGACATGCGAGTGAAGGGTGTGACCTGTGGTGCTGGAGATACGCCAGGCGGATCAGTCGGACCGGGACGCCGTCGCGCGCCTGCTGGACGAGGCCTTCCGCAGCGACCCGGTCAGCTCCTGGGTCTTCCCCGATCCCGGGCACCGGGCCGCCGTCCACGGCAGGTTCCTCGGGGTCTTCGTGGACGTCGCCCTGGCGGAGGGCCGGATCGACTACGCCGCGGACGGCTCGGCGGCCGCGCTGTGGCTGCGGATCCCGGCCGGCGAGCCGGAGGGCGGGGCCGCCGAGGACGACGTCCCGGCGAGGATGCGCGCGGTCGCCGACCCGGACAACGAGCGGTGCGAGCTCGTCGGGCGCCTCACCGGCGCCGTCCACCCCACCGCCGAGGAGCACGAGTACCTGCTGATGATCGCGGTCGCACCCGGGCGGCAGGGCGAGGGGTTGGGCACGGAGCTGATCCGGCCGGTGCTGGAGCGCTGCGACCGGGACGGGGTCCCGGCCTACCTGGAGGCGAGCAGCGAGCGGAGCGTGCGCCTGTACGAGCGGCTGGGCTGGGAGTTCACCGGCGAGGCGGTGCAGCTGCCGGAGGGCCCGCCGATGTGGCCCATGTGGCGCAAGCCCCGGGGGCAGGGGGTTCCCGGTCCTGCGCTCGACGCTTGCGTAACCACTTCAGCTGAAGTACTTTAACTGTCGTGCCACGCTGCGGTGGCGCTCCCCGACGGAAGAGATTTCGCTTGCGCAAGCTCACGTACTTCATCGCCACCACGGTCGACGGCTTCATCGGAGCCCCGGACGGTGATGCCGATTTCATGTACGCCCACGTCGACCAGGAGTTCCTCGGACACCTGATCGCCGAGTACCCGGAGACCATCGCCGCCGCCGGACGCGCCCACCTCGGCCTCGCCGGCACGGCCCCGAAGCGCTTCGACGCGGTGATCATGGGCCGGGGCACCTACGAGCCAGGCCTCAAGGCCGGCATGACCAGCCCGTACGGCCACTTCCGCGAGCAGTACGTCGTCTCGCGCTCCCTCGCCGGGGCCCCCGACCCCGAGGTACGGCTGATCAGCGGGGACGTCGCCGCCAAGGTCCGCGAGCTCAAGGAGCAGGACGGCCTGGGCATCTGGCTGTGCGGCGGCGCCGACCTCGCGGCCCAGCTGGTCGACGAGATCGACGAGTACGTCGTCAAGACCTACCCCGTCGTGGCGGGCACCGGCATGCCGATGTCCCGCGCCGGCTTCGGGGTGCGCCTGCTGGAGCTGACCGGCTGCACCGCCTTCGGCGGCGGCCAGGTCGTCACCTCGTACGACGTCAGGCGCTGACCGGCCGGACGCACGGAACCGGCCTACCGTGGAGGTATGGCCGGTGAACAGAAGCAGTACGGACGCGCGACGGTCGCCCCGCAGGCCGGGCACGAGCAGAGGACCTGCCCGGTCTGCGGGAGCCCCGTGGAGACGGTGGTCCGCCGCCGCAAGTCGCTGGGGATCTTCATTCCCGAATGGGGCCCGGGCCCCTGCCGGAACGCGGACTGCCGCCGGAGCACGCCCGCGGAGGGATGACCCTCCGCGGGCGCTGCCCGCTCACGGCCCCGAGGGCCCCCGGGACCGTGCGGGGCCTCAGCCCTTGGTGCCCAGCCCCGAGCCGACCAGGCCGTTGGCCCACAGCTGGTTGACGCGCGAGCGCTCGGTGCTGTTCGGGTAGGCGTTGGTGCACGAGGTGCCCGGGCCGCCACCCGACATCAGCTCGCTGCACGGACCCGAGTAGTGGTCCGGCAGGCCCAGCACGTGCCCGGTCTCGTGGGCCGTCACGCGCGTGGAGTTGTACTGCTGGTTCTGGGCGTAGTCGAGGAAGATGTAGCCCCGGCCGTGCCCGTCCGTGCTCGCGTACGAGCCGCGCGAGTCGTTGCCCTCGTAGTACGAGAAGTTCCCGCCCGAGGCCACCTCCTGCAGCTTCACGTTGGCGACCGAACCGTTCCAGATGCGGGTCGAGTTGGCTATCTGGGTACGGAAGCTCGGCGCGTTGCGGGTGTTGTAGGTGACCGTGACGACGGCCGTGGCGCTCGGGTTCGCGGCACGCTGCTCGGCGACCGCGCGCTGGACGGCCTCGAAGAACGCCTTGTTCGCGGCCTGGTTCTCCGGCGACCGCTCGTACGCGGCGTAGCTCGCCGGGCTGCCGCCCGCCGGGGTCGCGGCCGTGGCCGTCGGGACGACGCCGGCGAGGACGGCGACGACACCGAGGCCGACGGACGCGGCGGACAGCATGGTCCTGCGGGAGTGGCGCATGTGGGGGGCTCCTACTCGTTGGTGCGGTGGGGGGTGGATTGGACGTCCGGTACGGGAGTCTGCGGGAGCCGATGGCGGCGGCGGATGATGTCAGAGGCCGATAACACCGCCCTATCGGGGGGTTTCGGCGAGATTTACCTTGGTCAACTAGCGTGAGAATGGCGGGATTCGGGGGGCTATAGGCGGCTGGTGCGGTCCCCTGGGCCCGCCTACCCTCGGGTCATGGAGCTCGAGGTGAGGCACCTGCGCGCGCTGTGCGCCATCGCCGACGCCGGCAGCCTGCACAAGGCCGCCCGGCAGCTCGGCGTGAGCCAGCCCTCCCTGACGACGCAGCTGCGCCGGATCGAACGGGCCCTGGAAGGCGAGCTGTTCCTCCGCGAGCGCACCGGCTGCCGGCCGACTCCCTTCGGGCGCACGGTCCTCGGGCGGGCGAGACCGCTCCTCGCCGAGATGGCCGCACTGGTCGCCGAGGCGCGGGCGGCCGCGCACGGCCCGCGGCTGCGGATCGGCTCGACCGCGAGCCGGGCCCTGCCGGGGTGGCTGCGCCGGCTCCACCGGCGCGCACCGGACACGGAGACCACGCTGGTGGTCGACACCTCCCCGAACGCCCTGCTGCGGATGACCGCGGCCGGGCAGCTGGACGTGGCGTTCGTGCACGAGGTGGAGGGCAGCCCGCTGCGGGTGCCGGACGGGCTGGAACTGCGGGTGCTGATGGAGCGTGAGCCGCAGTTCGTCTCCATGTCCCTGGACCACCCCGCCGCACGGTCGGCGGTGGTGGAGTTACAGGACCTGGCCGGGGACCGCTGGACGGTGGACCCCTCGGTCGACGGTGAATGGGACGGCCTGCGGCGGGTGTTCGCACGGGCCGGCCTCACCCCGCAGGTCCTGCACGCCGACTACCACACGGCGGCGTCGCTGATCGTCTCCGGCGAGGCGGTGGCCCCCTGCCAGCCGACGTCGGGCCCGCGGGACGACATGGCGATCCGCCCGCTGCTGGGCGACCCCCTGGCGGTCCGCCTGCTGCTGGCCACCCGCCCCGGGGAGCACGCGGAGGCCTACGACGACCTCCGCGCCGCCTACCGCGAAGCGGCCCTGGGGGCCCCGCCGTACCGTGCGTGGCTCTCGCGGCAGGGGAGCCCGCTGCTGGTGGCCTAGAGGCCACCCCCTCGACGCGCCGGACGTCCCGGTCCGCTCCGGTCTGCCCTGATTCCGGCAGCCGCCCCCTCACCCCCCCCGCCCCCGCCCCGCCCGCCCCGCGAGGACGCGCGGGCGGGTCGCCGCGTGCTTGACTTCGCCGAACCGCGATATATCGTGTTCTACAGGAGACGCGATATGTTGCGTGCGTCAGTCCACGAGGAGGAGCAGCACCATGCCTGAGCAGATGACCTGGTCCGTTCCCGCCCCCCAGCGGCTCGCCTTCGAGCAGCCGGTCACGGACCTGCGCGTCCGCGTCGTCGCCGGCACCGTCAACGTCGTCGCGGCCGAGGACGGTGCCGCCCGGCTGGAGGTCACCGAGGTCGACGGGCCCCCGCTGCACGTGGTGCAGGAGGGCGGCACGCTGACGGTGTCCTACGAGGACCTCCCCTGGAACGGTTCCCAGGGCTTCAAGAAGTGGTTCGAGAACAAGCCCTGGAAGGCCTGGTCCGGCTCCTCCTCCGACGGGCGCAAGGCCTGGGAGCGCAGCGTCACCGTCACCCTGACCGTGCCCGCCGGCACCACCGTCCAGCTGGCGACCGTCAGCGCCACCGCCTTCGTCTCCGGCATCTCCGCCGCCACCGAGGTCAACGGGGTCTCGGGCGACGCCACCCTCGTCGGCCTCTCCGGGCGGGTCAAGGCGCACACCGTGTCCGGCAGCGTCGAGGCGCAGTCCGTCACCGGTGAGCTCGGCTTCCACTCGGTCTCCGGCGGTCTGACGGTCGTCGACGGCGCGGGCGGCAGCGTGCGGGCCGACTCCGTCAGCGGCGACATGCTCATCGACCTCGCCCCGCACGGCGCGGGCCCCAAGCCGGTGGACATCTCCCTCAACTCCGTCTCCGGCCAGGTCGCGATCCGCCTGCCGCACCCCGCCGACGCCAAGGTCGAGGCCAATACGGCCACCGGCAGCGTCTCCAACGCCTTCGAGGACCTGCGGGTCACCGGACAGCTCGGCGCCAAGCGGATCACCGGCACCCTCGGCACGGGAGCGGGCACCCTGCGGGCCACCACCGTCTCGGGATCCATCGCCGTGCTGCGCCGCCCGCAGGCCGACGGCGACGCCGCCGCCCCCCTCCAGCTCGACAAGAAGGTGCTCTGACATGCCGCCCGTCTTCGCCCACGGCCGCCTCCGGCTCTACCTCCTCAAGCTGCTGGACGAGGCACCCCGCCACGGGTACGAGGTGATCCGCCTGCTGGAGGAGCGCTTCCAGGGGCTGTACGCGCCCTCCGCCGGCACCGTGTACCCGCGGCTGGCGAAGCTGGAGGCCGAGGGGCTCGTCACGTACGCGACCGAGGGCGGGCGCAAGGTGTACTCGATCACCGAGGCGGGCCGTGCCGAACTCGCCGACCGGGGCGGGGAGCTGGCCGACCTGGAGCTGGAGATCCGCGACTCGGTCTCCGAACTGGCCGCCGAGATCCGCGACGACGTCCGGGGCGCCGCGGGCGACCTGCGGCGCGAGATGCGGGCCGCCGCCGCCAGTGCGTCGGCGACCCCGGTCGAGGACGAGTCCTGGAAGGCCGCCAAGGAGGAGCTCCGCAAGGCGAAGCAGGAGTGGAAGGAGCAGGCCCGCCGGGCGAAGGACGAGAGCCGCCGGGCCCGTGAGGAGGCGCAGCAGGCCCGTCGCCAGGCCAAGGAGGCCCAGGAGCGGGCCCGCGAGGAGGTCCAGCGGATCGCCGCGCAGCTCCAGGAGCAGTTCAGCAGGACGGGCGGGATGATCGGCAGCCTCGCCGGGGCCTGGCTGGGCAACGGCGGCTCCGCGGCCCCGCGGACGCCCACCGCCCCGGGGCCGGCCGGCTGGTCCTGGGCCGAGGACCTGGAGCCCACCGCCGACCCGGCCCGCGACTTGGACCGGTTGCTGGACCGCTTCCGCGACGACATCCGCGACGCGGCCCGCGACCACGGGGTCACCCCGGCCCAGCTGTCCGAGGCCCGGGCCCACCTGGCGGCCGCGGCGGCCCGCATCGAGGCGGGCCTGCGCCCGGCCTAGGCCTGCGTCCGGCTTGGGCCTGCGTCCGGCCTGGGTCTGCGTCCGGCCCGGGTCAGGCCGCGAGGGCGGATTCCACCCGCGCGTACGTGACTCCGTGGTCCGCCAGGACCTCGGAGACCGTGCCGGGGCGGGAGACCAGCGCCAGGAGCAGGTGGGGGGTGCCGATGTGGCGGTCCTTGCGGCCGAGTGCGATGCGCAGGGACTGCTCCAGGGTCTTCTTCGCCCCCCGGGTGAGGGGGACGTGGCGGCGGACCGGCCGCGGGTGGCCCAGGGCCGTGCGGAGCGAGGCGACCGGGCCGCGCCTGCGGGGTGCGGGGGCTGTGAGGGCGCCCTCGCCGTGGGTCTCCTCGATCCGGGAGACGATCTGCGAGAGGTCGATGCCCAGACCCGCGAGGGCCTCCTCGTCCGCCCGCGACATCCCGCCCCGGCGGCCGGCCGCCGCGAGACCGGCGGTGATCGCGGGGCCGTCCACGTCCAGGGCGTCCAGGGCGCCCAGGTCCAGCAGGGACAGCAGCAGGTGTTCCTCGGTGACGGTGGCGGCGTCGGCCTCGCGGGCCCGGGACACCGCCCCGGTCACCGCGTCGCGCGCGTCCGAGGTGAAGCGTTCGAACATCAGAGCCTCCCATGCTTCTTGTGCACGGCCTGCCGGCTGACGCCGAGTTCGGCCGCGATCTCCTGCCAGGACCAGCCCTGGGCGCGGGCGCTGCGCACCTGGACGGCCTCCAGCTGCTCCAGCAGCCTGCGGAGGGCGGCCACGGCGCGCAGGCCCACGCGGGGGTCCCGGTCTCCGGCCCGTTCGGCGAGATCGGTGGCTTCGGTCATGCGTGTCAATCTAGGTTGACACGGGAGGGGTGTCAACCTAGATTGACGAGCGGGCGTCGCGGAGGCTCAGACCGTGAGGACGATCTTCCCGAACAGGTCGCCGGACTCCAGGCGCGCGAAGCCCTCGCGGGCCCGGTCCAGGGGGAGCACCTCGTCGATGACCGGGCGGACGCCGGTGGTGGCGCAGAAGGACAGGAGGTCCTCCAGCTCGTCCTTGGTGCCCATCGTCGAGCCGACCACCTTCAGCTCCAGGAAGAAGATCCGCCGCAGCTCCCCGTGCGGCGGGGTGTCCCCGCTGGTGGCGCCCGAGATGACCAGGGTGCCGCCGGGGCGCAGGCACTTGACCGAGTGGGACCAGGTGGCCGCCCCCACGGTCTCGATCACCGCGTCCACGCGGTGCGGGAGCCGGGCGCCCGGCGGGAAGGCCTCCAGGGCGCCGAGCTCCACCGCGCGCTTGCGCTTGGCCTCGTCGCGGCTGGTGGCGTAGACGCGCAGGCCCGCCGCCCGGCCCAGGACGATCGCGGCGGTGGCGACCCCGCCGCCGGCGCCCTGGACGAGGACCGAGTCCCCGGGGCGGACCCCGGCGTTGGTGAAGAGCATCCGGTACGCCGTGAGCCAGGCCGTCGGCATGCAGGCGGCCTCCGCGAAGGAGAGCTCGGCGGGCTTGCGCAGCACGTTCCAGGCCGGGACGCTGACCTGCTCGGCGAAGGTCCCCTGGTAGTGCTCGGTCAGGACCGAGCGGGGCTCGTCCGGGCCGACGCCGTGGCCGCTCTGGCCGATCACGGAGTGCAGGACGACCTCGTTGCCGTCCTGGTCGGTGCCGGCCGCGTCGCAGCCGAGGATCATGGGCAGTTTGTCGGCGTCGAGTCCCACCCCGCGCAGGGACCACAGGTCGTGGTGGTTCAGCGAGGCGGCTTTGACGTTGACGGTCACCCAGCCGGGGCGGGCCTCGGGGGCCGGGCGTTCGCCCAGCACGAGGCCGTTCAGGGGCTGGTCTCGGTCGATTCGGGCGGCGTAGGCAGCGAACATGGCGCCAGAGGCTACCGGTCGGTAGGGCCCATGACCAGGGGCGACCGGGTCCGGGCGGCCGGGAGCGGAATCGGAGGGGGTTCTCTCAACTACCGTCCGTGCCATGTAGTTTGCAGGCCTCATAGAGCTAAACGGAAGAGATCGACTGCCCCCGGATGGGGGTAATATTCAGGCCATGCGGTGGCTCGTCATGCTCGTGTCGAGCGCCCCGCACACTCCTGCTGCGTTCCCGGGGCGCCCTTCGCGCGCTCTTTCCGCGCGCCCGGTCGTGCCTGGTCGTGCCTGGTCGAGCCGGTGAGGAGGCCCACGGCCGGCCGCGGCGAAGGACCCGGGACGTCCCCTCCCCGTTCGGGGGCGGGGAGGGTGCGTTCCCCTGCGCGGCGGCCCTCCGTACACGAAGAGGCCCGGCCGGATCGCTCCGGCCGGGCCTCTTCGTGTACGGCCCCGCGGGGCTCCGCCTCAGACGAGGCGGGCCACCCCGTCGGCCTTCGCGGCCGCGGCGACCGCGGCCGTGACGGCCTCGGCGACGCGCTCGTCGAACGGCGAGGGGATCACGTAGTCGGTGGCGAGCTCGTCACCCACGACGCCGGCGATGGCGTCGGCGGCGGCGATCTTCATGCCCTCGGTGATCCGGGTCGCGCGGACCTTCAGGGCGCCCGCGAAGATGCCCGGGAAGGCCAGCACGTTGTTGATCTGGTTCGGGAAGTCCGAACGGCCCGTGGCCACGACCGCCGCATACTTGTGCGCGATGTCGGGGTGGACCTCCGGGTTCGGGTTGGCCATGGCGAAGACGAAGGAGTTCCGGGCCATCGAGGCCACGGCCTCCTCGCCCACCGTGCCGCCGGAGACGCCGATGAAGACGTCGGCGCCCGCGAGGGCCTCCTCCAGCGTGCCGCTGCGGCCCGTCCTGTTGGTCAGGCCCGCGATCTCCGCCTTGACGTCCGTCAGGTCGGTGCGGTCCGCCGAGACGACGCCCTTGCGGTCGGTGACGCAGACGTCGCCGATGCCCGCGTCCACGAGGATCTTGGCGATGGCGATGCCCGCCGCGCCGGCGCCCGCGATCACGGCGCGCAGGTCGCCGAGCGTGCGGCCGGTCAGCTTGGCCGCGTTGCGCAGGGCGGCCAGCGTCACGATGGCCGTGCCGTGCTGGTCGTCGTGGAAGATCGGGATGTCCAGGGCCTCCTGGAGGCGCCGCTCGATCTCGAAGCAGCGGGGGGCGGAGATGTCCTCCAGGTTCACCCCGCCGAAGGACGGCGCCAGACGGATGACCGTCTCGACGATCTCGTCCGTGTCCTTGGTCGCGAGCGCGATCGGCACCGCGTCCACGCCGCCGAACTGCTTGAACAGGATGGCCTTGCCCTCCATGACGGGGAGGGAGGCCTCGGGACCGATGTCACCGAGTCCGAGCACGGCCGTACCGTCGGTGACGACGGCGACCACGTTGGACTTCCAGGTGTACTCGTTCACGAGCTCGGGCTGCTCGGCGATGGCGGTGCACACCTTCGCCACGCCGGGCGTGTAGGCCAGGGACAGGTCATCCTTGTCCTTGACGGGCACGGTGGCCTGGATGGCCATCTTGCCGCCCCGGTGCAGCGCGAACACCGCATCGGGGTTGTTGTCCGTCGCACTGTCACTGCGAGGGTTGACGATCTCCGCTGCCACTTCGTGTGACCCCTTAAGTCCTTTGATCATTGAGGGTGGCCACTCCTGGTTAAGGGGTGGGCGGGCACCGCGTTCGTACTCCGCTTCGACGGTTGGCCCGCCTCCGCGGAGGGGAGGTTCGTACGCGCGGGCGCGCCGCACGCGCGCCCTGAGCCCCGGATGAGGGGTGTAAGGATCTGTTCTACCCGAAGAGCACACGCCCAGACGAGTCGATTCCGGACCGATCGTAGGGTCCTTGTCCCGGTTTTGGCCAAAAGTCCAAAGGTCTGTGTCCAGCACCTGAGACGCACCGCAAATAGTGAGGTGAAAACGCCAGGTCACGGCGGTTTGTGCGGCTCCGAGGGGCCTTGCCCGCAGTCCTGTTGGGTAGTCGGGGGCGCCCGTTATCTGATTTTGACCTCACGGGCACCCTGAATGCGCCAGTCCGAATGGCAAGATGCCGTAATCACACAGGGACGCGGCACTCGATGGTGCGTGCTCGACCTGTTCTCGGATGCTTTTCCACCCCTGTCGGAGGAACCAGCTCATGACCGCAAGCACCACCCGTCGTACGACCGCCGCCCGGTCCCGGATCGCCGCGGTCGGCGCGATCGCGGTCGCCGGCGCCCTGATCCTCACCGGCTGTGGCGACCAGACCGACAAGGCCTCCTCGGGCACGGGCAAGGCGGACAGCAGCGCCCCGCTGTTCTCCAAGCTGCCGAAGAAGATCCAGGACGCGGGTGTCATCAAGGTCGGCTCGGACACCGCCTACGCTCCGATGGAATACGTCGACAACGGCAAGATCGTCGGCGTGGACCCGGACCTCGCCGAGGCGCTCGGCAAGCAGCTCGGCGTGAAGTTCGTCTTCACCTCCGGCACCTTCGACGGCCTGATCACCTCGCTGGAGACCGGCCGCCAGGACGTGGCCATCTCCTCGATCACGGACAACAAGAAGCGCCAGGAAGGCCTCGACGACAAGGGCCAGAAGATCGGCAAGGGCGTCGACTTCGTCGACTACATGTCCTCCGGCGTCTCGCTCCTGGTCAAGAAGGGCAACCCGGACAACATCAAGTCCCTCGACGACCTCTGCGGCAAGACGGTCGCCGTCCAGCGCGGCACCATCTACGAGGACACCTTCAAGGCCCAGGCCGACAAGTGCGGCGCCGACAAGAAGCTCACCATCGAGGCCTTCGACACCGACGCCGAGGCCCAGACCCGCGTCAAGGCCGGCGGCGCCGTGGCCGACCTGAACGACTACCCGGTCACCGCCTACATCGCCAAGACCTCCGGCGGCGGCAACGACTTCGAGGTCGGCGGCCAGCAGTCCGACGTCGGCCTCTTCGGCATCGCGGTCTCCAAGGACAACACCCAGCTCCGCGACGCCCTGAAGGACGCCCTCGACGCCACGATCAAGGACGGCTCCTACGCCAAGGTCCTCGAGAAGTGGAACGTGAAGGAAAGCGCCGTGCAGTCCGCCACGGTCAACGCTGGAAAGTAATACCGAGCGCTCCACTGAAGGGCAGTCATTGTGACTGACAAGATCGACAAGGGTCCGGCCGCGACTCCGCCGGCCGGGCCCGGGGCCTCGGGCACCACCCCCTACGAGGCCATCAAGGCAATCCCCGTACGGCACTACGGCCGCTGGATCAGCGCTGTGGTCGTCGCCGTACTCCTGGGATGGCTCGTCTACGCCTTCTCCCAGGGCAAGATCATCTGGGCGACGGTCGGCGACAAGCTGTTCGACCCCGCGGTCCTCAGCGGCCTCCTGAACACCATCATCATCAGCATCTCCGCCATGGCGCTGGGCCTCGCGCTCGGCATCCTCTTCGCGGTGATGCGGCTGTCGAAGAACCCGGTCACCAGCTTCGTGTCCTGGCTCTACATCTGGTTCTTCCGCGGCACCCCGGTCTACGTGCAGCTGCTGGTCTGGTTCAGCCTCCCGCTGATCTTCCAGTACATCAACCTGGGACCGATCTACAAGAACGAGACCGTGGACGTCATGACGCCGTTCATGGTCGCCCTCCTCGGCCTCGGCCTCAACGAGGGCGCCTACATGGCGGAGATCGTCCGCGCGGGCATCCAGTCCGTCGACGAGGGCCAGACCGAGGCCTCGCACGCGCTCGGCATGACCCAGACGCAGACCATGCGCCGCGTCGTGCTCCCGCAGGCCATGCGCGTGATCATCCCGCCGACCGGCAACGAGTTCATCAACATGCTGAAGACCTCCTCCCTGGTCTCGGCGGTCCAGTACACCGAACTCCTGCGGGCCAGCTCCAACATCGGCAGCACCGCCGGCGCGGTCATGGAGATGTTCTTCGTCGCCTCCATCTGGTACCTCGCGCTGACCAGCGTCTTCAGCGTCGGCCAGTACTACCTGGAGCGCCGCTACGCCCGCGGTGCGCAGCGCACCCTGCCGCCCACCCCGTTCGAGCGGCTCAAGGCCAACCTGAACATGTTCCGCCGTACGGAGGTGGCGAAGTGACCGCCCAGCCGATGGTCAAGGCCGAAGGCGTCCACAAGTCGTACGGCGCCGCCCACATCCTGCGGGGCATCGACCTGGAAGTCGCCCCCCGCGAGGTCTTCTGCCTGGTCGGCCCGTCCGGCTCCGGCAAGTCCACCTTCCTGCGGTGCATCAACCACCTGGAGCGCATCAACGCCGGCCGGCTCTCGGTCGACGGCCAGCTGGTGGGCTACAAGCAGAAGGGCGACAAGCTCTACGAGCTGAAGGACAGCGAGGTCGCCGCCCAGCGCCGCGACATCGGCATGGTCTTCCAGCGCTTCAACCTCTTCCCGCACATGACGGCCATAGAGAACGTCATGGAAGCGCCCGTCATGGTCAAGGGCGAGAGCAAGGCGACGGCGCGCGAGCGCGCCGTCAAGCTCCTGGACCGCGTGGGCCTCGGGGACAAGGGCGGGAACTACCCGACCCAGCTCTCCGGCGGCCAGCAGCAGCGCGTCGCGATCGCCCGCGCGCTGGCCATGGAGCCGAAGCTGATGCTCTTCGACGAGCCCACCTCGGCCCTCGACCCCGAGCTGGTCGGCGACGTCCTCGACGTCATGCGCGACCTGGCCGAGTCGGGCATGACCATGATCGTGGTGACCCACGAGATGGGCTTCGCCCGCGAGGTCGGCGACAACCTCGTCTTCATGGACGGCGGCGTCGTGGTCGAGTCCGGCCACCCGCGCGACGTGCTGGGCAACCCGCAGCACGACCGCACGAAGGCGTTCCTCTCCAAGGTGCTCTAGCGCTCCGGACCCCCCAGGGGTGCGGAGAAGGGGCGGTACGGGTCTGCCGTACCGCCCCTTCGCGCTGTCGCCGGGGAAGTTACTGCTTCGGTCCTAGGACCGGCGCGTCCGAGGGGGAGCGCCAGACCGTGCGGGCCTCGGCGAAGCCGGCTGCGCGCAGGGCGCGGGCGTGCCGGGCCGCGTCGGGGGATTCCCCGCCGGCGTGCTCCCCGTAGACCGCGAAGCGGGCCTCGGCTGCGTCGATGCGCGGGGTGCAGGCGTCGGGCATGGGGTGGGCGTTCACGAAGACCCCGCCGGGGCGGACCGCCGGGGCGGACCGCCGGGGCGGTCCGGCGGCAGGGGGCGCCGGCAGCGCGGGGTCGGGATCCAGCCCCGTGGCCACCGCCACCGGGAACCGTTCGAGGAGGCGGACCGTGATACTTCCCGTACCGCACGCGAGGTCCGGCACCCGGGGCGCGGGGCCGGTCGGCGCCTCGATCGTGTCCGGCATCACCCGGAACCGCTCCTCGCGGTCGGGCGCGTACCACTCCTGCCGGCGGTCCCGGCTGTCCTGCCAGGCCCGCCGGTCCGTACCGAACGAGCCAGTCACCGCATCCGTCACCCCGAACCCCTCCGTACGTAATACCCTCGAAGCGAGAGCAGCCGTTACCGGCGCCCGTGCCCGACCCCAACCCGCAGCCGTAAGGACTACAAGTGGAACTGGCCCATTACTCGGACTATGCCGTGCGCCTGGTCAACACCGAGGAGCCGGCCCGCAACAAGGACGCCCTCACCTCGGCGGACGACGTCCGTGCCCTCTTCGGCGCAAGCGTGCAGATGGCCCGCCGGGTCACCGACACCGACGTCACCCGCTTCCGCAACGTCCGCGGCAGGCTGCGCGCCGTCTTCGAGGCCGCCGACGGTGGCGACCACGTCCTCGCGGTGGACCTCCTCAACTCCCTGCTCATGGAGTTCCCCGTCAGCCCCCAGGTCTCCGGCCACGAGCTCGTCGGCCCCGACGGCCGCCCCGACTGGCACATCCACCTCGCCGACCACCCCTCCAACGCCTCCGCCGGCTACGCCGCGATCGCCTCCTTCGGCCTGGCCTTCCACCTCACCGAGCACGGCCCCGACCGGCTCGGCCTCTGCCAGGCGCCGCCCTGCCGCAACGCCTACCTCGACACCTCCACCAACCGCTCCCGGCGCTACTGCTCCGACCGCTGCGCCACCCGCGCCAACGTCGCCGCCTACCGCGCCCGCAAGCGCCTGGAGGCCGAGGAGTCCGCGCGCAGCGGCCGGACCGCCGAGAGCGCCCAGGACAGCCGGGCCCTCAGCGAACTCTGAAGGGCCCCGCGGGGCCGCAGCCGCAGCACGGCCGTCGCCAGCACGAGCTCGTCGGGGACGGCCCCGTAGTCGGTGCTGTCCCCCGTCTCGTTGAACGGGTTGTCGCCGAGCATCCACCAGCCGCCCGGCCGGCGCTCGGCGGCCCGCTTCACCACCAGCAGGTCCTGCTGGAGCGGATGCCGGAACACCACCACGTCACCCGGTCGGACCAGCGCCCCGTACCGGACCACCATCCTGTCCCCGTGCAGCAGCGTCGGCACCATCGACGGCCCCGACACCTCCGTGATCCCGAAGCGCACCCGCGCCCGCCCGCTCTCCGCCATCTCCGGCCTCCTCGTCCCTGCCCCGCATGCTGCCGTACGGCCCCGTAGGTTCGCTCACCACTCCTCGGCGGAGGCTGGACTTTTGTCCTAAGCCCATGGGGGCGCCCGCGATTTCCGTCTTCTCAGCGAGTAATCTCCACCCTTGAGAAGACGATCACGAGGAGGACCCACTCCATGCTTTCCCGCTTCTTCGCCCCCAAGGTGAAGGTCTCCGCCCACTGCGACCTGCCCTGCGGCGTGTACGACCCGGCCCAGGCCCGCATCGAGGCCGAGTCCGTCAAGGCCGTCCAGGAGAAGTACCAGGCCAACGAGGACGCGGACTTCCGCGCGCGCGCCATCACCATCAAGGAGCAGCGCGCCGAGCTCGCGAAGCACCACGTGTCGGTGCTGTGGAGCGACTACTTCAAGCCCCCGCACTTCGAGAAGTACCCGCAGCTGCACACGCTGGTCAACGACACCCTGAAGGCCCTCTCGGCCGCCAAGGCGTCGAACGACCCGGCGACCGGCGCCAAGGCCCTGGAGCTCATCGCCGAGATCGACCGCATCTTCTGGGAGACCAAGGCCGCCTGATCCGGGCCTTCCCCCAGCAGAACCACCGAGGGGCCCGACCGCGCGTGCGGTCGGGCCCCTCGGTCGTCCGCCCCGGACGGCGCACGCGCTGGTCGCCGCGCGCCCCGGGGCGGCCGTCGGGACGACTACTCGTCCTCGTCCTCGTCGTCGTCCAGCCGTGCCAGCCAGGTGGCCAGGCGTTCGACCGGAACCTCGAAGTCGGGGTTGAGGTCCACGAAGGTGCGCAGCTGCTCGGCGAGCCACTCGAAGGTGACCTCCTCCTCGCCGCGCCGCTTCTCCAGCTCCTCGATGCCGCGATCGGTGAAGTACAAGTCGGGCTCCGTGCCATGTAGTGAGTCGGGGGAACGGGGTGTTTCCCGCCAGGATAAGCCGGGTCCCCGGCGACACCTCCCGATGTGCGGCCCCCGGCGCTAGCGTGGACGCACCCGCTGGGACGTGCGGGAGAAGGGGGTCACGGGATGCCGGACGGGCGCACGGCCGGATCCGCGCGCGCCTTCGAGCTCCTGGAGCCCCTGGTCCGGGCCGCGACGGTACGCGTCCACGCGGCTCCGGGCGGGTATGACAGCGCTGGAACCGGACCCACCTGGGGGAGCGGCTTCTTCATCGCCCCCGGCTGGGTCCTCACGTGCGCGCACGTCGTCGGTGAAGGGGGTGCCGGGGTGCGTCTGGCGGGGCGTGAGGTCGGCATCAGCTTCTTCCCCGGGGGAGACACCACCACCACCGGGACGGTCACCGGGCGGGTGGAGTGCGTCCTGCCCGAGCGGCTGGAGGAGCGCCGTCCCGGGCGGCGGGCCCTGTGGGACCTCCCGGACCTCGCGCTGGTCCGCGTCCTCGCCCCCGTCACCCACACCTGCGTCTGGCTCACCGACCGGGCCCGGCCCCGGCTCGACGAGGCCGCCTACTTCGGCTGCACCGAGGAGCTCGGCATCCGCGAGATCACCGGCCGCACCACCCGGCTGCGCGGCCTCGCCGGCAACGGGGCCGCCATCCGCCTCGGCGACGACGACGAGATCGAGGCCGGGATGTCCGGCGGCCCCGTCGTCGACCTGGCCCGCGGGGAGGTCGTCGGCGTGGTCAAGGCCCGGCGGCACACGGGCGGCGGCGGTCTCGCCGTGTCCGTGGCGCAGCTGCGCACCCTGCCGATGCCCGCGGCCGGCCGGACCGGGCTCTACCGCCGGGTCATGCAGGCCCACGACCTCTACCACTACGACCGCCACCTCAGCGACCTCGACAACCGCCGGACCTGGACCGACGTGCACGACGTCCTGCTGCTCGGGGAGGCGGACCCCTACGGCGGGCGCGGGCGGCTCACGCCCGGCGAGCGGACCACCCTGTGCGGGCTGCTCGCCGAACTGCCGCCGCCCGGCTCCTCGGAGGCCGTACGGGAGCTCGCCGAGCAGGCGCGCGGCGAGGAACCCGACAGCACCCTGCCCGCCCCGCTCAGCTGGCGCGACGGCCTCGGACTGCTGCACGATCCGCCCGGCGCCGGCGGCGAGGCCGCGGCGGTGCTCCGCTACGCCACCGGCGTCAGCGTCGCCGACCACCGCGAGCCGCCCGCGCCCGGAGCCGACGACGAGCTGTGGGACTGGGTGCGGACCACCGCCGAACGGCTGTGGCGGCCGCTGCGCCGGGAGCTCGCCGAGCGGCACGAACGGGGTCTGGCCGAGCGGGAGCTCCGCCGGCGCCTGGCGGCCGGGCAGGCGGCGCTGGGCCGCGCCCGCCGGCCGGCGGGCCTGCCGGCCGGGCCGTCCGTGCTGCTGGAGGCCTGGGCGCACGGCTGGGAGGACGTCTACGACTGGCGGGTGTCGGTCCTGGCGGGCCCCGCCCGCCCCGGCCGCGTCACCCCGGTCGCCGCCGGCGTGCGGGCCAGCCTGGCGGGACTGCCCGACGTGCTGCGGGCCCCGCTCGCCGAGGGGTTCCGCCGCTGCGACACGCACGAGGCGGCGGCGCTGCTCGAAGTGGCGGTGGCGCCCGAGCTGTTCGGGCTCGCGGTCGACGCGTGGGCCGTCTCGGGCGGGGTCCCGGTGGGGGTGCAGCGGCCGGTGGTGTTCCGCCACCCGGACGGCGGCGGGAGCCCCGCCGCCGACGCGCGCTGGGCCCGGGTGCAGGCGGGACCCCTGCTGGACCAGCGCGCCGACTGCGCGAGGGGCCGGCCCCGCAGCCCCTCGCCGGGCTGGCTGGAGGGGCTGGCCGACACCACCGTGCCGGTGCTCTGCCGGGACCCGGCCGCCGAACCGACGCTGGGCGCGCTGCACTCCGTACGGGACGCGGGGTACGGGGCGGTGCTGTGCCGGCGCCCCCCGGAGGACCCGGGGGCCTCCTGCGCGCCCTTCCACCGGGGGGTGCGGGAGGAGCTCGCCGAGGCGGGCCGGGGCGCGGTGCTCCCGCTGCGGCTCCAGGCCCTGCGCCGCAGGGCCCACGGAGCGGACCCCGACGCGTACTGGGCGGCCGGGCTGGCACTCGTCTGGGAGGACCCGGCCCGGGCCCTGCCGGAGGACGAGCCGCTCCAGGGGGATCTGTGAGGCGGGGGCCCGGGGAAGAGCGGCTGAGGCGCGGGAGGGAGCGGCAGTGAACGAGGAATGGCTCATCTACCGGGGCGTGGGCGAGCCCCACGACGGGATCGACGCCCTGCCCGACCCGCCGCCCTGGCGGGACTTCGACGGCGGGCCCGTCGCCGAGCCCGGCGCGGCGGCCGCGGCCGCCGACGGGAACGTCGCGCGCCGGCTGGGAGCCCACCGGCAGGCCGCCGAACTGCACCGGCCCGAGCCGGAGGAGCTGGAGGCCATCAACGCCGCGCTCTACCTGCGCAGGCCGCTGCTGGTGACCGGCTACCCCGGCACCGGCAAGTCCACCCTCGCGCACGCCGTCGCGCACGAGCTGAAGCTCGGCCGCGTGCTGCGCTGGCCCGTGGTGTCGAGGACCGTCCTCCAGGAAGGGCTCTACCGCTACGACGCCCTCGCCCGGCTCCAGGACGTGCAGATCGCCGCCGGCGGCGGAGGGGCGGGAGCCGCCCCCGGCATCGGGAAGTACATCCGGCTCGGCCCCCTCGGCACCGCCCTGCTGCCCACCGCGCGGCCGCGCGTCCTGCTCGTCGACGAGCTCGACAAGAGCGACATCGACCTCCCCAACGACCTGCTCAACGTGCTGGAGGAGGGCGAGTTCACCCTCCCCGAGCTCGAACGCGTCGCCGACTCCGAGCCCGAGGTGCAGGTCCTCACGGACGACGGGACCAAGGCGACCGTCCGCGACGGGCGGGTCCGCTGCCGCGCCTTCCCCTTCATCATCCTGACCAGCAACGGCGAACGGGACTTCCCCGCCGCCCTGCTGCGCCGCTGCATCCAGCTCAAGCTGGCCCAGCCCGGCGAGAAGCGCCTCGCCACCATGGTCCGCGCCCACCTCGGGGACGAGGCCGCCCAGCTCGGGGCGGACCTGATCCGCGAGTTCCTCAGCCGCTCGCGCTCCGAGCTGGTCGCCGCCGACCAGCTGCTCAACGCCATCTACCTCACCCACTACGCCTCACCGCCCAGCCGCGAGGACCTCGCGGACCTGCTCATCCAGCGCCTCGACCGTCCGAGGTGAGGGCCGGTGCCCCGAGAGCACGCGGACCACGAGGCCGCGGGTCTGCGCACGCTGGCCGGGCTGCTCCGGGCCGCCGGGCTCGACCCGTCCCCCGAGGAGCTCGCCGACGCGCTGTGGCTGGCCGGGCGGACCCGGGAGGCCGCCCGCGCGGCGGCGCCCGGCGACGGCCCCGGCCAGGAGCCGCCGCCGGCCCGGACCCGGGCGAAGGCCCCGCCCGGGCGGCCCCCCGCCGCGAGCCCCCCGGAGGACGCCGGGGAGCCGCCGCCCGCCCGGGTACGGGAGGACGACGACGGCGACGAGGACCCGGTCCGGCTCTACCCCGCCGGAGCGCTGGAACCCCCCGAGGCCGAGGTCCCGGTGGCCGGGGTCCCCGTACGGGTGCCCGGGGCGGCCGCGCTGCCCCGGATACTCGACATCCAGCGGGCCCTGCGCGCCCTCCAGCGCCACCGGCCGCCCGGCCCGCCCGCCCGTACCGTCCTCGACGAGCCCGCCACCGCCGAGGCCAGCGCCCGCGCCCTCGGGCTGGTCCTGCCGGTCTTCCGGCCCGAAACCCGGCGCGAGGCCACCGTACGGCTGGTGATGGACGCCTCCCCGTCCATGGCGGTGTGGCAGGACGTGTTCGACGAACTGCGGGCGGTGTGCGAGCGGTTGGGCGCCTTCCGGGACGTCCAGGTGCACTACCTGCACCGGCTCCCCGACGGCACCGCCGCCGTCGGCCGCGGCCCCTCGCCGGCCGCCGGGGTGCGTTCCGGGGACCAGCTGCGCGACCCCACCGGGCGGGCGCTGACCATGGTGGTCTCCGACTGCGCCGGCCCGGTGTGGCGGGAGGGGGAGGCGCAGCGGCTGCTGCACCGCTGGGCCGAGTGCGCCCCCTGCGTCGTGGTCCAGCCCCTGCCGCAGCGGCTGTGGGGCCGCAGCTGGCTGCCGACCGAGCGCGGGGTGCTGGAGCGGGCCCCGGGCGGCGGGGCCGGGGCGGCGCGCGGCGGGCCCGGGCTGCGGTTCCGCCCGGACCGGCCCGCCCGCCCCGGGCGGCCCACCGGCGGGCTGACGGTGCCGGTGCTGCCGCCGAGCGCGAGCGCGCTGGGCGCCTGGGCGCGGCTCGTCGCCGGACTCGGCTCCGGGCCCGTACCGGCGGAGGTGGGCCGGGTGCTGGCCCGCCATCCGGCCGCCCCCGTGCCGCTGCCCGCGACCGCCCGGCCCCCGCGCGAGCTGGTGCACCGCTTCCGCTCCTCCGCCGCGCCCGGCGCCGTACAGCTCGCCGTGTACCTGTCGGCGGCGCCGCTGACCCTGCCCGTGATGCGGCTGGTGCAGCGGACGATGCTGCCCGACTCGGAGCCGTCCGACCTCGCCGAGGTCCTGCTCAGCGGGCTGCTGCGGCGCAGCGGCGCCGCGTCCGGGCCCTGGTACGAGTTCGTGCCCGGGGTGCAGGACGTGCTGTTGGGGCCGCTGGGGCGGGACGAGGCCGCGCTGGTGCTCAAGCACTGCTCGGAGTACGTCCTGGCGCACTTCGGCCGGGGCGTGCGCAACTTTCCCGCGCTCGCGGTCTCCCAGCTGACCGGAGCTCCGGCCGGGGAGCCCGCGGAGGACGACGAGGACGCCGAGCAGGCGCCGGCGGGGCCGCTGCCCCAGGCCTTCGCGCAGGTCTCGGCGAAGGTCGTACGCCGCTACCTGCCCGGGCCCCCGGAGGAGGAACCGGAGCCGGCTCCGGCACCCGTACCGCCCGGCCGTGCCGCGTCCGTGCGGGCGGCGCGCGACCGGCTGGCCCTCGGCGACGCCGACGGCGACGCCCGCCACCTGCACGACGCCGCCGCACTGCTGCGGCGGGCCGTGGCGGTCCCGCCCGGGCCCGGGGACCCGCCGGAGGAGGCCGAGGCCGAACTGGCCGGGGTGCTGCTGCGGCTGTGGGCGGCCCAGCGGGACCCGGAGCTTCTCGACGAGGCCGAGCGGGCCGTGACCGGGCTGCGGACCGCCGCGGGGTGGGCGGCGCTGGGCCGGGTCCTGTACGAGCGGGCCCTGGCGTCGGGCCCGGACGAGGAGCCGCTGCTGGCCGCCGCCGCCCGGGAGTTCGCCGCGGCCGGGGCCGCCGCCGCGCAGGACGGGGACCTGCGGGTGGACTGCGCCGTGCGCCGGGCCCGGACCCTGGTCCGGCTGGCCGAACTCCGCGCGGACGCGGGCCCGCTCCACGAGGCCCTGGCCGCCCTGGAGCCCCTGGCCGCCGGCCCGGGGACCGCGCACCCGGACGTCCTGCTGGCCCTGGGCGGGGCCCTGCTGGCCCTCCTGGCCCGCACCCCCGACCCGGCGGAGCGCACGGCCCTGGCGGAACGCGCGGCCGCCGCCCTGGCGACGGCCCTCGCCGCACTGGAGGCGGACCCGGCACAGACGGCCCCCGTCCCGGACCGCCGCCCGGGCCCCGCCGGCCCCGGAGCGGTCCCCGCCCCGCACGGCCCTCCCGCCGACGGCCGGGCCCCGGGCGCCCCCGGCCACCCGGCCCCCGGGGGCGGTACGGACGCCGGCACGGGGCCGGGCGGAGCCGCGGCCCCCCGCACCGGCACCCCCGGACCCCAAGGGAACGCAGCCCCCGGACCCGCCGCCGGAACGGGGACCGGAACCGAACCCGGCGCCGCAGCCGAACCCGGTACCGGGCCCGGCACCGGTACCGGGCCCGGCGCTGGAATCGAACCCGGAGCCGGAACCGCAACCGGGACCGGAACAGCCGATGCCGGAACCGGACCCGGGGCTCGCGCAGGAACCGGAACCGGCTCCGCAACCGGACCCGGACCAGGCGCCGGACCCGGACCCGGACCCGGCACAGGAGTCGGAACCAGCACCGGAACCGGACCCGGGGCTCGGGCGGGAACCGGAACCGGTGCCGCAACCGGATCCGGGCCCGGCGCCGGATCCGGACCCACCGCCGGATCCGGACCCAGCGCAGGAATCGGAACCGGCGGCGGAACCGGAACCGGGGGCGGCGGGCGGGGCGGGGGCGCCGCGGCCCACGAGTGCCCCGGGCCCGGGGACGGCGCCGGCTCCGCCGTCCGGCCCGGCTCGGGCGGGATCACGGGGCCCGGCACGGACGACGCCGCCCTTCCCGGTGCCGGCCCGGCCGCCGGATGGGGCGCGGTCCCCGCCGCCCGTACCGGCGCCGGGACGGCCGGCCGGGCCCGGACCGCCCCCGGGGGAGCCGAGCGGGCGCGGCGGATCGCCCGGGTGCGCGTGGAGCTCGCCGGGGCGCTGCGGTACCTGCCCGTGCGGCTGGAGGAGGCGCGCGCCCAGCTGCTGCGGGCGCTCGACGAGGGGGTCGGGGAGCCCGAACTGCGGCTCGCCGCCCTGCTGTGCCTCGCCCGCGTGCACCGGGCCCGGTACGCCCGCGACGGGGAGCCCGCGGCCCTGGAGGAGGCCGCCGAGGCGTACGGGCGGGCCCGGCGGCTGATCCCCCGCGACGGCGACGCCTACGCCGAACTGCTGCCCGAGTGGGGCGACGTGCTCCTGGAGCGGGCCCGCGCCGCCGACGGCCGCCGCTTCGCCTCCACCGCCGTACGGGTGCTGCGCGAGAGCCGGTCGGCGGTGGCGCAGTCCGACCCCGGGGCCGCGTACCGGCTGCTGCGGCTGGCCTCCGGGCTGCGGCTGCGGCACACGTACGAGGGGGACCTGGTCGACCTCCGCGAGGCCGAGTACCTGCTGGAGCTGGCCGTCCGGCAGAGCCGCAGCGCACTGGAGCGGGCCCGCGCCTGGCGCGACCACGGCGACGTGCAGCAGGAGATCCACTTCCACACCCGCACCGCCGACCGGCTCGACCGGGCGGCGGACTCCTACCGCCGGGCCTGGCGCGCCGCCCTGGGGGCCGGCCCGGACGACGGCCCCGGGGACACCGCCGCCGCCCTCCGGCTCGCCGCCCGGGTCCAGGAACTGCGCGGCGGGGTCCTGGAGCGCCTGGCCAGACCCCGGGCGGCCCTGGACGCGTACCGGGCCGCCCTGGAGCTGTGGCAGCGCCAGGGCCTGCCCGACGGGGAGCGCGCCGAGGCCGTCCGGGCGCGGATCCACGCCCTGGAGAGCGGCGGATGAGCCGTTTCCCCCCGCCGGACCGCGGGAAAGGGCAGTGGACCACGGCATTCCACCGCATTCCACATTCCACGGTGCGACAGGGGGACGGGCAGCCCATGGTGACCGGACGTCAGGAAGTGGCCGCGCCCCCCGACCCCCGCCCCTGCGCCGGGCAGCTCCCCGACCTCTCCGGGCTCGACCTGGCCGCCCTGCGCGGCATCGCCCACCCGGTGCTCGCCGAGGTCATCGAGGGCCTCGTCGAGCGGGTCACCCATCCGGCCGAGATCCTCAACGCCTTCGACTCGGGCGTCGCCTGACCCCGGCCCCCGCAAGGCCGCCGCACGCGTCCGTACCGCCCGGAGTTGACCACTTTCCGCCGTTAGCCGGGCCCGTCCGGAGGGCAGGGATGGACCGTCCTGGGGGCCGGATCACCCCAGCGGTGGCCGGGGGAGGAGGTACGGGCGATGAGCCGAGCGACCACGAGCGGCCCCGCGCTGCCCGCGCACCGGACCCCCGCCGGCCTCGCCGCCCACGCCCGGCACGCGCCCTGGCCGTACGCCCGGCTCGACGTCCCCGCCCTGCGCGCCGCCGGCCATCTGCCGCAGCCCGTGGCGCAGTTCGTGCTGAAGACGCACAGCCGGTGCAACCTCGCCTGCACCTACTGCTACGTCTACGAGATGGCCGACCAGAGCTGGCGCACCCGCCCCGCCGCCATGGCCCCCGCCACCGCCCTGCGCGCGGCCGAGCGCATCGCCGAACACGCCGCCGCGCACGAACTGCCCCGCGTGGACCTCGTCCTGCACGGCGGGGAGCCCCTCCTCGCCGCCCCCGCCGAACTGGCCGCCCCCGTCGAGGCGGTACGGGCCGCGCTGGCCCGCCGCTCGCCCCGCACCCGGGTCACCGCGAGCGTGCAGACCAACGCGACCCTGCTCACCCGGGGCCGGATCGCCGCCCTGGCCGCCGCCGGGATCCGCATCGGCGTCAGCCTCGACGGCGGGCTCCCCGCGCACAACGCCCGCCGCGTCGACCACGCCGGCCGGCCCGGCTTCGGCGCGGCCGCCCACGGCCTGAGGCTGCTGGCCCGGCACCCGGCCGGCTACGCCGGGGTGCTGTGCGTGGCCGACATCGCGCAGGACCCGGTGGAGACGTACGAGTCCCTGCTCGCGTTCGCCCCGCCCGCCATCGGCCTGCTGCTCCCCCTGGCCAACTGGAGCACCCCGCCGCCCGGCCGTACCGGCCCGGCCCCCGGCACCCCGTACGCCGACTGGCTGATCGCCGTCTTCGAACGCTGGTGGCACGACGGGGCGCGGCGCACCCGCATCCGGATCTTCGAAGAGGTCATCGCGCTGCTGCTGGGCCTGCCCGCGGCGACCGAGAGCCTCGGCCTGGCCCCCGCCACCACCGCCGTGGTGGAGACCGACGGCAGCATCGAGCAGGCCGACTCCCTGAAGTCCGCCTACGAAGGGGCCGCGGCGACCGGCATGACCCTGGACACCCACAGCTTCGACGACCTCCTCGACCACCCCGGCTTCGCCGCCCGCCAGCTCGGCCGCGACGCCCTCGCCGCCGGCTGCCGGGGCTGCGAGCTGGTGGAGGTCTGCGGCGGCGGCCACTACCCCCACCGCTACCGCGAGGGGGAGGGCTTCCAGCAGCCGTCCGTGTACTGCGCGGACCTCCAGACCCTGATCCGCCACATCGCCCGCGCGGTCCACACGGCCGCCACGACCCAACGGGCCGCCTCATGACCCACCCCGCACCCCCCGACCCCGCCCGCTCCACCGGGCCCGCCGACCCGGCCCGCCCGCCGCGCCCCCCGGCCCCCGCCGAAGCCCCCCGCGCCCCCGGGACCCCGCCGGTCGCCCGCCCGCCGCTCCCCGCCCAGTCGTCCGCGGGCCCGGCGCACCCCGCCGAGCCCCCCCGCGGCGCCGGGGAACCGCCAGGGATCCGTTCCGCCGTCCCCGCCCAGCCGGCGGGTCCGGCGCGGTCGCCGAAGGCGCCGGACCCCGCCGGGCCCCCTCGCGGCGCCGGGGCCCACCCGGCCGCCCCGGCGCGGCCCGTCGCACGGCCCGCCCCCGGCGGCCCCGGCGCGCCCGAGGCCGCCGGCGGCACCGGCGCCCCCGGCGGACCGCCCGCCGTTCTCGCGCGGTTTTCCGTCGGGTCACGCGTCCTGCGCGACCTCGCCTCCACCGAGCCCTCGCCCGAAGGGCTGCGCCTCGTCGGCGACATCCGCCGGTCCAAGCGGCTGCTCCTGCTGCGGGCCGTGCTCGACGCCGCCCCCGGGACCGAGGCCGGGGAGTGGTGGGAGCTCCTGGAGGAGGCCGAGCGCCAGGATCCCGACGCCGTGCGGGACGTCCTGCACTACCCCTCCACCGGGGTGTGGGCCGAAGAGACCCTGCGCCGGCTGCACGCCCCGCACGGGCCCGCCCCCGACCTCGGGCACCTCGGAGCCCTCGCGGCCGCCGCCGCCCTGCGCGCCGGGATCGGCTTCAAGACCACCCTGCGGCCCGCCCACGGCCGCCTCGCCCTGCCCACCCTCGGCCTGCTGCGCCCCGAGCGGCCCGGCCCGCTCGCCCTGACCGAACGCTCCTGGGACACCTCCGACGTCCTCCCGCTCCACCCCCTGCCCGGCGGCCGCACCTCCCTCGACGACCTCGACCCCTACCGCGCCCCCGCCACCGGACACCCCGCGCCCGTCCGCCCGGCCCGCCGGCTCACCCCCAAGGGGCACAAGCGCTGGGACACCCAGTGGACCGGCGCGCTCACCCTCCTGGAGCGCTACGACTCCGCCCGCGCCGACGAGGCGGGCCGCCTGCTGCGCTCCGTCGTCCCCCTCGGCGGAGGCTCCCGCTCCAGCGGCGCCACCCTCCCCGCCGCCGCCGGGGCGGTCCTGGCCCGGGGCCAGTCCCCGCCCGCGCTGGCCGCGACCCTCGTCCACGAGGTCCAGCACGGCAAGCTGGCCGCCCTCACCGACGTCCTCACCCTCCACACCGCCGACCGCGCCCCCCGCCACTGGGCCCCCTGGCGCCCCGACCCGCGCCCCCTCGACGGGCTGCTCCACGGCACGTACGCCCACCTGGCCCTGGCCGGCTACTGGCAGCGCGCCGCCCTCTACGGGGCCCGCGGCGCCTGGGCCCAGCACGCCCGGATCCGCGCCCAGGTGGCCGCCGTCCTGCCCGTCCTGCGCGCCCACGCCCGACTGACCTCCACCGGACGGGAGTTCGTCGACGGCATGGCCGAGGCCGAGCGGGCCATGGACGAGCTGCCGCCGCCCGGCGACCAGCACGCCACCGCCCGCCGCGCCCTCGAACGCGAGCGCCGCGCCTGGTGCGCGGCACACCCCGAACTCGCGCCGTTCGCAGGGGCCTGACGGGCCGTCCGCTGCGGTACCTTTCAAGCCCGCCCCTCGCACCGCCCCTCGCACCGGCCCTGCCGCCCCGGCACCACCGCCGGCGGCAGCGCCCCCGCACCGCCCCGCACCCGTCCACCGCCCGGACACCCCAGGGAGACGGCCGCATGACCGGTACCGGTACGCGTCACGACCGCGACGGAGCCGCCCAGCCCCAGCGCTTCGTCATCAGCTTCGCCGGCTTCAACCGCCCCTGGGCGGTGTGGATCGCCCACCGCCTGGAGGAGCACGGCCACCGCGTCGCCCTCCAGCGCTGGGACCCGCAGACCGGCCCGGGCATCACCGAGGCCCTCGACGACCTCGCCCGGGCGGGCGGCAAGGTCCTCGTCGTCCTCAGCGAGCGCTACTTCTCCGTCGGCACCCACACGGACGAGGAGTGGAACGCGGCCCTGCGCACCGTCACCGAGGCCCACCCCGACCGGTTCGCCGCCGTCTGCCTCACCGACGCCCCGCTGCCCAGCGCCGTCGCGGCCCTGGAGAAGGCCGACCTGTGGGGCCTGGACGCCTACGAGGCCGAGTACCGGGTCCTGCGCCGCCTCGACCTGCCCACCGACCGGATCGGCACCGAGAGCGGCCGCCGCGGCCCCCGCTTCCCCAACGACCCGCCCGAGATCTGGGGCCGCGTCCCGCGCCGCAACCCCCGCTTCACCGGCCGCAACGACGTCATCGGCCGCCTGCGCGCCGCCCTCACCGAGGCCCCGCCCGGCGCCTCCACCGTCACCCTCCTGGGACTGTCCGGGGTGGGCAAGACCCAGGTCGCCACCGAGTACGCCTACCGCTTCGCCTCCGAGTACGACGTCGTCTGGTGGGTCCCCGCCGAGGACCGCCCCACCCTCCGCGAACGGCTCGCCGACCTGGCCGTCGAACTCGGCCTGCCGCGCGGCGCCGGCAGCTACGGCGAGCAGATCCGGGCCGTCCTGGAGGCACTGCGGCGCGGCTCCCCGTACCACCGCTGGCTGATGGTCTTCGACGGCTGCGACAACCCCGACGACCTCACCGACCTCCTGCCCTCCGGCGCCGGCGACGTCATCATCACCTCCCGCAACCGCGAATGGGCCGCCCGGCACACCAGCCTCGTCGAAGTCCCCCTCTACGCCCGCCCGGAGTCCGTCACCTTCATCCGCCGCCGGGCCCGCCGCCTCACCGGGGAGGAGGCCGACCAGCTCGCCGAGGCCCTGGAGGACTACCCCCTCGCCCTCGACCAGACCGCCGGCTGGCTCGCCGACTCCCCGCTCGGCGTCGGCGAGTACCTCGCCCTCCTCCAGCGCCGCCTCGACTCCCACGAGGCCGTCACCCTCTCCGACGACTACCCGCTGCCGTTCCCGACCGCCCTGGCGATACTCCTCAACAACGTCCGCGAGAACTTCCCCGACGCCCTCGCCCTGCTGCGCCTGTTCGTCTTCTTCGCCCCCGGCCGGGTCCCGCTGCGCCTGCTGCGCGAGTTCCCCGCCGAGGACGTCCCCGAACACCTCGCCGGGATCGTCAACGACCAGATCCGCTGGAACGCCGCCCTCAACAAACTCGTCCAGTTCTCCGTCGTCCGCCTGGAGTACTCCGACCTGTCCGTCGAGGAGGGCGGCGGCCTGGAGACCGTCCAGCTGCACCGCATGGTCCACAACATCGTCCGCGAGAACCTCGCCGAGGACGAGGCCGACCAGCTCTCCCGCGCCGTCCGCCAGGTCCTCGCCGCCGCCGACCCCGGCCGCCCCACCGACTCCCGGCTGTGGCCCCGCTACGCCGAACTCATCCCGCACCTGGAACCCGCCGGGGTGCTCACCAGCAGCAACCCCCGCATCCAGAACTTCCTGCTGCACTGCCTGCGCTTCCTGATCCTCGCCGGCGAGTACCGCACCTGCCTGCGCCTGTCCGAACAGACCGACGGCGTCTGGCGGGCCATGCTGGGCGACGACCACGACCAGGTCCGCGAACTCAGCTACCACTACGGCGGCGCCCTGCGCATGCTCGGACACTTCCGCCGGGCCGAGGCCCTCGCCCGCCAGGTCGCCGACCGGCTCGTCGCCGAACGCGGCGAACGCGACCTGGAGACCCTCCGCGCCACCAGCACCTACGCGGGCGTCCTGCTCAGCACCGCCAAGTTCGACCAGGCCCGCACCCTCCTGGAACACGCCTTCGCCAGCTACCGCGAACTCCTCGGCGAGGACGACTCCACCACCCTCAACGCCCAGAACAACGTCGCCGTCGCCCTGCGCCTGCTCGGCCGCTACCAGGAGGCCTACGACACCGACCTGGACACCCTGCGCCGCCGCGAACGCGTGCTGCGCGTCCGGCACATCGCCACGCTCTCCTCCGGCATCGGCTGCGCCATGGGCCTGCGCCTGATGGGCCGCTACCGCGAGGCGCTCGCCCGCCAGGAACAGGGCCTCAAACTGCACGTCCAGGTCCTCGGCGCCAACCACCCGCAGACCCTGCGCGCCGAACACAACCTCGGCCAGTGCCTGCGCCGCACCGGCGACATCCCCGGCGCCGGCGCCCGCCTGCGCAGCGTCCTGGAACGCTCCACCCGCGTGTTCGGCGCCGAGTTCCCCTGGACCCTGATGGTCGCCTCCGACTACGCCACCTACCTGCGCGAGTACGGGGACATCGAGGAGGCCCGCCGGATCTCCGAGGAGGTCGTCCGCGGCTACCAGTCACAGCTGGGCCTCGCCCACCCGTACAGCATCGGCACGGTCGGCAACCTCGGCCTGGTCCTGCGCGCCCAGGGCGAACGCGCCGAGGCCCTGAGCCTGGCCGAACAGGCCCTGGTCGGCATGCGCGGCGCACTCGGCGACCGCCACCCCTGGACCCTGGGCTGCGCCCTCAACGCCACCGGTCACCGCAACATCACCGGCCGCCTGGACTCCGCCCTGGACCTCAGCCGCGAGACCCTGCGCGCCACCGAACAGGTCCTCGGCCCCGACCACCCCATGGCCCTCAGCGCCCAGATCGCCCTGGCCGCCGACCTGCGCTCGGTTCGGGAGGACGCGGAGGCCGCCAAACACGAGGACGCCGGCCTCAAGGCCCTCACCCGCACCCTGGGCCCCCAGCACGTCCACACGGTCTCGGCCCGCCAGCAGACGCGCCCCTACTGGGACTTCGAACCGCAGCCGTAGCGGACGCCGGAAGGCCCGGCCCCCCTCCTGGGGGACCGGGCCTTCCTCCTCCGTGCGGGTCGCGGTGGCGACTACGCCTCGAAGACCTCGTTCATCAGCAGCTGCTGCTCCGCCTGGTGGCGCTTCGCGGAGCCCACCGCCGGGGACGAGCCGTGCGGACGCGAGATGCGCCGCAGGCGCTCGCCCGCCGGGATGTCCGCGCCGACCGCCAGGTCGAGGTGGTCGATCAGGTTCAGCGCGATGAACGGCCACGCACCCTGGTTCGCCGGCTCCTCCTGGGCCCAGATGTACTTCGCCGCGTTCGGGAACTTGGCGATCTCCGCCTGGAGTTCCGCGCCCGGCAGCGGGTACAGCCGCTCGATGCGGATGATCGCGGTGTCGGTGATGCCGCGCTTCTCCCGCTCGGCCTCCAGGTCGTAGTAGACCTTGCCCGCGCAGAAGACGACCTTGCGGACGGCGTTCGGGTCGACCGTGGTGTCCCCGATGACCGGACGGAAGGTACCGCTCGTGAACTCCTCCGCCTTCGACGCCGCGGCCTTCAGGCGCAGCATCGACTTCGGGGTGAAGACGATGAGCGGCTTGTGGTGCGGGTTGTGGACCTGCCAGCGCAGCAGGTGGAAGTAGTTCGACGGCAGGGTCGGCATCGCGACCGTCATGTTGTCCTGCGCGCACATCTGCAGGAAGCGCTCCGGGCGGGCGGACGAGTGGTCCGGGCCCTGGCCCTCGTAGCCGTGCGGCAGCAGGAGCGTGACGCCGGAGGTCTGGCCCCACTTCTGCTCGGCCGAGGAGATGAACTCGTCGACGACGGTCTGCGCGCCGTTGACGAAGTCACCGAACTGGGCCTCCCACAGCACGAGCGCGTCCGGGCGGGCCAGCGAGTAGCCGTACTCGAAGCCCATGGCCGCGTACTCGGAGAGCAGCGAGTCGTAGACGTTGTAGCGGGCCTGGTCGTCCGACAGGTACTGCAGCGGCGTGTAGTCCTTGCCGGTCTCCCGGTCGATGAGGACCGCGTGACGCTGGCCGAAGGTGCCGCGGCGGGAGTCCTGGCCGGACAGGCGGACCGGGGTGCCCTCCATCAGCAGCGAGCCGAAGGCCAGGGTCTCGCCCATGCCCCAGTCGATGGTGCCGTCGTCGATCATCGCCGCGCGGCGCTGCAGCTGCGGCAGCAGACGCGGGTGGACCGTGTGGCCCTCGGGGATGTTGACCTGGGACTCGGCGATCCGCTTGACGACGTCCTGCGAGATCGCGGTGTTCACCGAGACCGGGAACTCCTGGGCGGTCTGCGCCGGCGCGACGGCGGCGCCCGCGGGCTGCGTGGCGGCCTCGCGGACCTCCGCGAAGACCTTCTCCAGCTGGCCCTGGAAGTCCTGGAGCGCCTGCTCCGCCTCTTCCAGCGTGATGTCGCCGCGACCGATGAGGGACTCGGTGTACAGCTTGCGCACCGAGCGCTTCTTGTCGATCAGGTCGTACATCAGCGGCTGCGTGAACGCCGGGTTGTCCGACTCGTTGTGACCGCGGCGGCGGTAGCAGATGAGGTCGATCACGACGTCCTTGTTGAACGCCTGGCGGAACTCGAAGGCGAGCCGCGCGACGCGGACCACGGCCTCCGGGTCGTCGCCGTTCACGTGGAAGATCGGCGCCTCGATCATGCGGGCCACGTCGGTCGCGTACATCGACGAACGCGAGGACTCCGGGGCGGCGGTGAAGCCGACCTGGTTGTTGATGACGACGTGGACGGTGCCGCCGGTGCGGTAGCCGCGCAGCTGCGACATGTTCAGCGTCTCGGCGACCACGCCCTGGCCGGCGAACGCGGCGTCGCCGTGCAGGGCGACGGGCAGGACGGTGAAGTCCGTGCCGGCCTTGCCGATGACGTCCTGCTTGGCGCGGGCGACACCCTCCAGGACCGGGTCCACGGCCTCCAGGTGCGAGGGGTTGGCGACGAGCGAGACCTTGATCTGCTCCCCGTCCAGGCCCGTGAAGGTGCCCTCGGCGCCCAGGTGGTACTTGACGTCGCCGGAGCCGTGCATGGACTTCGGGTCGAGGTTGCCCTCGAACTCGCGGAAGATCTGCGCGTACGACTTGCCGACGATGTTCGCCAGGACGTTCAGGCGGCCGCGGTGGGCCATGCCGATGACGACCTCGTCGAGGCGGGCCTCGGCGGCCGAGTCGATGACGGCGTCGAGCAGCGGGATGACGGACTCGCCGCCCTCCAGCGAGAAGCGCTTCTGGCCGACGTACTTCGTCTGCAGGAAGGTCTCGAAGGCCTCCGCCGCGTTCAGGCGGCGCAGGATGCGCAGCTGCTCCTCGCGCTCGGGCTTGGAGTGCGCGCGCTCGATGCGGTCCTGGATCCAGCGGCGCTGCTTCGGGTCCTGGATGTGCATGAACTCGACGCCGGTGGTGCGGCAGTACGAGTCGCGCAGCACGCCGAGGATGTCGCGCAGCTTCATCATCGACTTGCCGGCGAAGCCGCCGACCGCGAACTCGCGCTCCAGGTCCCACAGGGTGAGGCCGTGCTCGGTGATGTCGAGGTCGGGGTGCTTGCGCTGCTTGTACTCCAGCGGGTCGGTGTCGGCCATGACGTGGCCGCGGACCCGGTAGGAGTGGATCAGCTCGAAGACGCGGGCGGCCTTCGTGACGTCGTCGTCGTGGGACGCGTCGATGTCGCGCATCCAGCGGACCGGCTCGTACGGGATCCGCAGCGACTCGAAGACGCTGTCGTAGAAGCCGTTCTCGCCGAGGAGGAAGTTCGCGACGACGCGCAGGAACTCGCCGGAGGCCGCACCCTGGATGACCCGGTGGTCGTAGGTCGAGGTCAGGGTCATGACCTTGGAGATGCCCAGCTTGTTCAGGGTGTCCTGCGAGGTGCCCTGGAACTCGGCGGGGTAGTCCATGGAGCCGACGCCCATGATGACCGACTGTCCGGGCATCAGGCGGGGCACGGAGTGGACGGTGCCCAGGCCGCCGGGGTTGGTCAGGGAGACCGTGACGCCGGTGAAGTCGTCCATCGTCAGCTTGCCGACGCGGGCGCGGCGGACGATGTCCTCGTAGGCCTGCCAGAACTCGAAGAAGTTCAGGGTCTCGGCCTTCTTGATGCCGGCGACGACGAGCTGGCGGTCGCCGTTCGGCTTCACCAGGTCGATCGCGAGGCCGAAGTTCACGTGCTCCGGCTTGACCAGGGTCGGCTTGCCGTCCTTCTCCTGGAAGGAGTGGTTCATCGACGGCATGGCCTTGATGGCCTGCACCATCGCGTAGCCGATGAGGTGGGTGAAGGAGATCTTCCCACCGCGGGCGCGCTTGAGGTGGTTGTTGATGACGATGCGGTTGTCGAACAGCAGCTTCACCGGGACGGCGCGCACGGACGTGGCCGTCGGCACCTCCAGCGAGGCGTTCATGTTCTTGGCCACGGCGGCCGCGGGGCCGCGGAGCGTCACCAGCTCGGGGCCCTGGGGGGCCTCGGTGGCGGGCGCGGCCTTCTGAGCCGGGGTGGTGGCGGCCGGAGCCGCGGCCTGAGGGGCGGGCGCGGCCGGTGCGGCGGCCGGGGCCTGGGAGGTGACAGTCACAGCAGGGGCACCAGAGGGGGTGGCAGGAGCAGGGGAAGGAGCTGACACGGGTGTGGTCGCGGCGGGGGCAGGCGCGGCGGGCGCCGCCCCCGTGGCGGCGTCGGCGGCCTGCGGGCGCGCGACGGGGGCGGTGGCGGCCTGTGCGGAGGCGCCATCCGTCGTCGCGGACTTCTCGGGACCGTCCGCCTTCACCGGAGCGGCAGCGCCCCCCGGCTGGTAGTCGGCGAAGAAGTCCCACCAGGCCCGGTCGACCGAGTTCGGGTCCTGGAGGTACTGCTGATAGATCTCGTCGACGAGCCACTCATTCGCGCCGAAGCCTGAGGCAGGGGTCTTCCCGCCCTCTGCTGCGTCGGTCGTGGTGCTCGGGTTACTGGGGGACTGTGGCGACACGGCGGCAACCGCCCTCTTCCGCTTCACAAGGTATGGACAGCGGGAATAAAGGCTACGCCTCCCCGGCGGTGCAATGCAGGCCGGGCGGGACTTCCGTCGCGCAGGTCACACCGAACGGCGGGTTTCGCCACGTGGAATGGCGGGAAACAAGCGTGGTTCGGGTAGGCGGCAGCCAGGTTGCGACCCCCGTGGCCTCGCACCCCTGACGACCTCGGGCACGTGTGGCCGAGATCATGTCCTTCCCACTCGAACCCTACGTCAAGACAGCACCGGCGAGCTGCCCGGAAGGGTGACAAGGATTCGGCAACCACGTGACGATTCGGCCACGCGGATCTCCCCTCCGTGCAGGCCGACGGCCCAGCGGGCGATCGCCAGCCCCAGCCCGGTGCCCCCGTCGCCGCCGCGCGCCGAGCCCCGGTTGAACCGCTCGAAGACCCGGTGCCGCTCCGCCTCCGGAATCCCCGGCCCCTCGTCCACGACCTCCAGCGCCAGGCTCCCGGGCGTGTCGCCCGACCGCGCCCGGACCGTGACCCGGCCGTGCGCCGGGCTGTGCTTCACGGCGTTGTCGATCAGGTTGGCCACCACCTGGTGCAGCCGCTCCGCGTCCGCGTACGCGGTCAGCTCCGGAGGATGCACGTCCAAGTGGAGGTGCACGTCGTTGCGGGTGTGCCCACCCGAACCGGAAGACAGCCCCGGCCGCCCCGCGGCCGCCAGCCCCGACTCCTTCAGCACCCCCGACAGGTACGGCCACACCTCGAAGCGGCGCGCCTTCAGCGGCACCACCCCGTTGTCCACCCGCGACAGGTCCAGCAGCGTCTCCACCAGCCGGCCGAGCCGCTCCGCCTGCTTCAGCATCGTCCGCATGGTCTCCGGATCGGCCTCCGAGACCCCGTCCACCACGTTCTCCAGGACCGCCCGCAGCCCCGCGATCGGAGTGCGGAGCTCGTGCGAGACGTTCGCGACCAGCTCTCGACGGTGCCTGTCCTCGGCCTCCAGATCGTCGGCCATCCGGTTGATCGTCGACGCCAGGTCGCCCAGCTCGTCCCGGCGCCCGGCCCCGCGCACCCGGCGGGTGTAGTCCCCGTGCGAGACGGCCCGGGCGACCCTCGTCATCTCGTCCAGCGGCGCCGTCAGGCCGTGCGCCACGAACTGGGTGATCAGCATCGAGGCGATCACCGAGAAGACCGTGATGAACCGCAGCTCCGTGGCCGTGCGCAGCGCCACCATCAGCAGCCCGGTGGTGATGAACACCGAGACCACGACGAGCGTGCCCAGCTTGGTCTTGATCGAGAACGGCGAGAACGGCCGGAGCCTCCCCTCGGGGCGTCCGCCGCTCACGCCTGCGCCGGGGTCTCCAGGGCGTACCCGACGCCGTGGACCGTACGGATCCGCTCCGCGCCGATCTTCCGGCGCAGGGCCTTGATGTGGCTGTCGACGGTGCGGGTGCCCGACGCGTCGGCCCAGTCCCACACCTCCGCCAGCAGCTGCTCCCGCGACAGCACCGCCCGCGGGGTCCCCGCCAGGCACACCAGCAGGTCGAACTCGGTCGGCGTCAGGTGCACGTCCTCCGCCTGCACCCGCACCCGCCGCTGGGCGTGGTCGATCTCCAGGTCCCCCAGCCGCAGCGTCGCCCCGCGCGGGGCGGTCGCGGCCTGCGTGGCCCGCTCCACCCGGCGCAGCAGCACGTGCACCCGCGCGGCCAGCTCGCGCATGGAGAACGGCTTCGTCATGTAGTCGTCCGCCCCGACCCCCAGGCCGACCAGCATGTCGGTCTCGTCGTCCCGGGCCGTCAGCATCAGCACCGGGACGGGCCGCTGCGCCTGCACCCGCCGGCACACCTCCAGCCCGTCGAACCCGGGCAGCATGACGTCCAGCACCAGCAGCTCGGGCAGCCAGCTCTCGGCCGACGCGACGGCGGCCGGTCCGTCGTAGGCGGTCTGCACCTGGAAGCCCTCGGCGCGCAGCCGGGCCGCGATGGCGTCGGCGATGGTGCGGTCGTCCTCGACCACCAGCACGCGCCGCTGGGCACCTGGGGTGGCCGCGGCGCCGTTGTGGGTGTGTGTCTGTTCCATGTCCCGCCCCTGATGATCCGCGTGATGGCTGGGGTGCAGCGTAGAGGAGGCACCGGGCTGCGGCCATGGAGGGTTCGGACAGGACCGGACACCATGCGGAATCAGAGATTCATCCCGGATTCCTCAGGCGGAGTCGAATCCGGGGAGGGCCGCCAGCACCCGGGACAGGGCCGGCGGCAGTGCCGTCTGGTCGGCCGCCACCTCGAATCCGCCGTGGACGAAGGAGTACGTGAACCCGTCGTAGACCGGCGGATCGGCGGTCGCGGTGCGGGGCAGGTGCGCGAAGTCCGCCTCCCGCAGCGCGGTGCGCAGGTCCTCCAGTTCCGCCGGGGCGAGACGGCCCTTGCGCAGGTCCTCGTCCTGCCCGCCCAGGAGGGTCCAGGAGCCGTCGCCGTTGACGAGCAGGGTGCGCGTCCGGCCCGCGAAACCGCCGCTGCGGGTGACGCGCAGCAGGCGCTCGGTGGACGGGTCGGCGGTGGGCCGCGCGCTGCCGGGGGCGGTCGCCGTCGCGCGGGTGGCGGGCGGTGCGCTCGGCGTGGGCCCCGGGCCGGTCGCCGCGGGCGCGGTGGGGACGGCTGCCGTGGCCCCCGCCGGCGCAGGGCCGCCCGGGGAGCCGTCGTGGCCGCACCCCGCCAGGGACACCGCGGCGAGCAGCACCGCCGCCGCGGCCCCGGCCGCTCGCATCGCTCGCACGCCCCACCTCCAGCGGGTCACCGGTACCGCCCCCGAGTATGGAGGCCCCGAACCGCCACGGAAAGCACCCCGGAGGACGTCATCCACCGCATGGCCCCCTGGCGCTGGTTCCCGCCCCTGCTCGCCGTCCTCCTCCTCGGCCTGTGGGGGCTGGAGCGGGGACCGGGCCCCGGCAGCATGTGGCGGGACGAATCCACCACCTGGCAGGTCGCGCACCGGCCGGCCGGGCAGCTCCGGGACCTGCTCGGGCAGGTCGACGCGGTGCACGGGCTGTACTACGGGGTGATGCACGCCGTGTTCGCGGCGTTCCCCCTCGCGGGGGACGCCGGCGGCCCGGGCCTGTGGGCGCTGCGGCTGCCGTCCGTGGCGGGGACGGCCCTCGCCGCCGGGGGCGTGGCGGCCGCGGCGCACCGGCTGGCGGGGCCGCGGGCCGCGCTGGGGGCGGGCACCGTCTACGTCCTGCTCCCGCCGGTGCAGATGTACGGGCAGGAAGGGCGCTCGTACGCCCTGGTCGCGGCCGCCGTGGCCTGGGCGACGTACCTGATGCTGCGGCGGTGGTGGGCCGCCTACGCGGTGGTGCTGCTGGCGGGCTGCTGGCTGCACGAGTTCGCCGCGCTGGCGCTGCTCGCGCACGGCTGCTGCGCCTGGCGCGCGCGGGGCTGGCGGTGGGCGGCCGCGGCGGTCGCCGCCGGGCTGCTGCCCCTTGTGGTGGTGAGCGCCGGGCAGGCGGGCCGGCAGCTGGGCTGGCTGGGGCGGCCCGGCTGGCAGGACTGGGCGGCGTACGGGGTGCTGGTGGCGGCCGTGCTGCTGCCGGCCCGCGGCGCGGGAGCCGCGCCGGAGCTCGTCCGGGTCGCCGTTCCGCTGGCCCTGCTGCCGCCGGGGCTGCTGATGGCGGTCTCGCTGGTGCACCCCTGGTACGTCGACCGGTACGTCCTGTACGCCCTGGGCGGGCTCGCCCTGTCGGCGGGGGCGCGGCTGGCGCAGGTGCGGGCGTCCGGGGTGCGGCGGTGGGCGCCCTGGCCGGCGGCGGCCCTGCTGCTGGTGCCGGCGGCGGTGTGGTCGGCGTGGCTGCGGACCCCCGAGAGCCGCAGGGACGACGTCCTCGCCGTCGCGGCGGTGGTCCGGGAGGAGGCCCGCCCGGGGGACGCGGTGCTGTTCCTGCCCGCGCGGCGGCGGGAGTGGCTGCTGTCCTCGCCCCGGGTGTACGGGGGGCTGCGCGACGTGGCCCTGGCCGGCGCCCCGACCGCCTCGCACACCCTCCACGGCACGGAGCTCCCCCCGGACCGGATCCGGCGGGCGCTGCTGGACTCCGCCCGGGTGGTGGCCCTGCTGGACCCCGCGGACCAGCCGCTGGACCCGTACCCGGCGGAGGCGGTCAAGCGCGACACCCTGGCGGCCTCGTTCGACCGCTGCTCGGTCACCGGGGTCCAGGGGGCGAGGGTGGCGGTGTACGCGCGGCGGGGCGGGTGCGGCTGACCCGGGCCCGACGGCCCCAACGGCCGTGCGGGTGCGGCTGACCCGGGCCCGACGGCCCCACCGGCCGTGCGGGTGCGCCAGGATGGGCGGCAGACCGTGCCCGACGCCGCCCCGGAGGCCCCGCATGCCCGTCCCCCCGATACCCGGACCCCTGGTCACCGCCGACTGGCTCGCCGCGCACCTCGGCCGGGTCGTGGTGTTCGACGCCTCCGTCGGGGCGCACCGGGGCGCACCCGCGAGGATCCCCGGGGCCCGCCCCTTCGACCTGGACGGCGACCTCTCCGACCACACCGCCCCCGCCCCGCACACCATGCCGGCGGCCGCGGCGTTCGAGGAGGCCGTGCGGGGGCTCGGCGTCGACGACACCGACACCGTGGTCGTCTACGACGCCGCCGGGATCTACTCCAGCGCCCGCGCCTGGTGGATGCTGCGCGCCACGGGCTTCGACCGCGCCGCCGTGCTCGACGGCGGCCTGCCGGCCTGGACCGCCGCCGGGCTGCCCGTCGAGGCGGCCCCGGCGGTGTACGACGGCCCGCGCGGCTCCTTCACCGCCCGGCTCCGCCCCGGGCTGCTCGTGGACGCCGACACCGTCGCCGGGGCCCTCGCCGACCCGGCCGCCGCCGTGCTCGACGCCCGGACCCGGGAGCGCTTCGCCGGTACCGCGCCCGAGCCCCGGCCGGGGCTGCGCGGCGGCCACATGCCGGGCGCGCTCAACCTGCCGTTCGGCGAACTCCAGGGGCCGGGGGGCCTGATGCGTCCGGCCGGCGAACTCCGCGCGGCCTTCGAGGCGTTGGCGCCGGGGCGGGAGCGGCTCTACTTCAGCTGCGGCTCCGGCGTCACGGCCTGCGTGCTCGCCCTGGGGGCGACCCTGGCCGGGTACGGGCGGACCGCGGTGTACGACGGCTCGTGGAGCGAGTGGGGCGCGCCCTCGGACCGGCCGGTGGCGACCGGGGGCTGAGCGGCGCCCGGCCGCGGGGGCGGGGCGGGGACCGGGGCAGGGGCGGGGGTGGGGCTGGCTCCACCCCCGGTTCGGATGCCTGCACCCGCGCAACCGGGCCGCCCGCTGGGCAGACTCCCGGTATGGCACCTCACACCACGTCGACCCGCCTCGTCGTCACGGCCCTCGGGGCCGCCCTCCTGCTGTCCGGCTGCGCCCTGACGGGGGTGGGCCCGGCGAAGACCGCCGACGCCGACGCCACCGTCACCGAGGCGGTCACGGCGGTGGAGCTGACGGGCGTCCGCAGCGGTGACGTCGAGGTGGCCCCCGGCTCCGGCCCCGGGGTCGCCGTCCACCGGGTCGTCCACTACCGGGGCGCCGAAGCGCCCACGCCCGGGCAGCGGGTCTCGGGCGGGGTGCTGACCTTCAGCGACGGCTGCGGGGACGACTGCTGGATCGACTACCGCCTGGAGGTGCCGGCGGCGGCCCGGATACGGGTCGAGAGCAGCAGCGGCGACATCACCGTCAAGGGCGTCGCCCGGGCCGACCTGACCTCCTCCTCCGGAGACGTCCGCGCCGAGCGGATCACCGGCCCGGTGAAGGTCCGCACCTCCTCGGGGCGGATCACCGCCACCGGCCTGGAAGGGGCCGGGGCCGAGTTCCGGGCCAGCTCCGGGGACGTCGAGGCCGGCTTCGCCAAGGCCCCGGCCTCGGTGTCCGTCACCACCAGCTCCGGCGACGTCGCCGTGACGGCCCCGCAGGGCCCCTACGCACTGTCCACCGAAACCTCCGCCGGGACCCGTCACCTCTCCCTGGCCGACACCCCCGGCGCCCCGTCGAGCATCAAGGTGCGCACCAGCTCGGGCGACATCCGCGTCGCCGCCTCCTGACCGGCGCCTCCCGGTCCTCGTCGAGAACGGCATCGACCTCCACCTCGAAGGGCCGGGCGGGTCGTTGACGGAGCCGCGCAGCTGTTCGCCCCCGGCGAACGCCAGTTGGGGAACATTGCCGGGCGCAGAAGCATTGAGTCGGCATAGCTCAACTTCACTGCCGGAGGGAAGATCATGGCTTCGACGTCCGTAACGCTCACCCTGCCCGTGCTGCCGCTCGACGACGAGGTCGTGCTGCCCGGGATGGTCGTCCCGCTGGACCTGTCCGACGCCGAGGTGCGCGCGGCCGTCGAGGCCGCGCAGGCCGCGCGGGGCAGCGGGAAGCCCCGGGTGCTGCTCGTGCCACGGGTCGACGGGAAGTACGCCGGGATCGGCGTGCTGGGGACCGTCGAGCAGGTCGGGCGGCTCTCCGACGGCGATCCCGGGGCGCTGATCCGCGGGCGCGGACGCGTCCGGATCGGCGCCGGGACCACCGGGCCCGGGGCGGCGCTCTGGGTCGAGGGGGAGAGCGTCGAGGAGAAGGTGCCCGACCCGCTGCCCGGATCGGTCGCCGAGCTCGTCAAGGAGTACAAGGCCCTCGCCACCAGCTGGCTCAAGAAGCGCGGCGCCTGGCAGGTCGTGGACCGGGTGCAGCAGATCGAGGGCGTGTCGGCGCTCGCCGACAACTCCGGCTACTCGCCGTTCCTGACCGTGGCCCAGAAGGTCGAACTGCTGGAGACCGTCGACCCGGTCGCCCGGCTGCGGCTCGCCGTCAAGGCGCTCGGCGACCACCTCGCCGAGCAGGACGTCGCCGAGTCCATCGCCAAGGACGTCCAGGACGGCGTCGAGAAGCAGCAGCGCGAGTTCCTGCTCCGCCGCCAGCTGGAGGCCGTCCGCAAGGAGCTGCGCGAGCTGGGCGGGGAGAAGGAGGGCGAGGAGTCCGACGACTACCGCGCCCGCGTCGAGGCCGCCGACCTGCCCGAGAAGGTGCGCGAGGCCGCCCTCAAGGAGGTCGACAAGCTGGAGCGCTCCAGCGACCAGAGCCCCGAGGGCTCCTGGATCCGCACCTGGCTCGACACCGTCCTGGAGCTGCCCTGGAACGAGCGCAGCGAGGACAGCTACGACATCCGCGGCGCGCGGGCCGTGCTCGACGCCGAGCACGCCGGGCTGGACGACGTGAAGGACCGCATCACCGAGTACCTCGCCGTGCGCAAGCGGCGCGGCGAGCGGGGGATGGGCGTCATCGGCGGACGGCGCGGCGGCGCCGTGCTCGCGCTGGTCGGGCCCCCCGGAGTCGGCAAGACCTCGCTCGGGGAGAGCGTGGCCCACGCCATGGGCCGCACCTTCGTCCGCGTCGCCCTCGGCGGCGTCCGGGACGAGGCCGAGATCCGCGGCCACCGCCGCACCTACGTCGGCGCCCTGCCGGGCCGGATCGTACGGGCGATCAAGGAGGCCGGGTCCATGAACCCGGTCGTGCTCCTCGACGAGATCGACAAGGTCGGCTCCGACTTCCGCGGCGACCCCGCCGCGGCCCTGCTGGAGGTACTGGACCCGGCGCAGAACCACACCTTCCGCGACCACTACCTGGAGGTCGAGCTCGACCTGAGCGACGTGGTCTTCCTGGCCACCGCGAACGTGCTGGAGGCCATCCCGGAGGCCCTGGCCGACCGGATGGAGCTGGTGCGCCTCGACGGCTACACCGAGGACGAGAAGGTCGTCATCGCCCGCGACCACCTGCTGCCCCGCCAGCTGGAGCGCGCCGGCCTCGCCGCCGACGAGGTGGTCCTGGAGGAGGACGCCCTGCGCAAGCTCGCGGGGGAGTACACCCGCGAGGCGGGCGTGCGCACCCTGGAGCGGTCCATCGCGCGGCTGCTGCGCAAGGTCGCCTCGCAGCACGAGCTGGGCGAGCGGGAGTTCCCGTTCTCCATCGGCGCGGGCGAGCTGCGCGGCCTGATCGGGCGCCCGCACCACGTGCCGGAGTCCGCCCAGGACCCGGCCGAGCGGCGCACGGCGGTCCCCGGCGTGGCCACGGGCCTCGCCGTGACCGGAGCCGGCGGCGACGTGCTCTTCGTCGAGGCCTCCCTGGCCGACCCCGAGACGGGGGCCGCCGGACTGACCCTGACCGGGCAGCTGGGCGACGTCATGAAGGAGTCGGCGCAGATCGCGCTCAGCTTCCTGCGCTCGCACGGCGCGGAGCTGGAGCTCCCGGTCGCCGATCTGAAGGACCGGGGCGTGCACATCCACTTCCCGGCGGGAGCCGTCCCCAAGGACGGACCGAGCGCGGGCATCACCATGACCACCGCGCTGGCCTCCCTGCTCTCCGGCCGCCAGGTCCGCACGGACGTGGCCATGACCGGCGAGGTCTCGCTGACCGGGCGGGTGCTGCCCATCGGCGGGGTCAAGCAGAAGCTGCTCGCCGCCCACCGGGCCGGGCTGACCACCGTGATCATCCCGAAGCGCAACGAGGCCGACCTGGACGACGTCCCCAGCGAGGTGCTGGAGGGGCTGGAGGTGCACCCGGTGACCGACGTGCGCCAGGTGCTGGAGCTCGCCCTCGCCCCTGCGGTGGTCTCCTTCACCAAGGCCGCCTGACCGGCGGCGCAGCGTCACCGCAGGCCCGGGACCCCGCATCGGCGGGGCCCCGGGCCCGCGGCACACCACCTGCGAAATACTGGACCCGTACAGGGGTGCCAGGCTCGCACCCCCATCACCGATGGGAGCGGCACGTGCACGGCAGCGAAGACCAGGAGTTCCTCGCCCTGGAGCGGGAGCTGTCCGTCTTCCTTCGGCGCGCCCGCGCCTCCTCCGGCGAGATGGCCCGCGCCCTGCACCCGGAGCTGGAGCCCGCCGCGTACGGGCTGCTCGTCCGCCTGGAGGCCGCCGGCCGCCAGCGGGCCACCGAGCTGGCCGCCTACTTCGGCGTCGGCAAGGCCACGATGAGCCGGCAGCTGCGCGCCCTGGAGCTGCTGGGCCTGGTCGCGCGCGAGCCGGACCCCGCCGACGGCCGCGCCTTCCTCGTCGGCCTCACGGACGAGGGCCGGGAGCGCTTCCTGCGCGTACGGGGGGCCCGGCGCGAGCAGTACATGCGCAAGCTGGCCGACTGGGACCGCGGCGAGGTCGCCGAGCTGGCCCGGCTGCTGAACCAGCTGAACTCCGGCGAGGAGTAGCACCCGCCCGGAGCGGCCCCCGGCCCCGTCTCACAGCTCCGCGTAGACCGCCGAGGCGTCGTCGTGCCGCTTGTGGCGGGCCGGCGGGCGCAGCGGATCGGACTCGAGGGCCCGGACCCGCCCGATCAGCCCCCGCGCCCCCTCCCCGCGCAGCACGTCCAGACAGGCCGCCCAGTCGCCCTCCCCGAACGTGTCCGTCCACCGGCTCGCCCCGTCCGTCAGCGCGGCCAGCGCCCCCACTTGCTCGCGCGGGGTGCGCCCGGTGACCGCCCGCGCCGCCACCGACGGGTCCGCCGCGGCCGTGAAGAACCCGCCCTCGGCGTTGCGCAGCGCGTCCGTCGCCGCCACCGAGCCGCGCACCCCGTGCGGGATCCGGTCCAGCCGGTCGTCGAGCACCGCCGTGACCCCGCCGCCCGGCGCCCGCAGCAGGAGCACGGAGTCCGACAGCACGAGGTGCTCCACGCAGGCCGCGTCCCAGCGCGCCATCACCACCGTCGCCTGCGGGGTGCGGACGTGAGAAAGGTCACAGGTTTCACGGTGCGCGTCGGCCGTGTCCTCGATGGCCCGCGCCAGGATCCGGTCGAGCGGCATGTCCCGCCGCGATCCGGACAGTTCGGTCAATCGGCCGCCCAGCCGGGTGGTGAACCAGGGCACTCCGTGCGCGCACCCGTCGTCCCCGCGCGGCGGGGTGACCCCGTCCAGGACGACCACAACACCCCCTCCCGCCGCAGGTGTCGACGCCGACACCCAGTCCTCGTTGGGGCGTTCCGCAGTTCCGGGGGCCGAGGCGAGGTCGATGTGCATGGGGACATTCTGCCCACCGGGGCCCTTTGGTGCCGGGAAGGTGCGGACCAATACCGGAACGGGTACTGCCGGTAAGTGTGGGCGGGCATATTGCCAAAGCCCGCCCCGACCTTCAACCACCCGTCCAAGGAGGGCCCCTGGCACGCCGTGCCCGAGTTGGTCGGCCACTCCTCCGTGATGTTCACTCCTTCGAGTGGCCGGGTGGGCGATGTGCGGCTCTCCTCCCAACACACTGCGAAGGTCTGAGGCGGTACGAGGGGGCAGGGGGCGTTTACTTGTTGACCGGCCGTTACCTCGGCCACACGAGTAGACGAGCACGACCTCACGTACAGGATTGCGAGCACCGGTGCAGAAGAAGCGGTCTCGGAAGAACGGCACCGCCAGCGCCGACGGACCCGCCAACGCAGGACGACGCGTCCGCGTCCGCAGCAGGCTGGTCGTCGGAGTAGCAGTCGCCGGACTCACCGTCCTCGCGGCCGGCACCCCCGCCGTCGTCTCCGCCACCAGGGAACTGGACGACTCCCAGCGACTCGTCACCCTCGCCGAGCAGACACAGCACGCCCTCACCCTCGTCCACCTCCTCGGCGACGAGCGCGACGCCGTCGTCGAGTACGTGGCCAAGGGCCGCCCCGGCAACGCCAAGGCCCCCGTCGACGAGCGCACCGCGCGCACCGACCGGCAGCTCGCCGAACTCCGCCCGGAGGCCGACGAGGACCTCGCCCGCGCCCTCGGCCACATCAAGGCCGCCCGCGCCGAGGCCGTCGACGGCAAGGGCACCGCCGTGGCCGCCCAGCAGGCCTACGCCGGCGTCCTCACCGAACTCCTCGCGCCCGGCGACCGGCTCGCCGAGCTCACCCCGCCCCGCGCCGACGCCGCCCTCGCCTTCACCCGCCCCATGGCCCCGCTGAGCCAGGCCGTGGACCAGGCCTCCGCCACCCGCGGGCTGCTGCTCGCCGCGCTGGCCGTCCCCCGCGCCGAACAGGCCCCGGGCAACGCCGCCGCCGACGAGCTCAGCGCCGCCGCACAGCGCTCCCGCGTACGCGAGCAGGCCGCCCTCGACGACTTCGCGCGCGCCGCGCGCCCCGACGTCCGCCAGACCCTCGCCGCCACCGTCACCGGCCCCGAGGTCAAGAGCGCCGAGGACCAGCTCAAGCGGCTCACCGAGCGGCCCACGCTGACCCCCGCCGAACGCAAGGCCACCGACCCGGCCGCCCTCGCCGCCGCGCTGACCGCCCGCCTCGACCGCATGCGCTCCGTCGAAGCCACCCTCGCCGGCCAGCGGGCCACCGCCCTCGCCACCCTGCGCGACGACGACGTGACCCGCCTGGAGCTGATGGTCGCCGGACTCGGCGTCCTCTTCCTCTTCGTCGTCGGCTTCTCCACCGCCGTCGCCCGCTCCCTGACCCGGCCCCTGTCCGTACTGCGCCGCGGCGCCGAACGGCTGGCGACCCCCGAGGGCGCCCAGGAGCCGGTGCGCTTCACCGGCCGCAACGACGAGTTCGCCGAGGTCGTCCGGCACCTCAACGCGGTCCGCGAGCAGACCGTCGCCCTCCACACCAAGGTCGCCGGACTCGACGCCGACCGGCGCCGGCTCATCGGCCGCAACGAGGCCCTCACCTCCGGCCGCGAGGCCCTGGAGAAGGAGACCGCCGCCGGCCGCAAGGCCCTGGAGAAGGAGCTGGCGGAACTGCGCGCGGGGCTGGAGGAGCACCGCCGCGTCATGTCGACCACCTCGGTCTCCCTCTCGCTGCGCACCCTGGGCCTCGTCGAGCGCCAGCTCGCCGTCATCGAGGAGCTGGAGTCCAAGGAAGGCGACCCGGACCGGCTCGCCACCCTCTTCAAGCTGGACCACCTCGCCACGGTCATGCGCCGCCACAACGAGAACCTGCTGGTCCTCGCCGGACAGGAACACGGCCACGGGCAGAGCCTGCCCGTGCCGCTGGTCGACGTCATGCGCGCCGCCGTCAGCGAGATCGAGCGCTACGAGCGCGTCGACCTGACCACCCTGCCCTCCTACACGCAGGTCGCCGGGCACGCCGCCGACGACATCTCGCACGTCGTCGCCGAGCTCCTGGAGAACGCCACCACCTTCTCCCCGCCGGACGCCAAGGTGAAGGTCTCCGGCCTGATCACCGACGCCGGCGACGTGGTGCTGTCCGTCGTCGACGAGGGCATCGGCGTCACCGGGGACCGGCTCGACTCCCTGAACTCCCGCCTCGCCTCGCCCGAGGCCTACGACGAGGAGCCCGAGGCCGAGCACGGTCTGGGCCTCGGCCTGTACGTCGCCGGACGCCTCGCGGCGCGCCACGGCGTCACCGCCGAGCTGCGCACCGCCGCCCACGGCGGCACCGAGGCCGTCGTCGTCATCCCCGCCTCGCTGCTGCCGGACGCCCCGCCGGCCTCCCCGGTCCACCGCCTGGGCTCCTCCGGCGTGCCCGCGCTCCAGCTGCCCGGCGTGATCGCCGAGGCCAACGAGCACACCCTCCCGCCCCGGCTGCGCCCGGCCACGGCCGATGCACCGGCCCCCGAGGAGACCGCCAAGGTGGTCCCGCTGGCCGAGGCCTTCGACGCGGAGCCCGCCGGTGACGCAGCCGATGGGTCCGGAGCAGAGGCCGCCGAGGTCGAGGCCGTGGAGCCCGAGGCCGCCGGGTCCGGCGCCGCCGAGGCCGACGCGGTCGACGCCGACGCCGCCGTGTCCGACGCGGTCGACGCCGACGCCGACGCCGTTGAGGCCGACGCGGTCGAGGCTGACGCCGTGGAGTCGGGTGCCGCCGAGGTGCAGGGCGCCGTGTCCGGCGACGCAGTGTCCGGGGCTGCCGCGGTCGACGCCTTTGAGGCCGACGCTGTGGAGTCCGGTGCCGCCGAGGTTCGGGCCGCCGTGTCCGACGCGGTCCAGGCCGGCGCCGTTGGGGCCGACGCTGCGGAGTCCGGTGCAGGGCTTCAGGGCGCCGTGTCCGGCGACGCAGTGTCCGGGGCTGCCGCGGTCGACGCCGACGAGCCGGAGGCCGACGGGTCCGAGACCGCCGCGTTCGAAGCGGACGGGTCCGACGACGTCGAGGCCGACGCCGACGCCGACGGGTTCGAGACCGCGGGCTTCGACGCCGACGACTTCGACGCCGACGACACCGGATCCTTCGCCGCCGCGGACCTCGTGGCCGAGGCCTTCGGGGAGCGGGCCTTCACCAAGAAGGCCGCCGCCGTCGGCCTGGACGCGGACCCCGCCCCGCACCCGGCCGACCCGCAGTCCGCGGACGCCGGGGACGAGGCCCGGCCCGCCCGCGTCGTCCCGCCGGCCGGGGCCTTCGAGGACGTGCAGCTGCCCCCGGCCGACCAGGTCTTCACGGCCGGCGCCGACGCAGGCGCCCCCGCGTCGGGCGACCCCGCTCAGGGGGACGCCGCCGCGGGGACGGACGCCGCGCCCGGAGCCCCCGCAGGCAAGGCGAGACTGCCGCGCCGCACACCGGCAGCCGACCCCGACCAGGGCGGGCACCGGCGGGCGCCCGACGCCGGGGACGGCTTCGTCCCCCGCCAGGGCAGCCACCCCGAGCCCGTCACCGAGGCCGTCACCGCGAAGGGCCTCCCCAAGCGCACCCCGCGCGCCGTGGCCGCCCCCGGCGGCGGCGCCGGACGTCCCGCCGCGGCCCGCCCCGAGCCGCGCCGGGTCGACGCCGAGGAACTGCGTCGCCGTCTCGGCGGGTTCTACCAGGGCGCCCAGGACGGGCGCCGGGTCGTCGCCGCCGAACTCGCGCAGGACCAGCGGCAGACCCCGGGGGGTCCGGGGGCCCAGGAGGCCCACGGACAGGGACACACCGACCAGGGGGACACGGCACAGGAGGCACGCACATGACCGCGCCCAGTACGTACGGACTGAGCAGCCAGGCCCGCAACCTGCAGTGGCTGCTGACCGACCTGGTGGAGGAGGTGCCCGGGGTCAACTCCGTGGCCGTGGTCTCCTCGGACGGGCTGCTGCTGCTCTCCTCCGAGGCGGCGCCGGAGTCGGGCAAGGGCGGCCGGCCCAAGGGCCCCCGCGGGGCCTCGGCCGACCTCGCCACCATCGTGTCCGGGCTCGGCAGCCTCACGACCGGCGCCGCCTCCCTGATGGAGTTCGGCTCGGTCAAGCAGACGATGGTGGCGATGGAGAACGGCTCCGTCTTCGTCATGTCGATCAGTGACGGCTCCCTGCTGGGTGTGCACGCCACGCCCGACTGCGACATGGGCGTCGTCGCCTACCACATGGCCCTGTTCGTCGGCCGTGCCGGCCACGTCCTGACCCCCGAAGTCCGCAGCGAGCTGCGCCAGTCGATGGAGAACACCCCGTGAGGAGTCCGGCCTCCGACCGGCTGCCGATACGCGGAGCCGATCGCCGCCCCGCCCGCGTCCGCCCGTACTCGCTCACGGGCGGCCGCACCCGCTTCGCGCAGGTCCTGCTGGTGGAGACCTTCGTCGCCACCCTGGACGCCGGTCCGGCCAAGACGCCCGACCGGATGCCCGAGATGCGGGCCATCGTCGAGGTGTGCCGGCGCATGCGGACCATCGCCGAGATATCCGCACTGCTGAAGCTGCCGCTCGGCGTGGTCCGGGTCCTCGTCAGCGACCTCGCCGACCAGGGCCGGATCCGCGTCTACGGCACCGGGCACGGCACCGGCCGCCCCGAACGCGCGCTGCTGGAAAGGGTGCTCGATGGCCTTCGCCGTCTCTGAAGCCGTCACTGGTCCGGACACCGCGCTCCTGCTGGACGACGAACCCGTCCAGCCGTGGCAGTACGACCGCTCGCGCGCGCCCGTCGCCGTCAAGGTGCTGGTCGCGGGCGGCTTCGGCGTCGGCAAGACCACCTTCGTGTCCTCCGTCTCCGAGATCACCCCGCTGCGCACCGAGGCGGTGATGACCCAGGCCAGCGTCCCCACCGACGACCTGACCGGGACCCCGGACAAGAACACCACCACCGTCGCGATGGACTTCGGCCGGATCACCCTCGCCGACGACCTCGTCCTCTACGTGTACGGGACCCCGGGCCAGGAGCGGTTCTGGTTCATGTGGGACGACCTGGTGCGCGGCGCCATCGGCGGCCTGGTGCTCGCCGACACGCGCCGGCTGCGGGACTGCTTCCCCGCCCTCGACTACTTCGAGAGCTGCGGACTGCCGTACGCCGTCGCCGTCAACCACTTCGAGGGCTCGAAGGAGTACGAGCCGGAGGACGTGCGGGAGGCGCTCACCATCCCGCCGGACGTACCCGTCGTGATCATGGACGCGCGGCGCCGGGAGACGGTCGTCGAGTCCCTGCTCACCCTGGTGGGCCACGCGCTGGACGCCACGCCCGCATGACCCCGCCCGTCGGCCCCGGGTGCGGTCCGTACCGCCCGGAGCGCCGGTAGTGCCCGTGTAGTGCCCGTACCGCCCAGATTGAGAACGTGAGATGCGCAGGATACTTGTCGTGGGGGCCGGGCAGTCCGGCCTCCAGCTCGCCCTCGGCCTCCAGGCGAAGGGCTACGAGGTCACCCTCATGTCCAACCGGACGGCGGACGAGATCCGCACCGGGCGGGTCATGTCCACGCAGTGCATGTTCGACTCCGCGCTCCGCCACGAGCGCGACCTCCAGCTGAACTTCTGGGAGCGGCAGGCCCCCCGGATCCAGGGCCTCGGCGTCTCCGTCGCCGCCCCCGACGGCGGCCGCGCCGTCGACTGGCTCGGGCGCCTCAAGGGCTACGCGCAGTCCGTGGACCAGCGCGTGAAGATGGCCGGCTGGCTCGACGTGTTCGTGCAGCGCGGCGGCCAGCTCGTCATCCACGGCGCGTCCGTCGCCGACCTGGACTACTTCTCGCGCGCCTACGATCTGGTGCTGGTCGCCGCCGGCAAGGGCGAGCTCGTCTCCATGTTCGGCCGGGACGCGGCACGTTCCCCGTACGACAGCCCGCAGCGCGCGCTGGCCGTCGCCTACGTGCACGGGCTCGGGCCGCGCCCCGAGCACCCGGACACCGACGCCGTGCGCTGCAACCTCGTCCCGGGCGTCGGCGAACTGTTCGTCATGCCGACGCTGACGACGTCGGGGCGGGCGGACATCCTGTTCTGGGAGGGCCTCCCGGGCGGTCCGCTGGACGTCTTCCGCGGGGTGAACGACCCGGGCGAGCACCTGGCGCTGACGCTGGAGCTCATGGAGAAGTACGTGCCGTGGGAGTACTCCCGCGCCACGAAGGTCGAACTGACCGACGCGGGCGGCACCCTGGCCGGCCGCTACGCGCCGGTGGTGCGCAAGCCGATCGGGCGGCTGCCCGGCGGCGGTCTGGTGCTGGGCGTCGCGGACGTGGTCGTCGCCAACGACCCGATCACCGGCCAGGGGGCGAACGCCGCCGCCAAGTGCGCGGCCTCGTACCTGTCGTCGATCCTCATGCACGGCGACAAGCCGTTCGACGAGGCCTGGATGAAGGCGACCTTCGACAAGTACTGGTTCACCACGGGCAAGCCCGTCACCCAGTGGAGCAACGCCATGCTGGGCGCCCCGCCGGAGCACGTCCTGAACCTGATCGGGGCGGCCGGGCGGTACCAGCGGGTGGCGGATCGATTCGCCAACGGCTTCGACAACCCGGCCGACTTCGACGCGTACTTCTACGACCCGGAGGACGCCGAGGACTACCTGGCCGAGGTCGCGGAGGCGGCCGGCCCCTCCTCCGCGTCGTAGCCCCGGTCGTCCGCCGCGCCGTCCGCCGCCGCGCCCTCGGGCAGCGGCGGCGGGGTGAAGCGGGCGAGGGGAGCCCCGTCCGGGTCCGGACGGACCGCGCCCAGGAGCGGGTTCGCCGCGATCGGGGAGACCTTGACCCTGGCCCCCGGGCGGGGGGCCTGGATCACCTTGCCGTCGCCGATGTACAGGGCGACGTGCGTGGCCTTGGGGAAGTAGACCACCAGGTCCCCCGGACGCAGCTGGTCCAGCGGCACCCGGCGCAGCTGCGCCCACTGCTCCTGGCTGGTGCGGGGGATCGACCGCCCGGCGTGCTGCCAGGCCTGCGAGGTCAGCCCGGAGCAGTCGAACGAGGCCGGGCCCTCGGCGCCCCACACGTACGGCTTGCCGATCTGGGCGGTGGCGTAGCGCAGCGCGGCGTCGCCCGCGGCGGTGGGCGGGGTCGTACGGGCCGGCAGCCGGCCCGAGTCCAGCAGGGAGCGCTGCGCCCCGGCGGTGACGGCCGCCTCCCGCGCGCCGAGCCCGGCGAGCTCGGCGGGGGTCAGCGAGGCGAGCAGCCGCTCGACCTCCCTGAGCCGGCCGGTGACGTCCCGCCGGGCCTCCTTCTGCTGCGCCGCGAGGGTCTGCTGGGCGTCGAGGGCCTTGCGCGCGGCGTCGGCGAGCGCACCCGCCTGCTTCCGGTCCCGCTCCAGCCGCGCCACGACACCGGCCCGCCGGGCCCCCTCGCGGGCGGCGAGGCGGCGCTGGTCGAGGGCCTGGCCGGGATCGCCGGAGAGCAGCATCCGCAGGTAGGGGGAGAGGCCGCCGCCCTGGGCCCCCTGGTACTGCTCCCGGGCGAGCCGCCCGGCGGTGGCCCGCTCGGAGTCGAGGGCGGAACGCGCCCTGCCCAGGGCGGAGCTGAGCCGTTCGTCCTCCGCCTGCCGGGCCTTGAGGGCGACCTCGGCGGCGTTGTAGGTCTCGGTGGCCTCCTCGGCCTTCTGGTACAGCCCCTGGAGCCGGGTGAGCAACTCCCCGACGGGCTCGGCCCGGGCGGCGGGCGGCGGACCGGCGGCGACGAGGACCCCGGCGAGGGCGACGGCGAGACAGCCGGTGCTCAACAGTCGTTTTGTCATGTAATCACCTCCGCGGCCTGATGCTGCCACGGCGAACCCCGAGGACCCCGGACCACCCCCGGCGGTGACGGCGGGGTCACCCGGACGGGGGGCGGGGCGGGGTCCGGGGTCCGGGGTCCGGTTCGCTTCGCGGTGCGGGGTCCGGGGTCCGCCGGGCGGGGTCGGTGGGGGCGGGGTCCCTGCTGGGCGGGACAGGGAGGGCTTGGGGGTTTCCCGTCAGTCTCATCGTCCTTCCGCGTCGTGACGGCCCGTCAAGGGCGCTCCCTCCGGTCGCGTCGCTGCGCGATCGCCTGCGGCGACCCTTGACAGACCGCCCCG
>NZ_JBFBDP010000014.1:0-217098 GCF_040701585.1 Streptomyces sp. NPDC093801 | reverse complement strand
GGGGGCCGGCCCCCCCGCGCCCCCCCCCCCCCCCCCGCCCCACACCCCGCCCTGCCGGCGGGGTGTGCCCGTCGAGGGCGGGCGACGACTGCGGCGCAGGGGGTCGCGGATGCCTCGGTCGTCCCCGCCGATACACGGCTGAAGCACAGCTGTGAGGTTCTCGAAGCGGCACCCTGACCGGGTCGAAGTGCGGCTCCTGGAGCCTTCCGGTGTGAGTACCTCGAACGTCACCGATCCGCCCGTCACCGCGCGCCCGGCCCCCGGCGACGCCCCCGACGCCCCCGCCCGCCGCACCCGGGGCCGTGTCCTCGTGGCCGCCGCGGTGGGTTGGGCCCTGCTCATGGGGTTGCACGGGTGCGTGCCGAACGGGGCCGGGAATCCAGGCAGCCTCCTGCGGACCTTCCTCCCCTGGACCGGGCTGGGCGTGCCCGTGCTCCTCGCGGCCGCGTGCGTGCACCGGTCCCGGCTCGCGGTGGCCGCCGCCCTGGTGCCCGCGGTCGTCTGGGGGTGCCTGTTCGCCGGCACGCTCGCCGACAAGCGGGGCGGCGGCGGGGAGCTGACCGTGGTGAGCCACAACGTGGACGAGAACAACCCCGATCCCGCGCGGACCGCCCGCGCACTCGCCGCGTCGGGGGCGGACGTCCTCGCGCTCCAGGAACTGTCCGCCGAGTCGGCGCGTGCGTACGAGCGCGAGCTGGCCGCCCGGTACCCGTACCGCTCGGTGCACCTCGGCGTCGGGCTGTGGAGCAGGTACCCGCTGAACGGGGTGGAGACCGTGCCGATCATGCCGTGGACGCGCGCGGTGCGGGCCGCCGTCGACACCCCCCAGGGGCCCGTGGCCGTCTACGCGGTCCACCTCGCCTCGGTACGCGTCACCGCGGAGGCCGGTTTCGCCACCGGGCGGCGCAACGACTCGGCCCGGAAGCTGGGCGAGGCCCTGCGGGCGGAGCCGCTGCCCCGGGTCCTGGTGGTGGGCGACTTCAACGGGACGGCCGAGGACCCGGCGCTGCGGCCGGTGACCTCGGGGCTGCGCTCGGCACAGCGGGAGTCCGGCGCCGGCTTCGGCTTCACCTGGCCGGCCGCGTTCCCGGTGGTCCGCATCGACCAGGTGCTGCTGAGGGGGATGACCCCGGTCTCCGCGTGGACCCTGCCCGCCACCGGCAGCGACCACCTGCCCGTCGCGGCCTCCGTCCGGCTCTGAGCGGCACGTCCCGTGCGCCCTGTGGCTACGGTGGACCCCGTAACCCGTACGTATGAGCGAGAAGGCAGCATGTCGGAAATCCCGGTCCCGGAACTCGTCAGCGTCCTGCTCGTCGAGGACGACGACACCATCCGCCGCGCGGTACAGCTGTCCCTGGAGCGCTACGGCTACCGCGTCACGCCGGCCGCGGACGGACTCGCCGGACTGGAGGCCCACCGGACGGGCGTGCACGACCTGCTCATCGTGGACGTGATGCTGCCCGAGCTCGACGGCATCGGGCTGTGCCGGCGGGTCCGCGAGGAGAGCCCGGTCCCGGTCCTGATGATGTCCGCACGCGGCGACGCCCTGGACGTGGTCGCCGGGCTGGAGGCGGGCGCCGACGACTACGTCGTCAAACCCGTGGACACGAGCGTCCTCGTCGCCCGGATCCGGACCCTGCTGCGCCGCGCGACCTTCCGGCCACCGCAAGAGCCGGCCGGACGGGGGACCGGACCGTCGGCCCCGCCCGCCGCCACCGCGCCGGCCGGGCGCACGCTGGTCTTCGGGGACCTGACCGTGGACACCCTCGGCCTGGAGGTGCGGCGTGGCGGGCGGCCCGTCCCGCTGACCCCCACCGAACTGCGCCTGCTGCTGGAGTTCGCGTCGGCCCCCGGAACCGTGCTCGACCGCCGCCGGCTGCTGCGCGAGGTGTGGGACTACGGCTGGGAGGGCGACACCCGGGTCGTGGACCTGTGCGTGCTGCGGCTGCGCAAGAAGATCGGCGCCGACCGGATCGAGACGGTTCGGGGCTTCGGCTACAAACTCGTCCGCGGCTAGGGCGGGCCGGCCGATGGCGTTCCCCAACCCCCGCGCCCTGCGCTGGAAGATCGCCGCGCTGACCGCGGCCGCGTGCTGCGCCGTGGCCGCGGTGGTCGGCGTGCTCGTCCACCGCTCGATGGCGGACCGCAGCGAGCGGACGGGCACCGATCGCGTCGTCGCCCGGCTGGGCGCCGCCGAGCGCGAGTACGCCCGTACGGGCACCACGCCGCTCGACGTCCAGGTCCTGCGGCCCGAACAGCTCGATCCGCCGCTCGCGCGGGCCCTGGGGGCCAAGGCGCCGGCCGACGTGTACGCGACCTGGTACGACCGCGACCCGCCCAACTCGTTCTGGCTCTGGGCGGCGGTGCCCGTCGAGGGCGGGCGGGTCCTCGTCGCCCGGACCGACATGAGCTTCGAGGTCCGGGCCCTGCAACTGCTCGACCGCAGCATCGTCAAGGCCGTGCTCGCCGCCCTCGTGGTCGTCGTCCCCCTCGCCGCGCTGGCCACCGAACCCATGAACCGCCGGCTGCGCAGGGGTGCCCGTACCGCCCGGGCCATCGCCGACGGGGACCTCGACGCCCGGATCGGGCCGGGCGGACGGGCCCGCGACGAGATCTCCGAGATGGCGGCCGCCATGGACGAGATGGCGGGGGCCCTCCAGCGGAAGCTGGAGGGCGAGCGGCGGTTCACCGCGGACGTCGCGCACGAGCTGAGGACCCCGCTGATGGGCCTGACGACCGCCGCGGGGCTGCTGCCGGACGACGACGAAGCGGCCGCGCTCGTACGCGACCGGGCCCGGGCGCTGAGCGGGCTGGTCGAGGACCTCCTGGAGGTCTCCCGGCTCGACACCGGCGCCGAACGGGCCCGTACCGACCCGGTGCCCCTGGGCGAACTCGTCGCGGACGTGGTCGGGCGGACCGGCACGGACGTCCGGGTCGAGGCCGCGGAGGACGCCCGGGCGGTCGAGACCGATCCGCGCCGGGTGGAGCGGATCGTGGTCAACCTCGTCACGAACGCGCACCGCCACGGGGCGGCCCCCGTACGGGTCACCGTCACCGGCACGCGGATCGTCGTACGCGACCACGGGCCGGGCTACCCGCCGGGCCTGCTCGCCGAGGGCCCGCAGCGCTTCCGCACGGGGGCGGCGGAGCGGGGCCGGGGACACGGCCTCGGACTGACCATCGCCCTCGGGCAGGCGGCCGTCCTCGGCGCCCGCCTCACCTTCGCCAACGCCCCGGAGGGAGGCGCGGTCGCCACCCTGGACCTGCCGTCGGCGCCGGTCTGAGGTACCGCGCGGGCGGCGTCAGGTGCGGGGTCGGGTGACGGCGTCGAGGGCGAGGTGGACGAGGCGGCTGCCCAGTGCGGTGCCGGCGCCCAGCGCGACGCCGCCGCAGAAGAGGGCGGCGACCGCGGTACCGCCCCACCGCGCCGTGGACCGGGGCCGCGGGGGGTTCTGCGGCGGGGTGGGGTCCGCCGGCGGCTCCTGCGGGGCCGGCACGGCCGGTGCGGGGGCCGGGCCGCCGCTCGGTGCGGGCCGGGGCGGGGCCGGCGAGGCGCCGCGGGCGCGGGGGATGCGGTGTACGGAGGCGGCCGCGGCCAGCCGTTTGCCGACGGGCTGGGTGTCCCAGGCCAGGACGTGCAGCTCGCCGAGGGGGGCGAGGGCGGCGAAGGCGGCGTCGGCGGAGACGACGGTGAAGTGGCGTACGCCCTCCGCGGCGGCCTGGCGCGCACGGTTGAGCAGGACCTTGTCGGCGGCGTCGGGCCCGGTGCCGGCGGACAGCACCTTCACGCCGTGGTCGGTCAGGACGCGTTCGACGTCGGGTCGCAGGCGTGAGGGCGGGCAGGCGGCGACGACGAGGGCCTCGGCGGGAACGTGTTCCAGGAAGGCGGTCAGCCGGGCCAGGGCGACGGGGGGCTGCGCGAGGGCGCCGATCGCGTTCTCGACGTCGATCAGCACCAGGGCGGTCTTCTTCGGGGCGCGGGCGGTCACCGGGCGGTGTCGGACACGTCGGTCGGAGTCGTCACGGACGACAGTCTGCCGTCAAGTGGCCCTGGAGACATCAAGGTTGGACATCTCCGCGCCGTTCTTCCCTCGCGCGCCCGGGGTGTGTCGGGGCCGTGGGGTAGTTTCGGCTGCGGCGACGAAGGGCGAGGGGGGACGGCATGGGGGCGGCCGGCGACGAGGTCTTCTCCTGCGCCGTGTGCGGTGGCCGGCTGTCCGCGCCGGTGCGCGAGGTGGCGCCGCCGGCGGAGGACGGGACCTGGACCCCGCTCGACTCCCCCGTGGACCCCTGTCCGCCCAGGATGGCTGCGGGTACCTTCGCCCGCGACCCGCAGCCGGGACGCATCACCTGGGGCCCGCTGCCCAAGGGCTTCCGGCGGTCCCGGGCGGGGCACGGGCCGGGAGCCGACCCGGTGTTGAGCCCGGGTGATCTGGTCGGCACCGTGGAGATCCCGAGCCGCTGGGGCGGCTGCTGCGGGCCCGGCGGGCACGACGGGGCGAATCTGGCGTGCGCGGGGTGCGGGGCGGAGGTCGGGCTGTGGACCGGTGACTGCTACACCTGGCTGGAGGTCGTCCTCGACGGGCGCCTGGTCGTCCGTTCCCCGTCGGAGTGAGCGCCGCACGCCCGCGCGGACCGACGGGTGCCGCCGCCCGCCGCCGGTAGAGTGGCGGCGGACAAGAGAAGAGATCCTCCGGTGGATTCCCGTACCGTGCGCATCCGGTCCAAGCTGGCGAAGGTGCCGTACCAGCCGCAGCGCAGTCATTCGACGGGCGCCGAGCGCCATGGCTTCCGTCTCGGCCCGCGCGTCCGTTCCGCGCGGGTGGACGCCTTCGAGCGGGAACACCGCATCGTGTTGCCGCCGGCCTACCGGCGGTTCCTCACAGAGGTCGGGGGCAGTGGCGCCGGCCCCTTCCTCGGTCTGCTGCCGCTGGAGGAGTGCAGGCTGTTCACCATGGACCGGCAGCCGCCGGACGGCGCCCCGCGGGGATTCCACCACGAGCACCACCCGGAGGCGCTGCGAGGAGACCGGTTCCTCCACGTCGTCGAGATGGGCTGCAGCGATCTGTGCCTCATCGGGGTCACCGGGCCCCTCACCGGCCGCGTGGTCACCGGCAACGCGGACGGCTTCCGGCAGGCGAACGTCTCCTCGGCCCGGGACTTCCTGAGCTGGTACGAACGCTGGCTCGACCACATGCGGGACGGCAAGGACAACGGGGCGCTGGGCCTCACCTCTCCGGCGGTCGTCGCGACCGCCCCCTGGGGTCCCCGGGCCGCGGACGAAGCGGAGGCCCGGCGGCGCCTGCGGCTCCAGGCCTGCGGCTTCAGCGTCTGAGGTAGGCGAGGACGGCGAGGACGCGCCGGTTGTCCTCGGCCGAGGGGGCTATGCCGAGCTTGGCGAAGATGCTCGCGGTGTGCTTGGCGACGGCGCTCTCGCTGAAGTGGAGGGCCCCCGCGACGGCGGCGTTGGAGCGGCCCTCCGCCATCAGTTCCAGGACGTCGTGTTCGCGCGGGGTGAGGGCGGACAGGGTGCCGCGGGCCGCGCCGCGCGAGAGCAGCCGTCCGATCACCTGCGGGTCCAGTACGGTGCCGCCCGCGGCGACGCGGCGCACCGCGTCGATGAACTGGCCGGTGTCGGTGACCCGGTCCTTCAGCAGGTAGCCCACCGCGCCGTCGTCGCTCGACAGGAGCTCGTTCGCGTAGAGCTGGTCGACGTACTGCGAGAGCACGAGCACGGGCAGGCCGCGGTGGCGGCGCCGGGCCTCCAGGGCGGCCTGGAGGCCCTCGTCGGTGTGGGTCGGCGGCAGGCGCACGTCGACGACCGCCACGTCCGGCCGCTCCTCCAGCAGGGCGCGCAGGAGACCGGGGCCGTTGTCCACCGCGGCGACGACGTCGAAGCCGTGCTCGGTGAGCGTGCGGACCAGGCCGTCCCTCAGCAGGAAGAGGTCTTCGGCAAGGACGACGCGCACGGGATCTCCAGGGTGACGGTGGTCGGGCCGCCCTGCGGGCTGTGCAGGACGAGGCTCCCGTCGAAGGTAGCCAATCGCCCCCGGACGCCGAGCAGCCCGGTCCCCCGGGAGGGATCCGCACCGCCGCGGCCGTCGTCGGTGACGGTGACGCGCAGCCGCGGGCCGTCGGCGCCCGGGCTGCCCGGGTCGGCCGGGCGGCGGCCCCCGTCGTCGTGCGCGTCGTCCTCTGTGTCGTCGTGTGCGTCGTCGTGTGCGAGGCGGATGTCCACGCGGCCGGCACCGGAGTGCTTCGCCGCGTTGGCCAGCAGCTCGTTGACGGCGAAGTAGGCGGCCGACTCCACGGCGGCCGGCAGCCGGCCCGCCATCCGGACCTCGACGTCCACGTCGAGGAAGCTGTCGAGGGCCAGGGAGCGCACGGCGTCGCCGAGGCCCCGGTCGACGAGGACCGGCGGCTGGATCCCCCGGACCAGGCCGCGCAGGTCCTCCAGGGCCCGCCCGGACAGCTCGCGCACCTCCAGCAGTGCGGCCCGGGCGGCCGGCGGATCGGTGTCCAGCAGCCGGGTCGCGCCGTCCAGGCGCATCCCGAGGGCGACGAGCCGTGCCTGGGCCCCGTCGTGCAGGTCCCGCTCGATGCGCCGCAGCTCGGCCGCCTGCCCGTCCAGTACCTCGGCCCGGCTGTCCGTCAGCTGTCCGACGCGGCGCCGGAGTTCGGTGACGCGCGGGGCAGCGAGCAGCCGCCGTCCCCACCGGGCGTGCAGGCGCAGGACGGGTGGTGCGAGGAGCAGCCCCGCGGCGGTGAAGCCGACGCCCAGTACGGCCGCCGCGAGCATCAGGGCGGTGCTGTGCACGGGCACGAAGGCGTACCAGTTGCCGTCGTCCAGGAGCCGCCACACGAACGGCTGCACGAGCGCCCCGAACAGCCCGTACACGGCCAGGGACGGTGGTACGGCGACCAGCAGGCCGCCCACCAGCGGCTCCAGCCACGCCCAGGACAGGTCCCGCCAGAACCCCGCGTCGGCCAGGACCTCGCGAGCCCCCGCGGTCCGCGGGAGCGGATCGGGCGCGGTGATCCGCACCCCCGACCACCGCTCCGCCCGCTCCCGTGCGCGGTCGCCGCACCGGCGCAGCGCGGCCGCGGCGGGCGGCAGCAGGCGCAGGCCCAGTCCGACGGGGAGCAGCAGCAGGGCTCCGACGACCCCCGCCCCGACGGCCGCCACCCGCAGGCCCAGCAGACCGGCGAGCTGGCACCGTCCGACGGCTGCCGCGAGGAGGGTCAACTCCGTACGGAGAGGGCGTGATGTCGAACTCATGTCCCGTGCAGGGTAGCCGGTGCGGGCACCGCCGCCGGCCCGGGTGCACGCCGGCCGCGGCGGAGGGCGGCCGCGAGCACGGCCACCACCAGGCAGGACAGCCCGAAGCAGAGCATGGGCCGGACCGCTCCCGACTCCTCGTCCAGGAAGAGGAGCAGCCCGAGGTTGACCAGCGCGTGGAAGCCACCGGCCAGCAGCAGCCGCCGCCACCCGCCCGTGCCGTCGAGCGCGATGCCCAGGAGCACCGACATCGCCGTGGTGGCCACGAGGAACCCGGCGGCGTAGGCGGGCGCCTGGGCGAACACCGGCACGTGCCAGGCCCCCCAGAGCACACCCACCGTCACCGAGGAGGCGAGCGTGCCCAGACGGGTGCGCAGCAGCGGCTGGAGGAAGCAGCGCCAGCCGACCTCCTCCCCGCACGCCCCCACCAGCTGGGCCACGGCGATCAGCACGAAGGAGTGGTGCAGCGACCCCGGCGGCGTGAAGTCCGCCTCCCCGCCGGCCGCGCAGGACCCGAGCACGGAGAGCGCGACGATCAGCCCGGCCGCGCCGAGGAGCAGCGCACCGGCGAGGGGCCGGGAGCCCGCCGCCGTCTCCGCGGCGCCCCGCAGCAGCGCACGCGTCCGGCGGAGCCGGAACACGGCGACCGCGCCCACCGCGAGGGCCGGGCCGAACTGGGTCAGCTGCACGACCTCTTCCGGTATCCCGGTCCCCGGCTGCGCCGCCCCCAAGGCCCCGGCCGCCAGGAAGGCCACGGCGGTGAACACGCCGGCCACCGCCCACACCCCGGCACGCCCCGCCCGGTCCCCGTTCCCGTTCTCGTTCCCGTTCCCGTTCCCGTTCCCGTCTGCCCTGCGCATCCTGCGCCCCATGAGTCCTCCCCGTCCGTCCGTGAACCCGTACGCGGACCACGATGCCGCCCGGAGCCCGGCGGGCCCCTGCACCTGGCAACCGGACCGGGGTGGACCTGGATACACCCCGACCCGGTACCGCCCCTACGACGAGGTGCGCCCGGCCCCGCCGGGCAGGCCGGCCCCGGCCTTGCCGCCGGCCGCGCGGCGCCCGTCGCGCCGCCGGTGGGCCAGCCAGACGCCCACCACCGCGAGGGCGCTCGCCGGCCAGGTCGCCACGCTCAGCGGTCCGGCGAGCAGCGGGTCGACGAGCGGGCCCGAGACGTGGCCGGTCAGCGGCAGCGCGAACTCGTTGAGCGACAGGTGCGCCGCGACGGCCGCCCACACCGACCCGGTGGACAGCCGGACGGCGGCGATCACCGTTCCGAGCAGCATGGCGGTCACCACCGCGACGGGTATTCCCAGCAGCGCCGGATGGCCGGGGTAGCTCCCGCCGAGCGCGGTCATCGGGACGTGCCAGGCCCCCCAGATCGCACCGCCGGCCAACAGGCCGCGCATCCTGCCCAGGGGCAGCAGCCGGGGCAGCAGGTAGCCCTGCCAGCCGAGTTCCTCGCCGAAGTACAGCGGAACCGACACCAGCGCGCTCAGCACGAGCGGCGCGATGGTGCCGGGCCCCGGCAGGTGCGCGGGGGCGTACCAGCCGGCCAGGGTGGAGACGGTGAGGCCGACGGCGGTGAGGCCGAGCGGGATCGTGAGGGCCGTCGCCACGGAGCGGACTTCGTGCCGCCATGGTGTGGCCCTGGTGAGCCCGAGGACCCGCACGGCCCCGCGCGGTCCCCGATGGCGCGCGGTGAGACCGAAGGCGGTCAGCGCCGGCACCAGCATCATCAGGATCATGCAGAGCGCCGCGAGCGGCGGCGTCCCCTGCGCGGCGCTCGTCCGGCGGAGGCCGTCGGCCCACAGCGGGATCATGGTGACCCACGCTCCGGCGAAGCTGATCGCGAGGAAGGGGACGAGACCGGGACCCGGACGGTCCGCTACGTTCGTTCGTTTCATGGCCGTGACGCTACGAACGGCCGGGTGACCGGGACGATCGTGCACGCTCCCCTCCCGATGGTGGAGCAGGCTCCACTGCGCCGGGAGACCGGGGCGAGGAAGACTGGGCGCCGTGAAGGACTTACTGAAGGCGCGCGAGCGCGCCTCGCGTTCGGCCCGGGCCGCCGGATACTGCGCGGGCGTGGCCGTCCGCGGACTGGCCCTGGTCGTGCTGGTGCCCGTGCTGGTGTACTCGGCCCTGCTCTGCCTGGTCGGCGTGGGCCTGCTCGTCCTGCCGCTCGAACTCCGGCTGCTGCGGCGGCTGGCCGACGGCGAGCGCGAGCGGCTGGGACGGTGGGCGGCGGCACCCGCGGCACCGGCCGGACCGCATGCGCGGAGGCGGCTGAGGGCGGTGCTGTCGGACCCGGCGACCGGCCGCGACCTGCGCTGGGCGCCCTGCATGGCGGTCGCCGGCACCCTGCTCGGGCTGATCGGCGCGGTGCTCTTCGTGTTTCCGGCGGTCGTGCTCGTCCTGGTCTGCCTGTGGTGGCTGTTCCCCGCGGACGAGCCGGTCAAGGTGATGATGAACGTGCCGATCGACGGCTGGGGATCCGCGGTCTGCGCCGGAGTGCCCCAGTTCCTGCTGAGCGTGCTGCTCGCGCTGTTCGGCCCGCCCCTGCTCGCCGGGTCGGCGGCCGCCGCGAGCCGGCGGCTGCTCGCCCCCTCGGCCGCCGCCGTCCTCGCCGCACGCGTGGCGACGCTGGACCGGACGCGCACGGGGGCGATCCACGCGCACGGCGACGAACTGCGCCGCATCGAACGCGACCTGCACGACGGCACCCAGGCACGGCTCGTGTCCCTCGCCATGCAGCTCGGCCTCGCCGAGCGGACGCTCGCCGCAGACCCCGCCGCGGTGGGTCCGCTGCTGACCCGGGCGCGGGAAGGCGCCGAGGAGGCGATGGCCGAACTGCGGGACGTGCTGCGCTCCGTCTACCCGCCGGTGCTCGCCGACCGGGGCCTGGCGGGCGCCGTCTCGGCGGTCCTCGCCCGCTGCCCTGTACCCGCCACGGGGCGGTTCGGCGAACTCGGCGACGTACCGGCGCAGGTCGAGGTCGCCGTGTACTTCGCCGTCACCGAGGCGCTCACCAACGCGGCCAAGCACGCGGACGCCGGCTCCGTACGGGTCACCCTGACGAGGGCCGGCGGCATGGTCCGTGCGGAGATCGGCGACGACGGCCGGGGCGGGGCGGCCGAGGGCCGCGGCACCGGGCTTCTCGGCATCCGCCGGCGGGTCGAGGCGGTCGACGGGGTGCTGCGGGTGCAGAGTCCGCCCGGCGGGCCCACCGTGATCACCGTGGAGTGCCCGTGCGCATCCTGATCGCGGAGGACAACGCACTGCTGGCCCAGGGGCTTTCCGCGATGCTGGAGGCCCTGGGCAACGAGGTGCTCGCCACGGCCGAGGACGCCGGGTCCTTCGTGACGGCCGCGCTCACCCACCGCCCGGACGTGGCCGTGGTCGACGTCCGCCTGCCCCCGACCTTCACCGACGAGGGCATCAGGGCGGCGCTGCACGCCCGGGAACTCCTGCCCGGCCTCCCGGTCCTCGTGCTCTCCCAGTACGTCGAGGACACCTACGCCCGCGAGCTGATCGCCGACGGCACGGGCGTCGGCTACCTGCTCAAGGACCGGGTCGCCCGCGTCGACGACTTCCTCGACGCGCTGCACCGGGTGGCGGCCGGGGGTACGGCGCTGGACCCGGAAGTCGTCCGGCAGCTGCTGGTGACGCGCGGCGACCCCCTGGCGCGGCTGACGGGGCGGGAACGCGAGGTGCTCGCGATGATGGCCCAGGGATACGGCAACTCCGAGATCGCCGCCCGCCTCGTCGTCACCGAGCGGGCCGTGCACAAGCACGTCGGGAACGTCTTCCTGAAGTTCGGCCTCCCGCCGGAGGACAGCGGCGACCGGCGCGTCCTGGCCGTCCTCACCTACCTCGGTGCCCCCCAGCGGGCCGCTTCCGCCTCCCCTCCCGCGCGGTTCCCCCGGCGCGGATCACGCGGCGCCGGCTGAACCGGGGAGCCGGCGACGACGGCCTCGGCCGGGGCGGGGGAGGAGCCGTCGCCGCCGGCCGTCCGCCCGGCGCTACCGCCGGGCGGGGATGCGTTCCGCGTCGGGGCCGGAGGGCTGTGCGGGCAGGGCGCCGAGGGCGGGCCGGGGCGGGGTCGCCACCCGTACGTCCCGGATCCCGCGGCGCAGCGCAATGCCCAGCCGCCGGCCCAGCGGGCGTTCGACGAGCCGGTGGAGGAGCCAGGCGAGCACCAGCATGCCGGCGGTGGTGGCGAGCACCAGCGGTACGGGGGCGACGCGGTCGCGGAAGTGGTGGATGACGGTCAGGCCCACCATCATGTGGATCAGGTAGAGCGGGTAGCTGACCGCACCGGCGTGCGGGAGCCAGCGCCACCGGATGCGGTCCAGGACGCCGAGCGCGAGGGCGGCCATGACGGCGAAGCCCAGCAGGATGACCACGTGGGCCGGCCAGACGGGGGTCTGGTCGGCTGCGGCCCGGCCGAGGCTGGAGGCCATGCGGTCGTGGACGTAGTGCTGCGCGAGGAGGAACTGGACGCCGACGACGAGCCACAGGACGGCGTTCGGCCCGAAGCGGCGCATCAGGTGGAAGGCGATGCCGGCGACGAAGTACGGGGACGCGGACGGCATGGCGAAGAAGGACAGCACCCCGTCGTCGACGGTGGGGGCCACCACGCCCGCCGCGGTCCAGAGGCCGCAGAAGAGCAGGCAGCCGCGGTAGGTCACCCCGCGCAGGACGGGGAGCGCGAACAGCGCGTAGAACTTGAGCTCCACGAAGAGGGTCCAGTACGCGTCGTCGACGTGCGGGACCCCGAGGCCGCCCTGCAGCATCGACAGGTTCACCACCATGTCGGTGTAGTTCGTGATCGGCCGCACCTCGGGCCAGGCGAGCAGCACCACCGAGGTGAAGGCCACGGCCGCCCAGTAGGCGGGGAGGAGCCGGGCGGCCCGCGACACCGCGAAGTCGCCCAGGGTGCGGCCCCAGGCGCTCATGCAGATGACGAACCCGCTGACGAGGAAGAAGATCTCGACGCCGAGCCAGCCGTACACGGCGAACCGGCGGGCGACCGGGAAGACGGCGGTGGTCGGCTCGCCCCAGGCGCTGGCCAGGACCGTGTAGTGGTAGAAGAGGACGGCCAGCGCGGCGAGGATCCGTATGCCGTCGAGGACCGCCAGGCGAGGGGAGTTCCCTCCGCCGTCGCCCGTTCTCTGCGTTCTCATCCCTCGTCCGCCTCCTTGTTCGCACTGTCGTCCGATTACCGATGCGTAAAGTCGTCGGGACTTTACCCTGGGTTCACAGGCGGTCCACAGGGAAATCGGGGTGCCCGTCAGTACCGTGGGAGCGAAAGCCCCTCCCGAGGTGAGGAGTTGGTATGGCTGACGAGCTGGATGCGGTCGGGGAAGCCCCCGGTGCGGGCGGGCTGGTGGACGGGAGCACCGAGGGCTCCGAACTGGCCCGGCGCCTGGAGAGGATCAAGAGGATCATCGAGCAGGAGCTGGCCGGCGAAGGCGAAGGCGAAGGCGAAGGCCCGCGTGACGGTCTGGTCGATACGACCACCGCGGGTTCCGCGGTGAGCCTGCGCGTCGAGAGGGTGATGGAGAGGATCAAGCGGGAGATGGCCGAGGGGGCCGGGTCCGACACGCCCTGAGGCCGCCCGGCGAGGCGCCGGCGTCCGCGGCCTCCTCGATCACGGCGTACGGGACCGCGTACGCGGCACGCGCGGCCCCGGGCGCCGTCGGGCCCGTCGTCCGGCGGCCCCGGGCCGTGGCGGGTGTCCGGCGGCGGACTTCGGCTTGGTCGCCGGCCGCGGCCGCGGTGCCTCGACGGGCTTCCTCTGCGGCGGGGGCGACTTGGGAGGGAAACTCGGGGGGACCTTCGGACCTCTGGCTTCGGCGACCTCGCTCATACCCCGCCACGCTACCCCGGCCGCCCCACGGCGCGCGGTCATGCGGGGAAGGGGGCCATCCGGCGGCACCCCGGCACCCCGGAACCTCCGGCACCCCGGCACCCCGGCACCGAACTCACCCTCCGCGCGCGACACTTGCACCGTCACGCACCTCCCGGCGGGTGTCACCGCCAGATGACAAGATCATCCCCGTTGTCCGTCATCACAAGGGGGAGACCATGACCGAACGGCACAAGACGGCCCGCCGCGCCCTGCTCACGGGAGCGGTGGCCGGGCTCACCGGGACCGCGCTGACATCCGGCACCGGTACGGCCGCCGCGGCGACCACGGCCGCCGGGACGCCGGACTGGTTCGACGTCAAGAACCACGGCGCGGTCGGCGACGGCTCCGCCGACGACACCGCCGCCGTCCAGCGCGCACTCGACGCGGCGGCCGCGGCCGGCGGCGGCACCGTGTACTTCCCCGTCGGGAAGTACCTGGTCAAGCCCGCAGCCGGCGCACCCGCGCTGGCCCTCAAGGCCGACGGCATCCGCCTGGCCGGCGCCGGGGCGAAGGCCTCCACGCTGATCAAGGGCGGCGACGGCATCCTGCTCCGGATGTCCGGCACCGGAGCGGCCTACTCCACCGGCTCCACCCACCGCCGCTACTGCTCCGTCGAGAACCTCGGCTTCAACGGCAACGGCAAGACCGGCCTGCTGCTGGAGCTCTACTACAACAACAACTCCTACTTCCGCGACGTCTTCATGACCTCGAACCGGGACATGTGCATCGACGCCGTGGAGTTCTGGGACTCCCGCTTCTACAATCTGGTCATCGAGGACTGCACCGGCACCACCGCCAGCACGAACCAGCCCAACATCTGGCTGCGCAACGCCTCGTCCGCCACCGAGGGCGCCTGGGGGCACAGCAAGGACAACATCAACCAGATCCACTTCATCGGCTGCCGCCTGGAGGCCTTCGGCACCGGCGCGCTGTGGATCGGCCAGGGCGCCGTCACCACCAACAACCCCAACGGCGTCTACCTCACCGACTGCAAGTTCGAGACCTCCCGCATGCAGGGCGGCCCCCACCTGAAGACCGACGCGGGCTGCCGGCACGTCTACGCCACCAACATCTACTGCTACGCCGGCGACTTCGCGCAGGGCACCCCGGCCACCGCGCGGAACATCATCAGCTGGGCGGCGAGCGCCAGCGCGCTGGAGAACGTGGTCATCGCCAACCGGGACAAGGCCACCGTCAACGCGGGCGTCGCGCTCTACTCGGGCCCGGGCTCCACCGCCGTGCTGCGCAACGTCGTCGGGTTCTACACCACCGCGCCCACCGGCACCCACATCTACTACGAACAGTCCTCGACCGGCGACTTCCGGGTGGAGAACAGCTACGGCAGCATCGGCGCCCAGGCGACCGGGACGATCCCCGTCAAGAACGCGCCGAACCCGCCCCTGCGGCTGGTGCCGGGCCCGGTCACCGACGCCTCCTTCACCCGCCAGCCCCTGGACGGAACCATGGCCGTGGACTCCGCGAACAAGCGGCTCTACGTCCGGGTAGGCGGCCAGTGGCTGTGGTCGGCGCTCAACGCCTGACCGCCCGACGCGTCCACGGCGGGGTGGTACGGGTCGTGCCTCCCCCTCTCGGAACGGCAACCCGTATAGGGAGTACGGACGGCCGCCCCGGCGCGGGTGGTCCCCGTGGGCCACGGCCGCTAGCCTGCGGGGATGGACACTCGACCCGGCTCGCCCGAGGACCCGTCGCGACTCCTGGACGCCTTGGAGATCACGGAGCAGGAGTGCCGGCAGTGCGGGACGCTCATCGCCGGGCTGAACGGCCGCTACGCCTGCGCCCTCTGCGGGTGGGTCAACGACCACTCCGAGGGGCACAGTCCCTTGCCCCGGGCGGAGGACGACCCGGACGCGGGGCGCGACAGGAGGTCCCGCTCCGCACGGCGCTGAACCGCCGGACCGGCGGGTCGAGTGGCGGGTGGACCTGGTGGGGGAGACGACCGTGTGGCCGACCTCCCCGCCCCCGGGGCCCGACGACGCCGGGGACGGGGACGACCCGTGGCTCAGAACCGCACCGGCAGTGCGACCAGGCCCCGGGCGCGCATCGACGGCCGCCGGCGGAGCTCGTCGCGCGGCACGTCCAGGGCCAGGCCCGGGAAGCGGCGCAGCAGCGTGCCCACGGCGATCTGCGTCTCCAGGCGGGCCAGCGGTGCGCCCACGCAGTAGTGGATCCCGTGGCCGAGCGCCAGGTGGCCGCCGTCCCGCCGGTCCACGTCGAGGCGGTCGGGTTCGGCGAACCGCTCGGGATCGCGGTTGGCCGAGGCGAGCGAGAGCATCACGGTCTCCCCGGCCGGGATCCGTACGCCGCCGACCTCTACGTCCTCGACGGGGAAGCGGCGGATGGCCAGCAGCGCCGGGCCGTCGTGGCGGGCGAACTCCTCCACCGCGGCCTCGATCCGGTCCGGGTCCGCGCGCAGGGCCGCCGCCAGCTCCGGGTGGTCCAGGAGGGCCAGGGCGGCGGTGCCGATCAGCTGGACGGTGTTCTCGTAGCCGGCGGACAGGATCAGGAAGGCCAGCGAGGTCAGCTCGTCCTCGGTGAGCCGGTCGCCGCCGTCGCGGACCTCGACCAGGTCCGTCAGCAGGTCGTTGCCCGGCGTGCGGCGCTTGTCGCCGATGAGCTGCGGGAAGTACCCGAGCATGGCGACCACGGCCTGCTTCGTCGCCGCCGGGTTCGCCGGGTCGGGGGCGATCAGCGCATCGGTCCAGGCGCGGAAGTCCGGACGGGAGTCCTGCGGTACGCCCAGCAGGTCGCAGATGACCGTGATCGGCAGCGGTGCGGCGTAGTCGGCGACGAGGTCGGCCCGCCCGCGGTCGGCGACCTCGTCCAGCAGCCGGTCCGCCAGGGCCTGGATCCCGCCGCGCATCCCCTCCACGCGGCCCGGCGTGAACGCCTTGGCCACGAGGCGCCGGATCCGGGTGTGGTCCGGCGGGTCCATGTTCAGCAGGTTGGCGTCGAGCGCCGGGGGCAGCGAGAAGCCCCGGTACCGGCCGGGCAGGCGGTGCGCCTTGTCCAGGGAGAGCCGCGGGTCGGCGAGGAGCCGGCGCACGTCGTCGTAGCGGGTGACGAGCCACACGGGCAGTCCGTCCGGCCCGGTGACCCGGTGCACGGGCCCGGCCTCCCGGAGCCGGACGTACGCTTCGTGGGGGGCGGCGATCAGCGAGGTCAGGTCAGGAAGCTCGGTAGGCATGATCAAAAGCCTATGTCGGCACCTGCGGGCTCCTTCCGCGGCCCCCGCGGTCGACGGACCGGCGCGGGGCACGGCGCGGACGGGGGCGGGGGCGGCGGGCGTCCTACGCTTCCGCATGCATGTTCGGTTAGGCTAACCTTGCCTGCATCCGGCGGGCGTGCCGGCCCGGGCTCCGGCCCGGAGTTCTGGAGGAGGCTCGTGGACGGCATCGTGCTCACCGCCGGAGCCCTGTACGCCATCGTCCTGCTCCGCGCGGGAGGGACCTTCGCCGTCGGATGGCTCACCGGCGCGGGCGCCCGGCGCAGCAGGTTCGCCGCGCGGATCTCCTCGGCGAAGTTCCTGCGTGCCGAGCGGGCGATCCAGCGGTGGGGCGCCCCCGTGGTGGCCGTCTCCTTCCTGACCGTCGGACTCCAGACCGCCGCCAACTTCCTCGCGGGCAGCATGCGCATGCCGTTGTCGCGCTACCTCCCGGCCCTGTTCGTCGGCGGAGCGGCCTGGGCGCTGATCTACGCGACCGCGGGACTCGGCGTGCTCGAAGTGCTGGGCAGGCTCTTCGCCGAACGGACGGCCCTCGGGGTGTCCGCCGTGGCCGTCCTGCTCCTCGCGGTGTGCGCGGCGGTGGTGTACCGCAGGAGGAAGGCGGCCCCGGCCTGCGGTGACACCGAGCCCGAGGGGTCCTGAGCCCGTCCGCCCGGCCCGTGGGGCGTGACGGACCGGTCAGGTCGACGGGAGCCTTGCGCAGCGCGGCTCCACGGGCTGCCTTCCCGGGCCCCGGCTCCGCCGTCCCGATCCCCGATCCGGTGCCCGCGATCCCGGCCCTCTGGGAACGCCCCCGGATCGCACGGACGCTCATCGAAGGAGACCTCGGACCGGTGGCCCGACCGGCGGGTCCTGCCCGTGTCCCGGGGAGGCCGGCGGCCGCGCCCCGTCACTCCGGTGGCGGGGGCCGGCCGGGTGTGCCGGGGCGGGCGGCGCCGCTGCGGTGGAGGTGGTCGGCGAGGGCCTCGTGGGTCAGGTGGAGCCCGGCCCGCAGCACCGCGTCGTGCCGGGACGGGTGTGCCGTGCGGTGGGCCAGGTCGAGGGCGCGGGCCCGGTCGAGGGGCTCGGCGAAGTCGCCGCCCCGCAGCGCGGCGTCCAGGGCGCCGGCGGTGACCCGGACCAGGGGTGCGAGGGCGTGCAGAGCGGGGTCGTGCGGACCGTCCGCGCCGGGTTCCGCGGGCCCCGCGGAGCCGCGGGGGCGCGTCCGCTCGTACAGCTCCTCGGTGAAGTACTGGAGGGTCGGCGCCGTACGGGCGGCCAGGACCAGGCGTCCGTCGAGCCCCTCCGGCGGGCGGCCGGCCCGGCGGCGCAGCGGGGTGCGGCCGCCCGCCGCCCGGTCGAAGGCGTCCCGGCAGGCCTGGGGGCGCAGCCAGAGGCGCGCCCGCTCCGGCAGGGCGCCCGCCGCCAGGGCCCGCACGGCCTCCGGGGCCGTCGCGGCGCGCTCCAGCCCGTCGGTGATCCCGGCCAGGAGCTCCCCGACCGCGGTCCGGTAGCCGTCCAGTCCCTCGGTGGCCGACCGGTAGGGGTCGGGAGGCCACAGCAGCGGCCCGAGGAGGACGACCACGGCGATGCCGACGAAGGTCTCCTCCAGCCGCGCCAGCGGGTACCCGGGGACCGCGGTCGCGTAGACCATCAGCGCGGTGATGAGCACCTGCTGGTTGGGCGAACCGGGGCGCCCCAGCAGGTACATCCCGGCGCAGCCGCAGAGGAGCACGAGCGGGAAGGACCACGTCGGATCCGTCACCCAGTGCAACAGGACCGTGCTCAGCACCACGCCCACGACCACCCCGGCGAGGCGCTCCCACCCGAGCCGCGGCCAGGCGTAGACGTCCTCGCGCAGGATCAGCACCGCGGGGAGCGCGGCGGGGACGGGGGTCGTGCTCGTGCCCCACCACAGGCACAGGTACCAGGACGCGGCGGCGCAGAGGGCCAGCCGTGCGGCGGACCGCAGTCGGCCGCCGGGGGTGGACACGTACGGAACGGCGACCAGACCGGACATGTCGGACATCCTAGTGATCCGGGCCGGTTCGCCTACGCCGCCTCCGCCCATCGGCGCGCGCGGGCCTGGCGGCGCAGCTCCACGAGGGCGGCCCGGGAGCGGCCCGGGGCGGTCCAGTAGGGGTGGGCGGCGATGCGGCAGGAGAGGCTGATGAGCCGGCGGCGCTGGGCGGCTGTGCCGGCGCGTGCGGGTCGGCGGGCCAGGGCCGCGTAGGTGGCGAGCCATGCGGCCTGCAGCTCGACCAGGTCGTCGGGGAAGCGGAGGGACGTCACTCACCTATTAGAGCACTTGTTCGAATGTTCGGGCGAGTCGGCCGCGGCCCCCCATGGGCGGCGGGGAACGTGGGTAAGGGTCCTTACAGGGGGCGCGGTCCGGCCATCCTGGCTGCGACGGGGCCGTGCCCCCGCCGCCTCGCCCCCGTCCTCCCCGATGGCCCGATGTGACAGGTCCTGGTCATTGCGGCCATGCCGGAGCGGGCGGAATGATCAGGGCATGCCCGCACCGCACCACATCGTGATCGTCGCCTTCCCGGGAATCGAGCTGCTGGACGCCACCGGCCCGGCCGAGGTGTTCTCCGTCGCCTCCCGGCTCGCAGGAGCCGGCCGGCCGGGCTACCGCGTGCTGATCGCCACGCCCGACGGCGCCCCGGTGGCCACGTCCAGCGGTGTGCGGCTGATGGCCGATCTGGCCTTCGACGAGGTGGCCGCCCCGATCGGCACCCTGGTGGTGTCGGGGGCGATCGAGCTGGTCGAAGGCGGTGTGGAGCCGGTGGTCGACCCGGAGGTCGTCGCGTGGCTGCGCCGTGCGGCGCCCGGAGCCGGGCGGATCGGGTCGGTCTGCGCGGGGGCGCACCTGCTGGCCGCGGCGGGGCTGCTGGAGGGCCGGCCCGCCACGACCCACTGGCTCACCGCGGACCGGCTGGCCGCCGATCACCCGGGCGTGCGGGTCGATCCCGACCCGATCTTCATCCGGGACGGGCGGGTGTGGACCTGCGCCGGAGTCACCTCGGGGATGGACATGGCGCTGGCCATGGTCGCCGAGGACCACGGCCAGGACCTCGCGCTCGCCACCGCCCGGACGATGGTGATGTACGTGAAACGCTCCGGCGGGCAGAGCCAGTTCAGCGTGCCCCTGTCCGTCCAGGGTTCCTCGGACGACCGCATCGACGAGCTGCGCAGGTGGATCGCCGACCACCTCACCGGGGACCTGTCCCTCGAAGCCCTCGCCGCCCGTACGCACCTGAGCCCCCGCCACTTCAGCCGGCTGTTCCGGCAGCGCACCTCCACCACACCGGCCGCCTACGTGGAGGCGGCCAGGCTGGAGGCCGCCCGGCGGCTGCTGGAGGACGGCGAGCGCGGCCTGCCCGAGGTCGCCGCCGCCAGCGGCCTGGGCTCCGTGGAGACGCTGCACCGCGTCTTCCGGCGGAGGCTGGGGACCACCCCGGCCGAGTACCGCCGCCGCTTCTGACCCCGCTCCGCCCCACCCCGCCTCGGTTCACCCCACCCCACACCACCCCACCCACACCACCGCCGGCCACCGGGCGCACCCGCGCACCGGGCGGGCCCCGCCATGCCCTCGTGCGGCGCAGGCCGGCACGTTTCGGAGGAGAGCCATGTCCCGCACGAAGGTCGTCCCGATCCCGGTCCTGGGCCGGCACCACATCAACGCCTACCTGCTCCTCGGCCGCCGGCCCGTCATCGTCGACGCTGGAACCCCCGGCAGCGGCCGCGCGATCCTGGCCCGGGTCACCGGCCACGGCGTCGATCCCGCCGATGTCGCCCTGATCGTCATCACGCACGGCCACATCGACCACTTCGGCTCCGCCGCCGAACTGCACCGGCTCACCGGCGCGCCGCTCGCCGGCCACGTCGCCGATCTCGGCCCGTACCGCTCGGGCCGGGTCCGCGAACCCTACCTGCCCACCGGCCCGATGGGCCGCCTCATGGCCCGCAACCGCAAGCTCCACGCCCGGGCCGAGCCGTTCGAACCCGCGGTACTCGTCGACGGCGAGACGAGCCTGGACGACTTCGGCCTCGCGGCGCGGATCATGCCCACCCCCGGCCACACCGCCGGATCGGTCTCGGTCCTCACCGACGACGGCGACCTCGTCGCCGGTGACCTCGTCGCGAACTCCTTCATGGGCCTGATCCCCGGCCGGCCCGCCGATCCGCCCTTCCACGACGACCCCCGGCAGAACCTCGCCAGCCTGCGCGAGATGCTCGCCCTCAACCCCACCCGCCTGCACGTCGGCCACGGCAGCGCGCTGGATCCCGACCGGGTCCGGCGGTGGGCCGAGAGGGAACACGACCGCCTCGCACGGCTCGCCACCGCCGGCCGCCTGACCGCCCGCGGCGAGTGACCTCGGGCGGCCAGGAGTGCGAAGGCGTGAGCCGGTTGCGCATGTACGTGCGAAGAAATCAGGCGAACGGTTGTTACGGAATATCCAGCTCCGCTTGGGTGGCGGGATTCCCGAGTGCGCCGGGTGGTGCGCCGGTGTGCGGCGACGGCCGTGCCGGTGGGACGGGCGGGTGGGTGCAGGAGGCACCGGTTGTCAGGGCCGGGGCGGTGGGACATGCGTGGGGTGTGCAGTCGAGCGTGACGGAAATGTCCGCTTCTGGTAACCGGCCCCGGCGGGGGCTGCAGCGGGGCGGGTGCCGGGTCGAGAGTGTGGCCACCGGCTCACTCCGGGCCGGGAATCCGAACCGCTGCTGCCACCTGTTTCGGCTGGTGGAGCACGCTTCTTGAGGGAGCGTCACCCATGTCCTCCGCATCTTCCTCCGCCCGTCGTATCGCCGCCACCGTGCTGGCCGCCGGAGCCGTCGTCGGCGCGGCCGCCCTGCCGGCCGCCGCGCAGGACCGTGACCACCGCCAGCACCCCCGGGTCGAGATCAGCCGGGTCCAGGCCGACAGCCCCGGACGCGACGACCATTCCAACCGCTCCCTGAACGCGGAATGGGTGGAGATCACCAACACCACCCGCGACGCCATCAACCTCCGCGGCTGGACCCTGCGCGACGACGACGGCAACCGCTACCGCTTCGACAACGTCCGCATCAACAGCCACGCCACCCTCCGCATCCACACCGGAACCGGCCACAACACCCGTTCCGACCTGTTCCAGAACCGCCACGAGTACATCTGGGGCAACCGCGGCGACACCGCCACCCTGCGCGACGAGCGGGGCCGCGTCGTCGACACGGAGACCTGGGGCCGCCGCTGACCCCCTGACAGGCGGGCCTCCCCCCTCCGCCGCAGCGGGAGCGGCGGCGGAGGGGACAGGCGGAGGGGACAGGGGGAGGGGCGGCGGCTCGGCGGGCGGGCCGGGAACATTCGGGCGGTCCGCCTCGTTGAGCCGGGGCCGCTGCTTCGATCACGAAACGAGGAGTACCGTGCCCGTGCCCGTGCCCGTGCCCGAAACCGTTTCCGCCGACACCGTGACCCCGCTCCCGCCGCTCGCCGCCCAGGCCGAACGCCTGATCGAGCTCGGGGTCCCCGAAATCGCCGGGATCTCCGCGGCCGAACTGCGGGACTTCGCCCGCAGCGCCGGGGGCGCCGGAGCGGCGGACGGCGGCGCCCTGCTCGCCGTCCACCCGGACCGGGCCCCCGCCTCCGCCCTCGCGCCGCTGCTCCGCCGCGAGGGCAAGCCCGGTTTCGTGGTCGTCGACATGACCGATGTCGACGGCTTCGTGCCGCACCACGCCGAGCTGCCCGACGCACCCCTCTACCTCGTCGACGGACTCGACCGGGGCGACGACCTGGCCAACCGGAGCCCGGAGGAGGCCCTGCCCGTCCTCGGCGCGAAGGGCCGCACCCCGCTCGTGCTCACCGAGGGCATCCACTGGCTGTTGCAGCAGCCGCAGGTGCTGGAGCGCAACCACTGCTTCATGACCATCGGTTCACGGCTGCGCAAGCCCAACGGCGCTCTGGACACCCGCACCCCGGCGATCTGGATCAGCAACGGCACCGGCCGGGACGGCCGCGAGCGGCGCGACGCCCCCAAGGTGGGCTGGTGCTGGTGGCACAACCGGCACACCTGGCTGGGCTTCGGCTCGGCCACCGGCCGCCGCGGCTGAGGTCCCCGGCCGCCGCCCGCTACTTCCGCAGGAACCAGCGGGCCTCCCTCGACCCGGCCACGTCGGCGACGGCCAGCAGCCCGCGCGCGGCGGCCTGGGGCTCGCTCAGGAATCCCGCGAAGAAGCGCGGGTGCGCCTCGGCGCCGGCCGGGGTCAGCCCGCCCGCGGTCTCCAGACCGAGGCTGCGGCTCGCGCCCGAACCGGTCAGCGCGGAGGGGCCCGCGTAGGCGAAGGTGTGTGCGGTTCGCGTCATGCCCCAGACGCTACGAGGGGCCACTGACAACGGCGTTCGGACGAAGGCGCGGGTCCGCCCGTCTGCCGCCGCGCGACGCCGGCTCAGCCCGTCGCCTCCTCCAGGCGTCCGAGGAGGACGCGGAGCATGTGGGCACGGTCCGTCGCGGTCTGCGGGAGCCCTGCGAGGCACGACCGCAGCTGCCTCACCGTGGACAGCCGCACGCTGTCCGGCCCGATGGTGTCGATCACCGCACCGACCGCCCTCAGCGCCCAGAACTGGGCGAACGCGAGGGGCTCCTCGGTGGCCGCCTCCACGAGGGCCGGCAGGTACTCCCCCTCCGGGTAGGCGTACAGGCGGGCGTAGGCGCTCAGCCGGGCGCCTCCGTTCGCCGAGCCGAGGGCGCCGACGACGTCGAAGTCGGCCGACTGAGGTGTCAGCCTGGTCAACTCCGCGAAGATCTGCTGCTGCCGGTAGGTCCGCGTCGGCCCGGAGGGCAAGGTGCGCCGCAGGTCGGTGAACTCGTCCCGGAGCCGGCCGATCGCCTCGGCCGCCCCTTCGCCCCGACCGCTTCCGTCCCCTGAGGCCACCAGCGCGACCCTCGCCTGGCGGCTCGCGTCGTCCACAGCCAGCCGTACCGACTCGGCCTGCTGCTCGGCGGCCTCCAGGCGCTCCTCCAACCGGCGGTACTGGAACTTGGCACCGCCGGGAAGCTCGATGCTCTCGAACAGAGCGCCCAGCCACGGCACGACCGCGATCGCGGCCAGGGCCAGCGTGGCGCCGTCGATCCTCACATCCGGTTCGACGACGTGGAGGGCGGCCAGTCCCAACGCCCCGATCGATATCACCGGCGCCGTTAATCGCTTGTGCGTACCCATCGGCATACCCCCCGGGGTCCCAGGGCACCCGACCCGTCCGTGTGCCCGGATGTCCAAAGTACCCGCCCCTCAGCCGCGGTAGGCCGCGACGGCGGTCCGGGCGAACGTCGTCACCAGTGGGTTCGCGTCGCCCTGCCGCCAGGCCACCACCACGGGGTTCGGAGCCATGTCGGCGACCGGCACCAGGGCCAGCCCCTCGGGCGGGGCGTGGACGAGCGGGGCGAGTCCGACGGTCCCGTTCCACCGCACGGCCTGGAGGCACTCCTGGACCGCGCGGACGACGGGGCCCTCGCGGGGTTCCCCGCCGTTCCAGTAGGACTGCCAGAGCGGATCGGTGCCCGGGGGGAACCGGAACCAGGGCCGGCCGGACAGGTCGGCCAGCTCCAGGCGGTCCCGGTCCGCCAGCGGGTCGTCCGCGCGCAGCACCGCCCCGACGGGGTCGGCGCGCAGCTCACGCACCGTCAGGCCGTCCTGCCCGAACGGCCCGCGGGTCAGGGCGACGTCGACGAGGCCGGCCCGCAGCCCGCACGTCGGATCGGCCAGGTCGGTCTCGCGGACGCGGACCTCGACACCGGGATGGCGTCGCCGGTACGCGGCGGCCAGGCGGTGGGCGCCCGGGTCGGCGTGATCGGTCATCATGCCGACCGTGAGGGTCCCGGCGCCGGCCGCGGCCGCCACCCGCACCCTCGCCCGCTCGACCCGCTCCAGCAGCGTGCGCGCCTCGTCCAGCAGCGCCGCACCGGCCGGGGTGAGCGCGACGCCCGCGGCCGAGCGGTCCAGCAGCACGGCTCCGACGTCCGCTTCCAGCCGCCTGATCGCCCGGCTCAGCGGCGGCTGGCTCATGTGCAGCCGGGCGGCGGCCCGCCCGAAGTGGAGCTCCTCGGCGACGGCGACGAAATAGCGCAGCGTTCTCAGCTCCATGACCGGCGACGATACCCGCACGGTATCGGGGTTCTCCAGACGGTATTGGACGCCCTGCGGGCCCCCGGGCTGCAATCGGGACATGACAGACCACACCCCGGCCGGGCGGCCCGGAGCCGACCCCGCCGTGTCCGTCGTCCTCCCGGGCCAGGGCGAGACGATCGTCCTGGGCACCACGCGGATGCGCATCCTGGAGGACGGCACCGCCACCGGGCACCGCATCGGATTCGCCGAGTCCGTCCTCGCCCCGCACACCTCCGGACCGCCGCAGCACCGCCACGACCGGCACGACGAGGGGTTCTACGTCCTCTCCGGCACGGTGCGCTTCACCGTCGGGCACCACAGCCACGACGCCCCCGCCGGCACGCTCGTCGTGGTGCCGCCCGGCGCCCCGCACACCTTCGCCAACGTCACCGACCAGCCGGCCGTCATGCTCAGCACGTTCACCCCGGCCCGCTACGCGCAGTACTTCCGGGACCTGCAGGACCTGCTCGCCGACGGACGGCCGCTCACCCCGGAGGCGAACGCCGCGGCCATGGCCCGCTACGCCACCCGCCCCGCCGCCGAGTTCCCCGCCGCACCGCCCGCGTGACGGCCGTACCCGGCCGCATGTGTGACGGCCGTCCGCCGCCTCCCGCGTGACGGCCGTCCGCCGCCTCCCGCGTGACGGCCGTCCGCCGCCGCCCGCCCCCCGTCCCGCCGACCGTAGGAAACGGAACCCCCATGCCCGCCGTCTACTGGACCGTGGCCGCCCCGCTGGCGCTCTTCTCCCTCTACTCGGGCGCCTTGAAGCTGATCCGTACCCGTGAGCGGCTCCTGCCGATGATGGCCTGGGTCGACACGATGGCGACACCGGCCGTCAGGACCCTCGGAGCGGTCGAACTGGCCGGCGCGCTGGGCCTGGTCCTGCCCCCGGCCACGGGGATCGCCCCCTGGCTCGCCCGCACCGCGGCGGTCGGCCTCGTGCTCCTCCAGGCCGGCGCCACCCGCGTCCACCTGCGCCGCGGCGACCGCCGGATCGGCCTGAACGTCACCCTCCTGCTCGCCGCGGCGCTCGCCGCGTACCTCTCGACGACCCCGGCCGCCGTGGCCGCGGACAGCCCGCCGTCCCCCGGCTCCCCGCCCCCGGCCGGCGCGCGGTCCGGGCCCGCCGTCCTCACGCAGCACCCCGGGCGTCAGGTCCGTGGTCCGGGCCCGGTCCAGGTGCCCGGAACCGCCCCCGGCCACCGCGGACAGCTCCTCCAGGCTGGTGAGCCGCACCAGGTGCAGGCGGATGTGGTCGCGCAGCTCCGCCGGCCGCCGCGGGGGCGGTCCGCCCGGGGGCGCGTCCGGCGTGCGCCCCGCGGCGTTGCGCACGCCTGCGTCCCGTTCCCCAGGGCCTGGGTCTCCAGTCACCAGGGGGCGACGGAGGGGAGCAGTGGTCCGGCCGCGCATTCCGGTCCGGGCCTGGCACGTGAACCGGCCGCCCTCGGAAGGAGCATGCGCGGATCGTCCAACCGGGTCGCGTGGATCGTCCGAGAACCCTCCCCCCGGCCGCGACGCATGCCGCGGGAGGCGGGTGCGCCGGATCATACGGACGGAGGGGCCCACCCCACCCCTCCGCTCTCAAGGAGACAGCCATGGTGAACACCCCCGGCGCGACGCTGGCAGGAAAGGTCGCCTCCTGAAGAAGCCCCTCACCGAGATCACGGAGGAGGAGTACGACCGCATGTTCGCGGTCAACTCCAAGGCCGCGTTCTTCGTGATGCGCGAGGCCGCCCGCAGGATGGAGGACGGCGGCAAGATCATCACCATCGTGACCTGGCTGCTCGCTGCCTACACCGGCCTCTGCTCCTCCTACGCGGGCAGCAAGGCCCCGGTCGAGCACTTCACCCGCGCGCTGTCCAAGGAGCTGTTCGGCCGCAACATCATGCTCACCGACGGCTGGTGGGCCAACGGCCAGACCCTGTTCCTCAACGGCGGCCACACCACCCGCTGACCCCGTCCCGGCGGTACCTGAGTACGCGGCCTCCGGCGATCTGAGTAGCCGGACGCTGCCGGAGGCCCGGCCGCCCGGGTTGGCTGGGGGCATGAACGCATCCGCTTCCCTTCCCCCGGTCTCCTCCGCACCGCCGCGTGACCTCACCCGGATCCGGGCGGTCGTGGCCGCCCTCCTGTTCCTGCCCGCGGCCGCCGTCGCCGGTGTCCTGACGCTGGCGTCGGAGCGGGCGTCGCGGTGCGTGACGTACGGGGAGCAGTGCGCCTCCGGACTGCCGGGGTGGCTGTTCGGATGGGGTGCCGGACTCGGCGTCGTGGCACTGGTCGTCGCCCTGGCCGCGCCGGCCGTGCGGATCCGGCGGGTGGCGCTCGCCGTCCAGCTCCTCGCCGAGTGCGCCGCGCTGCTGGTGATCGTCAGCCACGCCTGAGGCCCGCCCGCCGCACTGCGCGAGTCCCCTGCTAGAACGGGGGACGATGGGTACCCGGGAACGCGAGCGCAAGGTGTACCGGCCGCTGCGGCGGGCCGGCCTCGAGGTGATCCCGGACGCCGTGCCGGACGGCACGGTGCCGTTCGTCGTCGGATACCGCTCCGAGGACGTCGCCGGCGGTTTCACCCACCGGTACGACACCCCCCGGCTCGTCGACCGGCTCAACGAGGACTGGTACGGCCTCGCCGTCTCCCAGGGGCTCTTCGACCACCGGCGCGAGTTCCTCGTCCAGCTCCCCCAGGGCACGCGTACGCACCGGGCGGCCGTGGAGCACCTGCACGGCGACCGTTGCGCCGCACCGGCGCTGTGGACCCGGGTCCGGCTCCAGGACCGCTGGGACGTCATGGGCCGGGGTGCGGCGTCGGCGTTCCTCGGCGTCCACGCCGGCCACCCGGGCTTCGCCATGATGGCCCTCGACGGCAGCGTGTACATCAGCGCCTCCACGGGCGAGACCGGCGTCGGCGTGATCGCGGTCCGCCGGCCGGACCGCTCGGAGCACGTGCTGCGGCATCTGGAACGCATCGCGTCCGACGACAGCCCCTACGTCCTGCGCGAGTTCAAGGAGCGGACCGCCGCCTGGCTCGCGGACCGTCCACGCGCCGCGGCCGCCGGCCCCGACCGCTGATCGCCTGCGGTCCGGAACTGACCGTATTGTTTTGGCCAATGATGACTGCTGGGAGAGGACACGGCCGGATGCAACGCAGACCCGGGCGCAGGAGGGGCATCGGGGCGGTCGCCTCGCTGGTGCTGGGCGTCGTGCTGATCGCCGGTCCGATCGCGTTCATGCTGAACCGGTTCACCGCGTCGCACCAGTCCGGCGAGAACATGCGCCCCACGTACGCCCCCGGCGACCTCGTGGTCCTGCGCAAGGACACCTCCGGGGTCCGGCGCGGGGACGTGGTGCTGTACGACCCGGCGGAGTGGGGCCTGAAGGGTCCGTTCCTGGGACGTGTGGTGGCGGTGGGCGGCGACCGCATTTCCTACGCGAGCGGGGACAAGACCCTGACGCTGAACGGGCGGCCGCTCGACGAGCCCTACGTGCAGGACGCCCCGGGCGACGGCGGGGTGCCCTTCGACGTCGCGGTGCCGCAGGGCCGGTTCTTCGTCCTGGGCGACAACCGGGGCAATTCCGCCGACTCCCGCTTCCACCCGGAGGCCGGCCAGGGCACCCTGCCCGTGGCGGCCGTGACCGGGGTCGAGGAGGACCAGGACGCCCCGGCGGCCGTGGGCCTGGGCCTGGCGATGTCCGCCGGGGTGCTCCTCCTGCCGGTGGGGGTCGGGCTGGGCATCGCCGCCCTGGTGGCGCGCCGGCGCGGGCCGGTAGCGGCCGGACCGGTCCACGGCGCCTTCCCGGCGGGCCCGCACGTCTGACGGTGCGCCACGACGCCGTCGGCGTGACTGCCGGGACGCTTCAGGTGCTTGACCGCGCCGGTTCCGGGCAGGCGAGGGTCGGAGCGGAGCAGTGCCCGCTTCCGAGAGACCGTCGAGAGAGGGAGTCGCGCTCGTGAACGACAGCATCTGGGCCTACCACCTGACCGTCGCCCGTTTCGAGGACAGGGACCTCACCGGCTACACGGTGGAGGCGGTGGACGGCAGCATCGGCAAGGTCGACAAGCACTCGTACGAAACCGGGAACTCCTGGATCGTCGTCGACACCGGGCCCTGGATCTTCGGCCGGGAAGTGCTGTTGCCCGCCGGAACGATCACCCGGATCGACACCGCCGAGGAGAAGGTCCACGTCGACCGGACCCGGGAACAGGTGAGGAACGCGCCCGAGTTCACCCCGGGCGGCCGCCTGGGCGATGCCGACCACCACCGGGAGACCGGCGGCTACTGGGGCGACACGGCGCGCTTCTGACCCCTGGGGTCGTCCCGGCCGCGACCCGCAGGACGGAGCCGCCACCGGCCGGGCGCCGTCCGCGAGTTCGCCGTTCACTCCGCGCACCGCGTGATGCGCCGCGTCGGCGTCGTCGTGGATAGGGTGGGCCGCTCGGGCAGTACCGTGCGGGCGGAGCGTCCTGTTTCCGGAGGGGGTGAGGAGCGTGTTCTTCTCCGGCTTCCGTTAGGGCCCCACCCAGAACCCTTCTGGGGCGGCCGTACGGAGCGCACATGTCCCGCACCGCCCACCACGTTCCCCACCACCGGACCCCCCACGGGATCCGGCTCCGCAGCCTCAGGGGCGTTCCCTGGGGCGAGTACCCGCGCAACCACCCCGAGCGCAGCCACACCCTGACGGGCCTGCGGTACACCCCGGCCGAACTCGCCCGGGCCGGAAGGGAGGGCCGGCGCCCCCGCCCCGCCGAGGTCGGGCGGTCCTTCGCGGTCTACGCGTACTGCTGTGCCTGGATCCACCGGAGCCGGTACGTCAAGACCGCCGCCGCCCTCGACGAACGCGCGGCACGGGCCCGGCTGCGGACCGACCTGCGCAAGGCCCTCTTCGACGAGGAGGCCGACATCCGCCCCGTGCGCCATCGGCACGGCGCCCACGACGACTTCTGATCCCGAACACGACGGAGCCCCCGCTGTCCGGCCCGGTGCCGCAGCGGGGGTTTCGTCATGTTCCGGCGGCCTTCGGGGCGGGTGCTCGGAGTCGTTCCGGGAATCCGCGCGGAAACCCCTTGCTCAATGGTCAAGAATCGTTGACCATTACTCCCATGCCAACCGATGATCTTCCCGAGACGTTCCACGTCACCACGGACGAGCAGCTGCGCGCCGTCTCCAACCTCACGCGCCACCGCATCATGGCCGTGCTCCGCTTCGAGCCCGCCACGATCACCCAGATCGCCGAGCGGGTCGGCCTCGCGAAGGGAAGCTCCAGCTACCACGTGCGGCTGCTGGAGCGGGCCGGCCTGGTGAAGGTGGTCCGGACGCGCAAGGTCCGCGGGGTCAACGAGCGGTACTACGCGATGGCCGCGCGGTCGATCGTGCTGCCGGACCCGGGCGAGGGGGGCCCGGACATGCTGATGCGGCACGCGGTGGCGGACCTGGAGGCCGCGCCGGCGGACGGCGAGCGGCACGTGCGGATGGCGCACCTGCGGCTCACCGACGAGCAGTTCGCCGAACTGGGGGCACGGCTGGAGGCGCTGGCGGACGAGTACCGGGCGCTGTCCGATCCGTCGCTGCCGGACGCGTCGCTCGTCTTCGCGCTCTTCCACCCGGCGTCGGGCCGACAGGCCGGAGGGGAGGCCAAGTGACCTCGGACGTACAGAAGCTGCCGGCCGGGTTCGGACGGCTGTGGACCGCGCAGACGGTGTCCTCGCTCGGTGACGGGGTGACCCATGCGGCGCTGCCGCTGCTCGCGCTCACGCTGACGCGCGATCCGATGGCGCTCGCCGTCGTCACGGCCGCCGGAACGCTGCCTTGGCTGCTCTTCGGGGTGCTCGGCGGCGCGCTCGTGGACCGCTGGGACCGGCGGCGCACGATGTGGGTCACGGACGCGGCGCGTGCGCTGCTGCTCGGGATACCCGTGGTGGCGTCCGTGCTCGACGTGCTGAACATCGGGCTGCTCGCGGCCGTCGCCTTCCTGCTCGGCCTCGGCGGACTCTTCTTCGACACGGCCGCCACGGCCTATCTGCCCGATCTGCTCGGCCGCGACCCCGCGCTCCTGGAGCGCGCCAACTCCCGCCTGCGCGGCACCCAGACCGCTGCGTCCGGCTTCGCCGGCCCGCCCGCGGGCAGCGCCCTGCTGGCGCTCGGGCGGGCGGTCCCGCTGTTCGCCGACGCGGTCTCGTTCGCGCTCTCCGCACTGCTCGTACGGTCACTGCCCGCCGTGCCCCGGCCCGTACCGCAGGCCCGTGAGTCGCTGCTGCGGCAGGCGCGGGCCGGTGCCTCGTACGTGTTCCGGGACCGGTTGCTGCTCGGACTCGCGCTGCGTCCGGCGGTCGGGAACGTCGCCTTCATCGCCGTGGAGACCGTACTCGCCCTCTTCGCGCACGAGCGCCTCGGCATCGGCACCTTCGGCTTCGGCCTGCTCCTGACCGCGGAGGCCACCGGCGGTCTGCTCGGGGCGGGCATCGCCTCCTTCCTCGGCCGCCGCCTCGGCACCGGCACCGCGCTGACCTGCACGGCAGCGGTCGAGGGTCTCGCCGTCCTGGGTCTCGCCGCCGCCCCGAACGCCTACGTCGCAGGCCTCGCGCTCGCCGTCTGCGGCGCGGGCATGGGCGCCACGATGGTGCTCGCCCCCTCCCTCCGCCAGACGATCGTCCCCGCCCACCTGATGGGCCGGGTCGCCTCCACCTCCCGCATGCTCGCCATGTGCGCCGCCCCGTTCGGCGCCTTCCTCGGCGGCTGGCTGGCCACCGCCTACGACATCCGCACCCCGCTCTACGCCGCCGCGGGCCTCCTCCTGGCGATGACGGCCGTCACGGCGTCCATGACCAACAACCGCCGCGTCGAAGCGGCGCTGCGCGCCGCCGCCCCGGCCGCCGCTCCGGACCACCCGGCGGACGAGGCGCCCGCCCGGGAGGGCGCACCCGAGCTGACGTGACGCCCGCGGGAGGGGCGTCACGCGAAGCCGGGCGCCGGCCCCCGGCCGGGATGGCCGGCCAGCCGGAGCCTCCTGTCGCATACGAGTCCTTCACGTCCTCGGTTGCGTCGTCGCGGCAGCGGCAGGGGGACCGGTGCCGGCGCCCCGGTCGCGGCCCAGTGCGCTGGGCCACCAGCTCCGGGGGCCGATGTCGATCACGAGGGCGGGGACCAGGAGGGAGCGTACGACGAGGGTGTCGAGGAGGACGCCGAAGGCGACGATGAAGGCGATCTGGACGAGGAAGGCCAGCGGGATGACCATGAGCGCGGCGAACGTGGCGGCGAGGACGACGCCGGCCGAGGTGATGACCCCGCCGGTGGCCGTGAGCCCCCGCAGGACGCCCCGGCGGACACCGTGCCCGAGGGTCTCCTCGCGCACCCGGGACATCAGGAAGATGTTGTAGTCCACGCCGAGGGCGACGAGGAAGACGAACCCGTAGAGCGGGACGGACGCGTCCGCGCCGCTGAAGCCCAGCACGTGCTCGAAGACGAGCGCGCTGACGCCGACGGTGGCGAGGAAGTTCAGCGCGACGGTGGCGACGAGCAGGAGGGGCACCAGGACCGAGCGGAGCAGCAGGACGAGGATGAGCAGGATGATGGCGAGGACGACGGGGACGATGAGGGTGCGGTCGCGGGCCGCGGTCCGTTCGGTGTCGTAGGCCTGGGCGGTGTAGCCGCCGACGAGCGCGTCCGCCGCGGGGACGGAGTGCAGGCGGTCCCGGAGTTCGGCGACGGTGTGCTTCGCCGCGTCGCTGTCCGCCGCCGCCGTCAGGGTGGCGTCGATCCGGATCCGGCCGTCCACGACCAGGGGCTCGCCCCCGCCGGGCCGCCCGGAGGCGGTGACCGGCGAGGCGGAGGCCACTCCGTCGGTCGCCCGCGCCGCCGCCTGCACCTCCGGAGCGGCGGCCGCGTTGGCGATGATCACCGCCGGCTGGCCGGATCCGCCGGGGAAGTGCCGCCCGAGGGCGTCCTGGGCGGCTACGGAGGGGGCGTCCTTGACGAAGACCTCGTCCAGCGGGACGCCCCGTGCGGACAGGGCCGGTGCGAAGGCCGCCAGGACCAGCAGGAGCAGCGACGTCGACACCCACACGCGCCGGGGTGCCCGGTCGATGAGGGCGGCGACCCGGCGCCAGAGCCGGCGGCCCTCGCCGGCGGTGTCGGACGCCCTGGGTGCGGCGGGCCAGAAGGCGGTCCGGCCGAGGAGGGCCAGGACGGCCGGGAGGAACGTCAGGGTGGCCAGGACCGAGCAGGCGATGCCGATCGCCCCGACCGGGCCCAGGGCCCTGTTGTTGGTCAGGTCGCTCGCCAGCAGGGCGAGCAGGCCGAGGGCGACCGTGGCGGCGCTGGCGGTGATCGCGCCCGCCGAACGGCGCACGGCGGCGACGGCGGCGGCCGCGCGGTCCTCGCGGGCGGTGAGCTCCTCCCGGAACCGGGAGGCGAGGAGGAGCGCGTAGTCGGTGGCGGCGCCGATGACCAGGATGGACAGGATGCCCTGGACCTGCCCGTCGACGCGCACGACGCCGCGGTCGGCGAGGGCGTAGACGACCGCGCAGGCCAGGCCGAGGGCGAACACGGCGCTGATGATGATCAGGAAGGGCAGCAGCACACTGCGGTAGACCAGCAGCAGGATCAGGAGCACGGCCCCGAGCGCGACGCCCAGCAGCAGTCCGTCGATGCCGGAGAAGGCGTCCGCGAGGTCGGCCTGCGTGGCCGCCGGTCCCGCGATCTGCGCGGTCAGCCCCGGTACGGCGGCCGCCGCGCGCACCTCGTCGAGGACGGCGGCCCGTTCGTCGCCGAGCCCGGGGGACAGGGGGACGACCGCCTGGAGCGCCGCGCCGTCCGCGGAGCGCAGGGCCGGTGACGGCTGTCCCGCGATGCCCTTCCCGCCGGCCAGGCCGGCCACGGCCCGTGTCGCGTCCTGCTGCTGCCCGTCGCCGATTCCGCCGCCCCCGGAGGCCTGCCAGACGATGACCGCGGGTACCGACGCGGAACGCTCGAAGGCCTTGCGGGCCTCGATGACCCTGGTGGACTCGGCGCTCCGGGGCAGGAACGCGGCCTGGTCGTTGGTGGCGACCTCGCCGAGCCTTCCGGCGTACGGGCCGAGCGTTCCGCCGATGCCCAGCCAGACCAGCAGCAGTACGACGGGCACCAGCCGGCGGGCCCGGCGCGGTGTGCGCGCCATGACGAACCTCCCCTTGCTCGATCATCAAGTATCTCAATCATTGAGAGATCTTATGCTGGTCCCATGCGCAGCACTGACACCTCCCGGCCCGTACTTCCCTCCGACGACCCGATCGGGTTGCACTCCTTCGCCGTGCTGCTGCGGGCGATGAACGCCGAGTTCAACCGCATCGCCCAGGAATTCGCCCATGCGCAGGGCCTGCACCTGACGGACGTACAGGCGCTCATCGCCGTCCTGGACGCCGAACACGACGAGGACGCCGGCCCGATGACGCCCGGCGGCCTGCGGACGCGCATGAACCTGACCTCGGGCGCCGTCACGGCCTGTCTGGACCGGCTGGAGAAGGCGGGCCACATCCGCCGGGTCAGGGCGGCCGACGACCGGCGCGTGGTCCACCTCCACTACGCCGAGGCCGGCCGCGACGCGGCCCGCGCGTACTTCCGCCCCCTGGCCCGGGCCACCGATGCCGCCCGCTCGGGCTTCGGCCCCGACGAACTGCACGTCGTCATCCGCTTCCTGGCCGAGATGAACCGCGAGCTCACCCGGGTGGGGCGCTGAGCTACCCGATCGGGACGACGCGCGCCCACGCGGGCGGGGCGTCGGGGGTGTAGTCCGGGTCGTCCTCGTCGTCGTCCTCGTCCACGGCGCGGGGGACGCGCGGGAAGAGACCGACGACCGTGCGACAGGGCGGCTGCGCGGACGGCCACGGCGTCTGCCCGTCCGTCAGGGCGACGATCACGTCCGGGCGGGGCCGCGAGCGCAGCGCCCGCGCGAAGCCGGACCGCAGGTCCGTACCGCCGCCGCCGATCAGTTCGAGGTTCTCGGCCCTGCTCAGCGGCACGGCGACGCCCGCCGCCGCGTCACAGGAGATCACCGAGACCAGGTCGCGCCGTCCGCCCACCGCCCGCGAGATCGCCGCCACCTCCAGCAGCGCGCTGCCCAGCTCCGCGTCGCTCACCGACCCCGAGGTGTCGATCACCACGCACACCCGGGGCGGCATCCGGCGCAGGCTCGGCAGCACCACGCCGGGGAGGCCGGCCGAACGCCGCGACGGGCGCCGGTAGCTGTGGTCCTCGCCCGCCCCCGGCGCACCCGCGGCCGCGCGGACCGCCGCACCGAGCAGCTGCCGCCACGGCTGCGGAGGGTGGAACGCCTCGTCCGCCCACCGCCGCCACCCCTGCGGCGCGTCCCCCGGCCGGCCGGTGATTGCCTCGGACACCCGGAAGCGCACCGCGTCCCGCTGCTGCCGGCTCAGCCCGTGCGCCCCCTCGGGCCCCAGCTCCCAGGGCCGCGCATGCCCGTCCGCCCCACTGCCGCAGTCCAGCCAGGACGTCCCCGCGGTGAGGCCCGCCATCGAGCACGTCCGCAGGTACTCCTCCATCAGCAGCCCCTCCGGCAGGCCCAGCAGCGAGGCCCGTACCGCCCCCGCCGGCATCGGCAGGCCGTCGCCGTAGATGTCGTCGTTGATCTCGAAGTCCGCCGCGATGTTCTGCCGCAGCCGCCGGCCGGGCCCCTGCTCCCCGTGCTCCCGCGCGTACCGCTCGCCGCGCCCGTGATGGTCCCGGAGCAGGTGGGACACCTCGTGCACCCACACCCCCGCCAGCTCCTCCAGCGGGGTGCGCGCCACGAACAGCGGGGAGACGTAGCAGCGCCAGTGGGTGTCCACCGCCATCGTCGGCACCGACCGGTCCTCCACCACGTGCAGCGCGAAGAGCGCACTGGCGAGGTACGGGCGGACCTCGACCGCGTGCAGCCGGGCGGCCAGCAGCTTCTCCAGGTCCAGCGGGACGGCCGGCCCCGGCGGCGGCCCGGGCACGGCGACCCGCACCGGCCGCGGCGGCGGCGGGTTCATCGGCCGGGGCAGCGGGCGCGCGGCCGGGGCCGCCGGGCGCCGCTCCGGCGGCTTCACGGCCCCGGTCACGCGCACCCGCCCGCCGCGCTCCGGGCACCGGTGGCCGCGGCGGTCCGGGCCACCGAGCCCTCCGCCCGCCGGGCCAGGCCGACGACCGAGGACAGGCGCTCCACCGCCTCCGGCACCTCCCAGCCCTCGCGCCGCAACGCGGCCAGCGCCTTCGCCGGGCCGACCAGCAGATCCGGTGCGCCGGTCTCCAGCGCCCTGACCAGCACCGCCCAGGCCGCCTCCCAGCGCTCCCGCTCCGGGCGGGCGCCGACGGCGGCCACCACCGCCTCCAGCACGGCCTGGCGCAGGTCGCCGCGCGCGGGCAGTTCGGCGGCGCCGGGGTCGGCCAGCAGTACGTCCGGGTCGGGCAGCTCCATCCGGTCGACGTGCGCGAGCAGTTCGAGGCCGGGCCCGTCCCCGACCGCGCCCCGGACCAGCAGCGCCAGCACGTCCCGCGAGACGGAAGCGGCCGTGCCGAAGGCGAGCAGCGTCATCGCGGCCTCCCAGCTGCGGGGCGAGGGCCAGGCACCGCCGCGCCGGGTCTCGGTGGTCGGCAGCCGGTGGATCAGCGTCGGCCGGGTGTTCAGGAAGCCGCACACCGCGCGGCGGGCGAAGGCCACCGCGTCCGGCAGCCCCGCCGCGTCCAGCCGGGGCAGCTGCGCGCTCGGCCAGACCCCGCCGAGACCGCGCACCACCACCTCCCGGTCGTGCACCCAGTACAGGTGCACGAACCGGTTCGCCAGCGGCGGGCTCAGCTCCCATCCGTCCGCGGCCGACGCCCGCGGATTGGCGGCGGCCACGATCCGCACGCCGGGCGGCAGTTGCAGCGCACCGACCCTCCGCTCCAGGACCACGCGCAGCAGCGCGGCCTGCACGGCCGGTGTGGCGGTGGACAGTTCGTCCAGGAACAGCAGCCCCCGCCCGGCCCGCACCAGCTCCACGGCCCACTGCGGCGGGGCCATGGGCACCCCGTTCACCGCCGGGTCCTCGCCGACGACGGGCAGCCCGGAGAAGTCGGTGGGCTCGTGCACGCTGGCGATCACCGTGGTCAGCGGCAGGTCGAGGGAGGCGGCGAGCTGGGTCAGCGCGGCGGTCTTGCCGATGCCGGGCTCACCCCAGAGGAGCACGGGCAGGTCCGCCGCGACGGAGAGGGCCAGCGCCTCCAACTGCTCGTCGCGGCGCGGCTCGGTGGTGGTCGTCCGCAGCAGGGCCAGGAGGTCTTCGGCGAGGCCGAGCTGCGGCCGGTCGGCCGTCGGCGGTACGGGCGGGGCGAGGACGGTGCTGGAGGTCATGGGCATCACCTGGAGGGGTTCGTGGACGGGAGACCCGTCGGGAGGGAGCGCGTACGGCGGTGCGCGCCAGGGGGAGGCGGTGGCTACGGTGGTGCGCCGGTGGTCCGGCGCCGGGTCGGCCGAGCCGTCGGGGTGGGGCGGGGGCGGGGACGCGGCCGCCCGGCCCCGGACGACGGGCCCGGGACGACCGGTTGGTGAAGGCCGGGAGCGCGGGAAGGCGGGTCCCGCGGGGCTTCAGCCGCGCAGGACGGTCCGCGGCCGGGTACGGCCGGCGCGCTTGCGGAGCAGGTCCAGCGGCAGACGGCGGTCAGGCCGTGACCGGTGGCCGTCGTCCCCCGCCCCGTCCGCGGCGGGGTGCACCGGTACCAGGCCCGAACGGAACAGCCCGTGTTCCAGGCGGCCGGCCAGCGCACCCTGCAGGGCGTCCCGCAGCGGCCCCTCGCGCAGGACCGCGCCGGGGCCGAGCAACCCCTCGACCACGGCCAGGGCCCCGGTCACGTCACCGTGGCCGAGCCGGTCGCGGACCGCGGGCAACGCCTCGGGGCTGCGGTGCACCGCGTCGATCGCCCGCAGGCAGGGCAGCACCGGCCCGCCGAGGGCCCCGAGCAGGTCCTCGCGGGCCAGCTGGGCCGGCTCGTGGTCGACCGCCGCCAGCACCCCGTCCCGCAGCGCGATCCGGTGCACCTCTCCCCGGCACTCGACCCGGTGCGGGTCCGCGGACCCGTGGCCCGGGCCCGCGTCCCCACCGGCGGCCGCGGCCCCGGGCCCGCCGGGCGGCCACGGCTCCGCGGGGCCCGTGGGCCCCGACGCCGCCAGTGCCGCCGCGACCAGCGGGTGAAGCCGTTCCGCACGGAACAGCCCGGCCCGCAGGAGCTCCAGGTCCGGAAGGGCGCGTACCGCGGCCTCCGGCAGCACCGGGAGCTCCGCGGTCCGCTGCGGCGACAGCGCCTCCCGTACCGGCCTGAGCACTGGGGCGTGGCCGTCGTCGGGGGCGACGAGTTCGAGCACGGCGCGGCTGCGCGCACCGAGGCGTACGGTCAGGGCCCCGCGCGAGCGGCCCTCGGCGCGCAGCAACAGCTCGGCCTCCGCCGCCCAGTGGTCCGGCGGCCACGCGGGCCCCCCGCCACCGGGGCCGTCCGGTGCGGCCGCGCCGCACCGCCGCGCCAGTTCGGCGCTGCGCGTGCCGTCCCAGAGGTGGCGGTGCAGATCGAGCCGGAAGCGCCGGTCGGGGTGGGGGTGCGGATGGTGCCCGGGCGCGTCCGTCCGGGAGTCCTCCCAGAGCGCCAGGGACATCCGCTGGCCCGCGTCCGCCCAGGCCGGCGGCGTCCGCACGACGAGATGGGCCACCGCGGCGTCCGGGCCGCCGTAGCGGGCCAACGACAGGGTGAGGCCGGGCCGCAACCGCCCGTCGGGGGCGATCCGGGGCATGTGCCAGCGCAGCAGGTCCGGCGCCAGCCGGCGCAGGTCCGCCCGCAGGCGGGAGGCGAGGTCGGTGCCGTGGCGGAGGCGCACGGCGCGCAGATCGAGATCGACGTCGATCCGGGCGGCGGCGCAGGCGCCCGCCCAGTCACCGGCCGCACGGCGGGCGGTCGCGGTTTCGATCATGGACGGTGGCACGGCGTACTCGCGTACGCGCTGCCACATCAACAGGCGGGCGGGAACCGGTTCCGCGAAGTGAGCTGCCATCAGCACTCACCTTGCGCGGACGATTCCTCCGATCCGGGAGAGGGGAAGGTCTTCATCGGCGGCATCATAGGCACCTCCCGGACGATCTGTCAGCCGCGTATCCCGAGCCCTGCCGTGGTGTCCCGAGCCCTGCCGGGCCGGGCGGAAAACCAGTGGCCGTCCCGCCCGCCCGCGTGCGAGCCTCCCGGGGAGAGCCCTCTGCCTTCAAGGAGCCGACCGATGCGCCGAACGTCCGTGTCCCCCGCGAAAGGAACGCCCATCCACCTGAAGGACATGACGCTCTGTGCCATCCATTGCACGCACGCTGAACCTGGGGATCCTCGCCCACGTCGACGCCGGTAAGACCAGCCTGACCGAGCGGCTGCTGTACGCGGCCGGGGTCATCGGCGAGATCGGCAGTGTCGACGAGGGGAACACCCGGTCCGACAGCCTCGAACTGGAACGCCGCCGCGGTATCACCATCAAGTCGGCGGTGGTCAACTTCCCGCTCGGCAGCGGGGATTCCGCGGTGTCCGTCAACCTGATCGACACACCGGGGCACCCCGACTTCATCGCCGAGGTGGAACGCGCCCTCGGCGTCCTGGACGGCGCGGTCCTCGTCGTCTCCGCCGTGGAGGGAGTGCAGCCGCAGACCCGCGTCCTGATGCGGACGCTGAAGCGGCTCTCCATCCCGACCCTGCTGTTCGTCAACAAGGCCGACCGCGCCGGCGCCGACGTCGACCGCGTCCTGCGGGAGATCGGGCACCGGCTCGCCGTGCCCGCGATCCGCATGGGGCGGGTCACCGGCGGCCTCGGCACGAGCGCGGCCCGGGTCACGGCCCTCACCCCGGACGACACCGCCTTCACCCGGCGTCTCCTGGACGTCCTCACCACCCACGACGACGACCTGCTCGCCGCGTACGTCGCCGACGAGCGGTCCCTCCCGTACGCACGGCTGCGCGCCGCGCTGGCGGCGCAGACCCGCGGCGGGCTGGTGCACCCGGTGTACGTCGGCTCGGCGATCACCGGCGCCGGCATCGCGGACCTCGTCGAAGGCATCGGGGAACTGCTGCCCGGCGAGCACGGCGATGCCCGGGGTCCTCTGTCGGGGCGGGTGTTCAAGGTGGAGCGGAGCGAGGGCGGCGAGCGGATCGCCTACGTCCGGCTCTTCTCCGGACAGGTCCGGGCCCGTGAGCACGTCCGGGTCGCCGGCACCCGCTGCAAGGTCACGGACCTGGCCGTCTACGACCGGGGCACGGCGGTGCGCCGTACCGTCGCCCGGGCCGGGCAGATCGCGACGCTGCGCGGCCTGTCGGCGGTCCGGATCGGGGACGTGGTGGGCCGGGAGCCCGAGGGCCGCCCGTACGGCCGCGCCTTCGCCGCACCCTCCCTGGAGAGCGTCGTGGTGCCGGCCGACCCGGACGGCACGGGGGCCCTGCACGCGGCCCTGGCCCGGCTCGCCGAGCAGGACCCGCTGATCGGCCTGCGCCAGGACCCGGACAGCGGGGAGCTGACGGTGTCCCTCTACGGCGAGGTCCAGAAGGAGGTCCTCGCGGCCACCCTGGCCGAGGAGTACGGAACCGCCGTCTCCTTCCGCGAGACGACACCGATCTGCGTGGAGCGCGTCACCGGGACGGGCGCCGCGTACGAGATCCTCGACCACGACGGGAACCCGTTCCTGGCGACGGTCGGCCTGCGCGTGGAGCCGGCCCCGGCCGGCAGCGGGGTCCTCTTCCGCCGGGACGTCGAACTCGGCTCGCTCCCGCTGGGCTACATGCGCGCCGTCGAGGAGACCGTCCACGCCACGCTGCGGCAGGGGCTGCTCGGCTGGCAGGTGCCCGACTGCCTGGTGACCATGACCCACTCGGGTTTCTGCAGCATCCGCAGCACGGCGGGCGAGTTCCGGGGGCTGACCCCGCTGGTCCTGATGTCGGCGCTGCGGCGGGCCGGGACCGTGGTCCACGAGCCGGTGCACCGGTTCCGCCTGGAGTTCCCCCAGGACGCGTACGCGCCCGTGTCGCTCGCCCTGGCCCGCCACCGGGCCGTTCCGGGCACCCCGGCGGCCGTCGGGGACGCGTACGTCGTCGAGGGCCACCTGCCCGCGGAGCACGTGCACGGCCTGGAGCGGGAGCTGCCCGGGCTCACCGGCGGGGACGGCGTCCTGGAGACGGAGTTCGCCCACCACCGCCCGGCCCGGACCCCCCGCGCCCGGGAGCGGACCGACCACAACCCCCTGCACCGCGAGGAATACCTCCTCCACGCCCACCGAAGGCTCTGAGACCCGCACGAGCGCTAGCCGTGCGGCTCCCGGGTCGCCGCTGCGCGGCGGAAGGCCCGGTCGCAGGTGTGGCCGGAGCGGGTGGCCGTCAGGGAGAGGTTTTCGAGGAGGCCGCCGTTGGTGAACTCCAGGTGCCAGGAGCCGCTCTCCAGTGCCACCGCCGGGGCGGGCTCCCCCTTGCGCGCCGTGACGTGCCAGCCGCGTTCCTCCAGGGCGGATTCCAGGGCTGCCAGCCGGCCGTCGTCCGCGGGGCCGTTGCCGGACCAGTGCGCCGAGCAGTCGGCGAGGTCGCCCTTCTCGGCGGGGGACGCGGCGCCCGGGGTGAGCCCGGCCGCCGTGGCGGCGGCTGCGAGTTCCGCCTCGACCGTGCCGCGCGAGGGGTCCTTCCCGGCGCGGGCGGGGGCTCGGCCGTCGGCGGGTTCCCGGACCCAGCCCGCCCGGTGGGGCCCGTCGGCCGGTGTCCGGACGATCCCGCCGATGACGAGGCTGCCCGCGAGTGCCGCGACGGCCGCGGCCGTCACCCCCACGGTCCTGCCCCGGCGGCTGCTGCTCACGTCCGTACCCTCCGCACCGGTGACCTGCACCGGAGCGGTGTGCTCCGGTGCAGGTCACAGGCTAAGGGGTCCCCGACCGTCCGTTGACCGGCGTCATGCACCGTTCATGTTCCACGGGCGGACGCCAGGGGGGTCACCAGGGCGGCTCCTCCTCTTCAGGGCAGCTGCTCGGCCAGTCCGACGATGACGCCCTCCGGGCCGCGGACGTAGCAGAGCAGATGGCTGTCCTCGAACCGGGCGATCCCACCGACGAGTTCGCCGCCGTGCGGGCGCAGGCGGGCAACGGTGTCCTCGATGTCGTCGACGGCGAACATGACGCGGTGCGTGCCCAGAACGTTGTGCGGCCGGTTGCGCGGCCCGGCGTCGATCACCGCGGGGCTGCGGTACCTCGACAGCTCGATCCGGCCGTGCCCGTCCGGCGTCCGGAGCATCGCGATGTCGCAGCGGACGCCGTCGAGTCCGGTGCACCGGTCGGCGAAGGGGCCCTCGACCTGCGCCGTGCCCTCCAGCTCCAGACCGAGTTCCACGAAGAACGCGATCGCGGCGTCCATGTCCTCGACCACGATGCCGACGTTGTCCATCCTCCGGACCGCCATGCCGGTCCCACCTTCCTCTTCCCTCAGTCGCTGGTCAGGGCCCGGTCCAGGAGGGGGAGCAGACGGTCCCAGTGGCGCTCCAGCCCGGAGGCGCTGAACGCGTCGGTGTCGGACATGGTGAAGCCGTGGACGGTGCCGGGGTAGACCTCGGAGGTGTGGCGGACGCCTGCGGCGTCCAGGGCCCGGTTGAGCTCCTCCAGGGCCCCGGGCGCCATGTCGCCCTCGGCGTGGCCGAGGTGGACCTGCGCGGTGATGGTGGAGAAGAGGCCGGGCCCGTCGGCGCCGACGGGAGCGTGGAAGGCGCCGACGGCGGCCACCTCGCCCGGGTGGGCCGCGGCGGTGCGCATCGCCAGGAGGCCCCCGAAGCAGTAGCCGGTCACCGCGACCGGGCCGGCGGCCACCTCGGGCCGGGCGGTGAGGAACCGGAGGTAGGCGTCGGCGTCGCTCAGGGCGCGTTCGGCCGTGTGCGCCCGGATCAGGGGCATCAGCTGGGCCATGACCCGGAGGCGGTCCTCCTCTCCGATGTGCTCGGGGAGTTCGATCACCGGCGTCGGGCCGTGGCGGTAGAAGGGGTTGGGCACGAGCACGTAGTACCCGTGCCCGGCCAGTTCGCGGGCCAACTCCCGCAGGACCGGCCGGATGCCGAAGCCGTCGGGGTACATCAGCACCCCCGGGTGCCGTTCGCCGTCGTCGGGAAAGGCGGCGAACGCGTCGGACCGGCCGTCCGCGGTCGGAATCTGCAGCGGTGTGACGGGCATGGATCCTCCTGTCGTGGCTGATGTGTCGAACCCGTGGTCAACACGACGGAGGCGGAGCCCGTGCGACGGCGCAGGATCCCGGATCGGACAGCGGGCCCCCACCGGCCCGCGAGGTGCTCAGAAGGGCACCGGGTCACCGATCCGTGCGTGGCGCGATGCCGTCCCGGTGGTCATGCCCCCAACGTAGACCACGGAACGAGCCCGGCACCAGCACCCGCCCGCCGCGACACGCGTCGGGGCGACTCCTCCGGCAGCTCCCGCTCCACGGCGGTGCGGCGGGCGTCACGGGGTCGCCTCCCCGACGTCGGTGGCGCCCGTCCGGTACCCGCTGGCCTGCAGGGTGAACATGGCGGCGTAGTCGCCGCCCAGGGACATCAGCTCGTCATGGGATCCGGACTCGACGATGCGACCGCCGTCGAAGACGAGGATCCGGTCGCAGGCGACGACACTGGCCAGCCGGTGGGAGACGAGCACCGTGATCTGGTCCGGGCGCAGGCGGCCGCGGAGCACCGCCTCGTACACGGCGTGTTCGGACGGCGGGTCCATGCTGGCGGTCGGCTCGTCCAGGAGGAGGAGCACCGCCTCCTGGTACAGGCCCCGGGCCACGGCGATCTTCGCCCACTGGCCGCCGGAGAGCTGCTGTCCGTCCTTGAACCGCTTCGACAGCACCGCGTCCCACTGACCGGGCAGCCCGGCGATGACCCGGTCGGCCCCGGCCGCGCGGGCCGCGGCCATCGCCCGCCCGGGGGCGACGTCGGTGAGGGTGCCGGCGCCGGCGGTGACGTTCGCCAGTGCGCTGAAGGGGAACCTCACCGGATCCTGGAGCACGCAGGCGACCCGCCGGTGCACGGACTGCGCGTCCATGTCGCGGACGTCGACGCCGTCCCAGCGGACGCTGCCCCGCTGCGCCTCGTACAGGCCCGCCAGGAGTTTGGCGCAGGTGGACTTCCCGGACCCGTTGAGTCCGACGAACGCGACCGTCTCCCCGGCCCGGAGGGTGAAGGAGATCCCGTCCAGGGCGGGGGCGTCCTTGCCGGGGTACGTGAAGCGGACGTCCCGGACGGCGATCTCCTCGACCCGGCCCGGCGCCTCCAGCGCGGAGGTCCGCGACAGCAGGCCGCGGCAGCGTTCCTGGACGGCGAGGAGGTCGTCGACCCACAGGGCGTGCTCGTAGACGAGGTGGCCGACTTCGACGAGCCGGGTGAGCGAGGTGCGGCCCGCCTGGATGGCCAGGACGGCGCCGGCTCCGGCGGCCAGGGGCAGCCAGCCGGCGATCAGCATGGCGGCCAGCGCCGCGTACGTGACGCCGGTGCCGATGCCGCCCACCGTCCGGCCGGCGAGGTCGAGCGTCGCGGAGCCCACACCGAGCCGGGTGTCCTCCTCGGCGATCCTGACGGTCAGGCGGTGGTGCTCGTCCAGCAGTGCGTCCTGGACGGCGTCGGAGCGGAGCTCGGCGGCCGCGTCCACGTCGAGCAGCAGCCAGGAGAACACCCGGACGCGGCGCTGCAGGGCGTTCCAGCGCTTGAAGGACCGGAACCGGGCCCGCGCATTGCCCACGGCGGCCGCGCCGACCGGCAGGACGGACAGCAGGAGAAGGGGCAGGAGGGCGGGGTGCAGGACGCTGACGACCCCGGCGCTGCCGATGAGGCCGAGGACGGCGGAGAGGAGGGAGACGACCTGTCCGACGATCATCCGGGCGTAGAAGAGCCCGCGGTCGTTCGCGCGGTACACCTCGTCGTGCCAGTCGGGGTCCTCGACGGCTTCGAGCCGCACGTGGGCGGTGAGGCGCAGGAACTCGCATTCCAGCGCGGTACGGATCTTGGGCGTGACCCGCGCCTGGGCCACGGCGACGGCCGCTTCGAGCAGGGCCCGGGCGGAGAGGAACCCTGCCACGAGCAGGATCTGGGGGAGGGCGGCGCGCACGCGGTCGGGCGTGGGGCCGGCGGCGAACAGGTGCTGGAGGACGTGCACCGAGGCGACCAGGCCGAAGGCGGCCATGGCCGCCGAGCCCAGCTGGCAGACGACGGCCGCGAGGGTGGCACGCCGGTCCGCCTGCCAGGCGAGCCGCCCGATCAGCAGGGCGATCCGCGGAAGGCGGGCCAGGACCTGCGGCACGGTGGCGCTCGCGGCGGCGCCGTCGTGCACGGACCAGTACGCCTCCTCCAGTCCCTCGGTCACGTCCGCGTCCCGGGACGCGCCGGGCACCGCGGCCGGAGGCAGGGGCAGTGACAGGGGCAGTGACGGGGGCAGGGGCGCGGACCGGGGCCCGGGTACGGCGCCGGACGCCGTGCGGGGGGACTCGCTCATGCCGTCCACCTCGTATCCGCCCGCGCCGGACGGCGTGCGCCCGTGGCGGACGGCCGCCGTCGTTCGATTTCGGGGACGGCGTGGGCGGGGGCAGGTCCGGGAGCCATCGTGTCCTCCATGGGGGCCGTCGGTTGGCACAGATGCTCCAAGAACGTCCCCGATCCGGCGTCGTCACGGTCCCGGAAGGGCGAACCGGTCGAACACGACTGCGAAACCGGGGCGCGGGGCAACTGCTGCCTGACCGGCGCCGTTTGAACTCCTTCGTTCGAGTGGTCGCCGCCGTGTTCCTACCCGATCAGGTACTTGCGCGGGCCGAGCCGCCGGTTCGAGGCCTCGGCGAGGTCCGCCGCCCGGCGACGCGCCGCGCGGCCACCCGGGCACGCAGCACGGGGCGGCGATGGGAGGAACCCCGCGGGGCCGCGGACGCGATTTCCGGAGCGGGCGGCCGGGTGGCCGGGTGGCCGGGTGGGCTACCTCGGGGTGATCGTGACCCGGTACGTGGTTCCGGCGCGTCCGCGCGCGGTCACGTCGACGGTCCGGCCGCGCCCGTCCCACCTGGCGTTGCCGCCCTGGACCGCGACGCGGTAGCCGTCGGGGTAGGTGTCCCGGGGCACGGTGATCTCGGTGGGTCCCTCGGCGTCGTCGCGGGTGCGGAAGGTGAGGGTGTAGGTGCGGGTGGCGGGCTCGTACGCGAAGCCGAGCGGGTCACCCGCGACGGCCCGCGCGTACGGCTGGGCGAGGAGCCGGGCGTTGGGCTTCGCCGCGCCCGTCTGGTCGAGGAAGCAGTAGCCGCCGCCCCGGCACCACTGCCACCAGGTCCAGCCGCTGGAGAACCGGTCCAGGGAGGCCGTCATGTCGGTGACGAACCGGCTCGCGTGGGGCACGTACGGGTTGCCGCCCCACTCGCCGACGATCACCGGCATGCGGTTGCGGGCCGGGTAGTCGCTGATCGCGGCCTCGTAGGCGGGGATGAAGGTGCCGTCGGGGTCGTAGTCGCCGCCGGTCTCCATCGCGGTCTCGTAGAAGTGCGGCGCGTACCCGGCGTGCGGATCGTCGATGCGCCCCAGCCGTGTCGGGACGCCGAGACCGACGATGACGGTGGGCTCGACGAACACCCACGACTTCCGGTCGACCAGCCGGATCGCACGGGCGAGGCGGTTCCACATCTCGGTGAGCTCGCCGGCCTCGAAGCGGGCCGCGGCGGCGGGGAGGTCCTCGCCTTCGAGGAACTTCGCGAACGGCTCGTTCATCAGGTCGTAGCCGAGCAGCGCCGGGTGACCGCCCAGGGCGGAGGCGACCGTCACCCACATGCGGGCGTGCGCGGCGCGGAGGTCGGCGTCCTTGTACAGGTGGTCGAAGGCGGTCTGCACGGACGGCTCGAAGTACTCGGAGAACCAGTCGTCGGGTATCGGCGTGAACGGCAGCCCCTCGTCGCGGGTGGCCCAGGCGGGAACGCCGCGCGAGCCGAAGTGCGGTCCGTACACGTCCTGGTGGGCGTCGAGGACGACCTTGACGTGGTAGCGGTCGGCCCAGTCGAGGATGCGGCGCATCTTGGCGAGGTATCCGCGGTCGTAGCGCCCGGGAGCGGGTTCGAGGTCGTCCCAGAAGAACGCCAGGCGCGCGAGGTTGAAGCCCCGGGCGGCCATGTCCCTGAGGTCGCTCTCGTGGATGTCGGCGAACGCGTCGGCGCCCCGGCTGCCCTTGTCGGAGAGGTTGAAGCCGCGCCACTGCAGCGCGCGGCCCTGGCCATCGGCGATGAAGGTGCGGTCACCGACCGTGACCCGGTCGGGGGAGCGGTCGGGGCGTGCCTGGGCCTGCGCGGGGAGCGCACCGAGCAGGAGGGCTGCCACGGCGAGGCCGACGGGGGCGAAGCGGGAGGTCCGGCGCATGCAGGAGGGCCTTTCGAGGGGGTCTTCTCGGGACGGCGTGCTACTGGCCGGTCGGATGTTACTGACGGGTGACTCAACTTCCCATCCCTTCGCAGGAGTTGGATGGACTTCCTTCTCCTCGGCCTCCCCCGGGCCGCCGAGGCCCCGTCCGCTGGGAACCGGCGGCCGAGGATCCGCCTGGGGCGGTGGTCGCCGTCGTCGGCGTGCGGAGTCGGTTGCCGGGCGGTACGGTCGCAGAGACCCCTGCGCGGGATCCGCCCGATCGAGGAGCGCGCACGCGGTGCTGCGCTCCGCCGTCCGGAGAGGACAGACCGATGAAGGGACGACTCGCCTTCGCCGCTCTCGCCGCGGCGGTCGTCGCCGTACTTCCCGCCGCCGCGTCGGCTCGGGCCGTCCCGGTGCAGCCCGGCGGGGACTGTGCGGCGCTCATCAACCTGATCTCCGACCCGGGCGTCTCCGTCCAGGAGAAGAAGCAGGCCGGCCGGGACTTCGTGAACACCCACACCAGGGATGAGATCGACGACTGCCGCCGCAGCTACCAGGGCGGCATCCCGCAGTAGCCCGCGACCGTACGGACCGGGTCTTCCCGATTTCCGCCCCGGCGCCGATGATGCGGCGGCGGTCCCGGCGGCTGACGCCGGTCAGGGCGGGGGGTGGTTCCGGGACGGAGTACGGGCGGGAACTCGTGGCGGGCGTCCGGCGGGGGGACGCGGAGGCCGTGGGCGTACTGCCGGGGGCGGGAACGGCTCCGGACACGCTCGCGGACGACGGCCTGCCGGGTTCTGTGCCTGGCGGTCGGCGCCCACGACGCCGCCGTCGCAGGAACGCTGGTCCGGGCCGGCGCGGACCCGGACCGCCGGCTGCCGGACGGTACGACCCCCCTCCTGCGGGCCGTCGACGGCGGTTCGCCGCGGTTCGCCGGCGATGACCGGGGCCCTGCTGGGGGAAGGCCCGCTGCGGCTCGCCGCGGCCGAACGGGAGCGGCTGCTCGCGCTGGCCCGGCACCGGTACCGGAGGTGTGCCGAGGCGGGCCTCCGCGACGGGACGGCGGAGTTCGGCCCGGTGCGCGAGGAGTACGTCGAGGACGGCGAGGACGACGTGGCCCGGCTGACGCTCGGCTGCCTCACGGTCCGTGCCGGGCACGGCGCGGTCCTCACGGAACCGGAACGTGCTGCGCGGGACGCCCTGCTGGTGCTCGTCGCCGACGGGGACCCGCGCGTGCGGCGCGGGGCCGGCCGGGTGCTGATCGTCGGCGACGACGGGAGCCGCGAGTTCGCCGACGCCCTCGCCGTTCTGCTCCGCGATCCCGAACGCGCGGTGCGGCGGGACACCGCGGCCTGCACCGCGGCCTACGGCCGGCCCTCTCGCGGGCGGGGCGGTGTCACATCCGACGGGGCTGCGCTGTCCTCAGGGAGGAAGCGAGAGAAAGGACCGTGAGGATGAAGACCGTCATCGTGTGCGCCTCCGTGTCGCACGGCAATACGCGCCGGGTCGCCGACAGCATGGCCCGGGTACTGGGCGCGCAGGTCGTCGCCCCCGAGCAGGCAGACCCGGCGGAGCTGGCGGGCGCCGACCTCGTGGGATTCGGCTCGGGAGTCTTCTACGGCAGGCTCCACCCCCGGCTGACCGACGTCGTCAAGGCGCTCCCCCGCGGGCGGGGGCGGGCGTTCGTGTTCGCCACCAGCGGGCTCCCCGAAACACCGCTGGCACCCTTCACCCGCCCCGTGGTCCGGCTCCTCGAAGGCAAGGGCTTCGCGGTGGCCGGGAGCTTCTCGTGCCGGGCGTTCGACACGTGGATGCCGTTCAGACTCGTCGGCGGAATCAACAAGGAGCGGCCGGACGCCGGGGACCTGGCCGCCGCGCGGGAATTCGCCGGACGGCTGCGGCAGGACGGGCGAGGGCCGGCCTCCTGACCTGACCTCTCCTGACCTGACCTGACCTGACCTGACCTGACCTGACCCGGCCCGCTCCGCGGGGCTCCCGTGCGTCCGGCGCGACCGGAGCCCCCGTGTCCGTTCCTGCCCCCGGTGTTACCCCCGGGGCGTGACGATCATGGGAACGCGGTCCGCGTGCGCCACGGCGGACGCGACCTCCTTCGGCGTGTGACCGGGCACGGGGGTGAACTTCCAGCGGGCGAGCCAGGTGGCCAGGGCGATGGTCGCCTCCGTGTAGACGAAGGCGTCGCCGATGCACTTGCGGTTCCCCGCCCCGAACGGCAGGTAGGTGTCGCGGCCGATGCCCGCGGCGGCCTGGCGTTCCGGCAGCCACCGGTCCGGGTCGAACCGGTCGGGGTGCTCGTAGACGTCCGGGTCGCGGTGGACGGCGTAGAGGCTGAACGCCACCTCGGTGCCCTCGGGCAACTCGACGCCGGCCAGCCTGACAGGAGCGGTGGTGCGGCGCATCAGCATGGTCACGCCGTGCAGGCGGACCACCTCGTCCAGGACCCGGCGGATGGCGGGCAGGCGCGGAACGTCGTCGATCGTCACCGGCCGATCGCCGACGACCTCCCGGATCTCCGACACCACCTGCTCCTCGACCTCGGGATGGGTGGCCAGCTTGTGGAAGGCCCAGGCGAGGGTCGCGGCCGTGGTCTCCGCCCCGGCGAACAGGATGGTGCTGAGCTCGTCCCTGACCTCGACGTCCGTGAGGCCGGCGCCGCTGTCGGGGTCCTGGGCGGAGAGCAGCAGGGACAGCAGGTCACCGTGGTCGGTGTGTCCCGTCCGGCGGGCCGTCGTGACGACGTCGTCGATCACCTGGCGCAGCGCGGCCGCGGCGGTGTCGAAGTCGCGGTTGGCCCGGATCGGCAGGCGGTCCAGAACCTTGGGCGAAGCGGCGCGGATCAGCAGGTTCTTCAACAACACGGGCAGGTGTTCCCGCACCGCCGTCACGGCCGGCAGGCCGATGTCCGTGGAGAAGAGCGTCGAGGCGAGCGTCTCGATGGCGTACCCGGCCATCGCCTGCTCCATCTCCACCTCGTCGCCCGGCTGCCAGGAGTCGGCCAGGGCGAGGGCGTTGCGGCTCATGGTCAGGGAGTATCCGACGATCCGGTCGCGGGCGAACATGGGCGCCATCAGGCGCCGGTGCTTGCGGTGGAGTTCCCCGTCCGAGGTCGATATGCCCTCGCCCGCGAGGGGTTTCAGCCGCTGGAAGAAGCGGCCCTTCTCGAACGACCGTGCATGTGTGGTGGTGATCTCGTGAACGAGCCGAGCGGTCGTCGCCACGTACATCGGCATGGTGCCCAGGTCGACCCGGACCAGGTCCCCCTGGGACCTCAACGAGCAGAAGAAGCGGAGCGGATCACGCCACAGGTGCACGGCGTGCCCGAGGAGGGGCAGGCCGCCACGTGCCCGCGGAACTGACTGGAGTGCGTCGACAGTCGACATGACAAGTCCTTCACTGGGGACGGCCGTTGCACGGTTGGTGACCGGCCGTCAAGGGGTCCGGGGAGGCGCGCAGGCCCCTCCGATCGCTCGGCATGCTCGTTGAGCTGGCCTTACTCTGCCGGATTCCGCCGGGAGCGCCAGGAGGCAGGATCTGCGTTTCCGGTGTGCTGAACGGCCGGCCATGACCGGTGGACACCGTCCCACGTGCGGTTTTGCTTCCCCCGGAACGGTGATCGCGGGTGGCGTTGCAATGGATGGGTTCGCTGAGGACGCAAGACGGGGCGGCCCGGCCCTGGAAGCGCGGTGACCTCCACGGCCGTGCTCGTCCTCCTCGCCGTGCAGCGGCCGTGCGCCGGGTTCGAGGATCCTGCCGAGCCCTCGCGCAAGGAGCCTTCCAGCCCCTGTCCGCACGACAGTTGGAGGTGCGCGGGGGAGACGGCCGCGCCGGTCGGCCGTCTGCGGGCCATGGATATGCTGCGATCGCTGCTACCCGTATGCGTCGGCCTGACCAGCCCCATCGATGCATCACCTTGGTCAGTGCCGGCACCGCCCCGGAGGCTTTTTTGAGCACATCACCGCACCACATAGGACCCTCGCATGCCTCTGTGCCGCCGCCGGAGTGTCCCGCCCACGCGTTCGGCGGCGGACGCACGCGACTGATGGAGTCCGACGTTCCGCCGCAGGAGCTGCACGAGCGGCTCCGCGAGGCGCACGGCTCCGTCGTCCCGGTGCTCCTGCCCGGGGACCTGGAGGCGTGGCTGGTGGTGGGGTACCAGGAGATCCAGTACGTGCTCCGGAACACCAACCAGTTCTCATGCGACTCACGGCACTGGAACGCCGTCAAGGAAGGGCGGCTGGCGCCCACCAACCCCCTGCGCCCGGTCACCGAGTACCAGCCGCTGATCGCCTTCACGGACGGCCAGGAGCACGCCCGCCTCCGCAGTGCCGTCACCGACGGCCTCGAACGGTTCAACCGGCAGGGCATCCGCCGCTACGTCACGCGCTACACCCACCAGCTGGTCGGCAACTTCGCCGCCACCGGCAGGGCCGATCTCGTGGCCGACTTCGCCGAGCCCCTGCCCGCCCTGGTCCTCGGCAAGCAGTTCGGCGTTCCGTCCAAGCAGGCCATTCCGCTGGGATGGGCCGTACGCGACATGGTGCGGGGTACCGACAGCGCGCTGGAGAGCAACCGGTTCATCACGCAGATCATGCGCGAGCTGGTGCGGGAGAAGCGGGCCAGGCCGGGAAACGACTTCGCCAGCTGGCTCCTCGCCCACGAATCCGGCCTCAGCGACGTGGAGGCCGAGGAGCACCTGCGCCACGCCATGGTGGCCGCGGTGGAGAACACGGTGAACCTCACCGCCAACGTGCTGCGCGTGGTCCTGACCGACCGGCGCTTCCGCGGCAACCTCGCCGGCGGGCAGATGACGCTGCCCGACGCCCTGGACCACGTCATGTGGGAAGCGCCCCCGCTGACCCTGATCCCGAACCGCTGGGCCACCGAACCGGTGTTCCTCGGGGGGCAGCACATCCAGTCCGGAGACATGGTCATGCTCGCCCTGGCCGCGGGCAACCGGGATCCGCAGGTCCGGCCCGACCTGTCCGTCCCCATGCACGGCAACCGCGCCCACCTGGCATTCGGCGCCGGCCCCCACCAGTGTCCGGGCCAGGACATCGGGCGCACCATCGCCGACACCGGCATCGACACCCTTCTGGCCAGTCTGCCGGACATCGAGCTCTCCGTGCCGGAAGCGGAGCTGCCCATCGAGTTGTCCTTCATCTCCAGCCCGCTCGGAGCCCTGCCCACCACGTTCCGGCCCCGCCCCACCGCACAGCCGGGGGCGAACCAGCTGCGCTCCCCCGAGCCCGCGCTCCGGGCAGCCGGGCACACGCCCCCGCCCGCACCGCGCCGCCGCTCGTGGTGGGCGAGCCTGTGGGGCAGCCGAAGCTGACTCCGGCCGCGCCGCAGGGGGACGGACCATCGACGGTCCGCCCCCCGTGGCGAAGGGTCCCTCATGCGGGGACCGGTGACGATCTACGCCGGCTGCGTCCCGGCCGCCGACCGACGGACCTCCAGGTGGACGAGGACGGACTGCGGCCCGTGGATCGGGATCGAGGGGATGCCCTCGGGCTGGGCGGCCGTCGACACGTCGAAGCGCTCGAACAACCGCTCCAGCGCGATGGCGGCCTCCTGCCGCGCCAGTGCCGAGCCGAGGCAGTGGTGCACCCCGTGCCCGAAGGCCAGGTGGGTTGCGGCGGTCGGACGGGAGGGGTCGAAGTCGTCGGGGCGCTCGTGCTGCTCGGGGTCCCGACCCACGGCGTAGGTCGCCACGAGAACCGGGTCACCCTTCTCGATCGTCACCCCGCCGATCTCCAGCTGCCGGGTCGCGTACCGCATCAGGGCGTAGCGCACGGACGGATCGTGCCGCAGGGTCTCCTCCACCACCGCGTCCCAGCTCACCTCTCCGGCCCGCACCGCCCCCACCACGGCGGGGCGCTCCGCCAGGTGGTGGATGGCGCTGGCCAGAAGGTTGATCGTCGTCTCATGTCCGGCGATCATGAGGAGGAACAGCGTCTGGACGAGCTCGTCCTCGCTCAGGCGCTCGCCCTCCTCGCAGGCCTCGATGAGCCGCGTGGTCAGGTCCGGTCCGGGATGCGCCCGCTTGTCGGCGATCAGCCGGGCGAGGACCCGGTCGATCTCGGCCTTGGCGGCCGGGATGTCGTCAGGGTGCTCGGGAGGCGTGACCATCTGCTCGAACGCCGACCGCAGCCCGGCCAGGATGTCCGTGGGTACGCCCAGGACGGTGCAGATGACGCGAATCGGCAGAGGCGCTGCGAACGCCGCACGCAGATCGATCGCCGTCCCGGGGCCGGCAGCCGCCAGGTCCGCGAGGAGCTCGTCGGCGATCCGCTCGATCTCGGGCCTGAGCTCGGCGACGGACAGCCGCTTGAAGGCCGCGCTGACCAAGCCGCGGTGACGCCGGTGCGCCTCGCCGTCCTCGTGGAGGAATCCGCCGCCGGCGACCACGGGCAGCAGGGGCCAGCTCATCGGTATGGACCCTTCGGCGAACGCCGGCCAGTTCAGCGGATCCTTGGTCAGGTCCTCGTGACGCCGGAACACCTCACGAGCCGCCGCGTGCTCGACCGCCGCCCATGCGGCCACCGCGGGCTCTCCGGGCAGCTGCACCGGGACGACGGGGCAACCGTGCGTGCGCAGCTTTCGTGCCTCCTCGGCAGGGTCGGCGTGCGGGTCCAGACTGAGGACGGGCTGAGACAGGTCCAACGGAAGGCCTCCAATGATCAACAATCCGAATGACAAGCCGTCCTGCTCCGAACGGCAGTGACAGTGTGCCAACTGATCGCCGCCCCTCCGAGCCCTGAACAGGGGCCGAAGGGACCAAAGTTCAGGAATCCCGACGTCATGGCCACCTGCGGGGCGCGTCCGGCCGGGAGGTCGGCGGGCGGCGGCCGGGGGTAGGCCGGGTGGGGTGGTGGCGTACGGGGGGTGCTCGGCGGGCAGAGCGTGATCATGACAGAGATTGCGACGCACGCCCCCGCCCCGCCGCGCCACCCGTTACGCCAGCTGCTGGCCGCCTCCGTCGGCAACGCCGTGGAGTGGTACGACTGGTACGCGTACACCTTCCTGGCCACCCACATCGCACGGCAGGTCTTCCCATCCGGCGCGGACGACTCCCTCGTCCCGTTGCTCTCCACCTTCGCCGTCTTCGCCGTCGGCTTCTTCATGCGCCCGGTCGGCGGGCTCCTGATGGGCACGATCGCCGACCGGCGGGGCCGGCGCACCGCGCTGACCGTGACCATCCTGCTGATGGGGGGCAGCAGCCTGCTCGTCGCCCTCACGCCGACGTACACGGCCGTCGGCGTGCTCTCCCCGGTCGTCCTCGTCGCCGCACGGCTGCTCCAGGGCCTGTCCGTCGGCGGGGAGTTCGCCGCGTCGACCACCTTCCTCGTGGAGTCCGCCGGGCCCGGCCGCAGGGGACTCTTCTCGTCGTTCCAGTACGTCTCCACGACCCTCGGCCAGCTCGCCGCCTCCGGCCTGGCCGCGCTGCTCGTGGCCGTGCTCGCCGAGGACGCCATGAACGGCTGGGGGTGGCGCGTGCCCTTCCTGCTCGGCGCCGTCCTGAGCCTCGCGGGATTCTGGATCCGGCGGGGCGCCGAGGAGACCCTCGCCGCCCCGCCCGCCGCGGCCCCCCGCCCCGGGCTCTTCGACGCGCTCCGGCACCACCCCGGGGCCTCGCTGCTGATCGCCGGCATCACGGCCGGCGGCACCCTCGCCTACTACACGTGGACCTCGTACCTGCCCACCTACGCCGAGCTGGAGACCGGCATCGCCAAGCGCGACGCGCTCCTCGCCGGGACGCTGTCCCTGGCCTTCTTCGCCCTGCTCCAGCCGCTCGGCGGCCTGCTCTCCGACCGGTTCGGACGCAAGCCGCTGCTGCTGTTCTTCGGCCTCGGCTTCGCCCTGCTCGTCGTACCGCTGCTGCGCGCCCTGGACGGCTCGTTCGGCTCCCTGCTGCTCGTCCAGTGCGCCGGCATGGTGCTGCTCACCGGCTTCACCTCCGTCTCGGCCGCCGTCAACGCGGAGGTCTTCCCGGCCCGGGTACGGGCGGCGGGCATCGGCTTCCCTTACTCGCTGACGGTCGCGCTCTTCGGCGGCACGGCCCCGTACGTCGGCACGCTGCTGCAGGACGTGGGCAGGCCGGGCCTGTTCCCCTGGTACGTCGCCGTGCTGTGCCTGTGCTCCTCGGTGGTGTACCTGCGGCTGCCGGAGAGCGCCCACCGGCCCCTCGACCGCTGACGGGGCCGCCCGGGAGACAGGAGCCCGTCCTGCGGCGCCGGCCGTCGGACCGGGGCCGCGGGACGGGCGGGACTCCGCGGACACCCCCTAGCGGCGCGCGTCCACCACCGCGAGGAGCTTGCCGCTGGTCGGGCTGCGGTCCAGCGACGCGCCGTCGACCGCCTCGACCACCAGGTCCAGCAGCCGCTCCGCCACCGCCGAGCGGAGCTCCGGGTAGCCGGACAGGAAGACCTCCCGCAGCCGCTGCGGATCCGTCGCCGGCGTCCGCTCCACCCGTACGGTCAGCCGCTCGCGCGCCTGCGTACCGTCGAGCCTGACCTGCAACTCGCCGCGGTGGCCGCCCTCCTCCTCGGCCAGGGCCAGGAAGCGGCGGTGGTTGAGGAAGTACGTCGCCACGCGCATCACGTCACCGGTGCGCCCCATCAGCTCGAAGCGCGGCGCGTGCCGGCCGCAGGGGCAGCGGCCCGGGACCTCCCGGCCGAGGTCGCCGATCAGGTAGCGGCCCAGCTGCTGGCCGCGCCGGGCGTGCGTGGTGAACACCAGCCGGCCCGTCTCGCCCGGGGCCACCGGTCGGTCCTCGGCCAGGTCCACGATCTCCAGGCTGTGGAGGTCGGCGTGCAGGTGGTGGACGCCGCCGGAGCTCTCCTCGCACTGGTAGCCCAGCGGGCCGAGGTCGGTGCTGCCGTAGGTGATCGAGCGGACGACCTCGATGCCGAACCGCGTCTCCAGCGTGCGCTGCTGCTCCCGCGTGAAGTGCTCCCCGCCGTAGAAGACCTTCCGCAGGCCCCCGTACGCGCGCAGCGCCTCCTCCTCCGCGTGCAGCAGCTGCCACAGGTAGGAGGGCATGCCGAAGAGGGTGTCGGCCCCGTGGTCGATGACCGCCCGCGCCGTCGCCCGGTGGTCGGGGCCGGCCGACAGGGGCAGCTGCACCCCGCCGAGCCGTTCGAGTACGGAGAAGAAGCTGATGAAGCTGCCGTACATGGCGCCGCAGTAGAAGAGGTTGGCGGTGCGGTCCCCGACCGGGTCGTAGCCGGCGGCGAGCAGGCCGCGGGCGGCGGCGTGCATCTGGGTGTCGTAGTCGTCGTAGCTGAAGACCGACAGGGCGGGAGCGCCCGTGCTGCCGCCGCTGCGGAAGTAGAGCTCGGCATCGGCCCGGGACAGCTCCCGGGCCGGTCCCTGCACGTCCTCCTTGCCCCGCAGGGGGCCCGTCGGCAGCGGCAGCACGACCGGCCGGGCCAGGTCGTCGAGGCAGGCGGTGGTGGCGAACCGGGCCGGGTCGGCCTGGACCGCGACGCGGCGGCTGTAGCGCTGGAGGGCGTAGACCCCGTCGTGCGGCTCGCCGGCGTAGCTCGCCTGCATGGCGCCGACCGGCGTGACGCGGGTGACGCCCGCGGCCAGCGCGGTGCGGGAGAGCTCGGCGACGTCGGACCGGCTGCCGGCGAGGCCCGCCGTCTGCAGGTAGCGGCGCATCGGGCGCAGGGTGGCGATCAGCCGCTCGCGCGGCAGCGGCTTGACCCACACGCTGCGGTGCAGCGGCGAGGCCGTGAGCGGCGACCGGGTGTCGGCCATGACCCGCCACGATCCGTCGGCCGCCGCGAACACACGGGTCAGGCCCAGGTGCTCCTCCAGCCGGGCCACCAGCTCGGTGGTGGTCAGCTCGGCCGCCTCGGCCGGATCCGGCTCGTCCGCAGCAGCGGGGCCCGCGGCCGGCGGGCGGGCCGCGAGGACCGCGGCGAACCGCTCGGCGAAGGCGAACACCTCCGCCTCGTCCTCGGTGTCGAGGTAGACGACCTGCGGGCTGGAACAGGCCTGCTGCTCGTACAGGCACACGTCGTCCGCGAGGGCGTCGAGCGTGCCGGCGTCCGACCAGGCGTCGCCCGTCAGGTACGCGAAGGAGATCCGGTGCCCCCACTCCACCAGCCGGCACCCGGCCGGAACATGGGCCGCCACCCCTTCGACGGCGCCTTCCCCGCCCCAGACGGCGACGGCGTCCGCGGGCGCGCACATCAGGCGCAGCCACTCCTGCCGGGAGGACGGGAAGCGCAGGACGACCACCCGTGCGGCGAGGGCCCCGCTGGGGTCGAGGGCCGCGAGCTCGGCCACCAGGTGCTGGGTCAGGAGGGTGTCGGCGCTGCTGGTCTTGAGGATGTTGACGTTCCCGGCGAGCAGCCCCTCGACGATGCTCAGCGGTGCGACCGTCGCGGCGTTGCCGGGGGCGACGTGCGCGACCAGGCCGACGGGCGCCCACGCCTCGTAGACCGTCTCGCGGGGATCGGCCCGGTTCAGCCGGCCGGGAGTGGCGCTGCCGAGTTCGCGGCGCAGCTTGCGGGTCAGCTCCCGCCGGCTCAGCAGGCCGCCGAGCTCTGCCAGGACGGCCGGGTCCTCTCCCGCGGGCAGGTGCGCGGCGAGCCGGGCGCGCACCGGGTGGGCCGGGTCGCGCAGGGCGGTGGCGAGGGCGTCGCAGGCGGCCAGCACGGTCTCGGTCTCCAGCACCGTGGCCAGCGCGGCCTCGACGGCGGCCGGCAGGGCGGCGAGGCGGCGCCCGGCCTCCTCGTCGCCGATGAGCGCGCCCTGCCAGTAGTGGTGCGCGCCGCCGGCGCCGTGCGGCTCGTACGCGGCCGAGGACGTGCCCTGCGTCTGCGTCGTGGTCTGCGTCATGGTCTCCGTCACGGTCACGCCATGCCCTTCATCAGTTCCGCTGCGGCCACCGCGCAGCTGCGGTTGCGGCTCACCCCGGCCCGGCCGTGGACGGTGAACCAGGGGGTTTCCAGCTCGCACCCGCAGGCGTCGCCCGGCTGGAGGGAGGCGAGGTCGCCCATGACCACGCTCTGCGCCGGCACCGAGGTGATGTACGGCGAGACGAGGTGCAGGTAGCCCCGTTCCCCGTACGGCAGGGGTTCGAGGGTGCGCGTGGAGCGGATCGTGACCCGGGACCACACGGGGGCGTGCAGCCGGTGGTGGTCGCACTCGATGTACGGGATGCAGTGCTCCACCGACCCGAAGGTGTCCCGGATCCGCTCGCCCGGGATGCCGAGCTGCTCGGTGACGCGGGCGTAGAGCTCCTCCTTCTCGATGCGCCGGTCGGAGTGCCCCTTCCAGCCGCCGCCGAGGATGACCAGGGAGCCCTCGGGCAGGCGCAGCGGGGGCAGCCCCATGGCCCGCATCCGCTCCAGGGTGAAGAAGAGGAAGGCCGGGAAGCCGAGGATGCGGACCGGGGCGTCCTCCCGCTCGAAGCGGCGCAGCGCGGCGATGCAGCCGAAGGGGTCGAACTCGTGGTCGCCGCCCGTGTTGCGCAGGGCGTACGCGACGCTGCGCGCCGGGGCGAAATCGCACAGGTAGTTGTCGGTGAAGGCGGTCCCCAGGTTGAGGGAGGGGGCCGGTTCGTAGCTGTACAGGAGGTAGTTGACCTCCTGGTCGGGGGTGATCCAGCCGTTGCGCTCGAAGATCCGGGCGACCATCCGCTGGGCGGAGCGGATGGTCCAGTGGTCGAAGAACATCTGCGACTTCTGACCGGTGGTGCCGGAGGAGGTCAGGTGCAGCTCGACGTCCTCGCGCGGGATGGACAGGACCTCGTGCCGCTTGAAGAAGTTCGCGTGGACGAGCGGCGTCCGGTACGGCCCGTCACCCGGGGGAGCGGCCTCGTACAGGGAGCGGAAGAAGGGGGAGCGCTCGACGTGCCAGGCGTTGGTCTCCGCCATGGCGGCGGCGAACAGCTCGTCCTGCGCGGGCCCGTGGGCGTACGGGTCGGTCAGGTCGCACAGCTGCTGTACGTGCGGCAGGAGGGCCGGGTCGGGTACGGCGACCGGCGCGAGATGGGGGTTCATGGGGCAACCTCGGATGATGTGGGCAGGTGTGCCGACGCCCAGGCCGACACGTAGCAGTCCAGATAGGGCTGGAGGGGCGGTTCGACGGCGACGCCGCGGAAGTCGATGCGTTCGCCGGAGCGGGACAGGACGGCGTAGTCGTGGAAGCCGTCGCCGTCCGCGCGCATGGCCGGGTAGACGGCGCCGGCGACGAAGCCCTCCGCCAGGAAGGCCGAGAGGACCTCGTGGTGCGCGAGCGGCACCAGCGCCTCCACGTAGCCCGCACCCGCGCGGGCCAGGGCCCGGGTGACGGGTTCGAGGCACGCGGCCGCCGCGGCCGGATCGGGGTGGGCGGTGAGCAGGGAGCAGTACCCTCCGGCGCGGTTGAGGTAGGCGTAGACCTCGAACCGGCCGTCCTCGGGGGTGAGCAGCACGTTCGGGGTGTGCAGCGGGTAGAACCAGCCCTCGGCGTTCGGGAACCGCTCGCGGAAGCGGCGGCGTACGAAGGCCGGCGCCTCGATCATCTCCAGCCGGTCGCCGGCGCCCGGCGGCGCGGGCGGCACCGGACGCGGGGCGGTGGCGGCCTGCACCCCGGGGTAGCCGATGCCCAGTGCGGCCCCGGCGGTGCGCAGCAACGGCAGGAGCGGGGCGGGCACTTCGGTGACGGGGATGCGGCGCTCCAGCACCCCGGCGGAGTGACGCGCGTAGAGTGCGAGGCTTTCGCGGCTGCGGAGATCCACCGCGTTGGGCAGGATGCCCAGCGGGCGGAAGCCGTTGCGCGCGACGACGCGTTGCGGGCCGGCGCTGACGGTGCGCACGGTCGCGTACACCGAGTCCAGCCGCCCCGTGTCGAGCATGCCCGCGCACAGGGCCTCGGTGAGGGTGGCGGCCAGTCCCGCCGAGCGGTGCTCGGGGTGCACGGCGATGCCCTCCAGGCGGCCGATGCGGCTGCCCGCCTCGCCGTGGATGGCGGCGGACGCGGTCAGGGCCCCGGTGTCGGCGCAGCGGCCGACGAGCCACAGGGAGTACGGGTCCTCGATGAGCCGGGCCATCTCGGCCGGGTCGGTGCCGAGGGCGACGGGGTAGTGCGGTCCGTAGACGGCGTAGTAGAGCTGGCGCAGTTCGGCGATGTCCGAACGCGCGGCGGGGGTGATGAGGGGGGTGACGACGGGGCTCACCGCTCACCTCCGGCGGGTCCCGACGGGGCCGGTGCGGCCGCGGGGGACTTCAGCAGGGCCAGGGCGCAGGCCGCGGGGACCAGGCCGACGCCCTGCACCAGGCACAGCGTCCGCGGGGAGAGGAAGTCGCCGGCGAAGCCGAACGCCAGCGACGCCACCGGCAGGGAGGCGCCCAGCACGGCCTGCATCACGGCGAAGAAGCCGGGCTTGTCGGCCGTCGGCACGAGCCGCTGGAACAGGGCCACGAAGCGCACGCTGACGGCCCCGGCGCACCAGCCGGCCACGGCCAGGCAGCCCGCGACGACCGGGCGGTGCGCGAGGAGCCCCGGCAGCGCGAGGGCGAGGGCCATCAGGCCCAGGCAGCAGGCACCGGCCGTCGTGGGGCGTCCCGGCACGCGGGCGCCGGTGAAGGCACCGACGAGCGCCCCCGTGCCCAGGGAGGCCTCCAGCAGGGCCACGGTGCCGCCGCCGCCCGCGAGGACCGAACGGGTGTAGAGGGGGATGACGACGAACACGGCGGTGGTGAAGAGGTTCGCCGCGGTGAAGCAGACCAGGATCCGCCGCACGTAGGGGAGTTCCCCGAGGATGCGGCGCAGCGGGCGCGGCTCGGCCGGGGCGGCCGGCGCGTCGGCTCCGGGGCCCGGGACGGCGGTCACGACGGTACGGAAGCGGGCGCCCGCGACGAGGAGGGCGGCGCCGAGGTAGGCGGCCGCGCAGCCGGCGGCCAGCCCGGCCACACCGGCCCGGTCGACGGTCAGGGCGCCGAGCAGCGCACCGGCGAGGCCGGCCAGCGACTGCGTGGACAGCTCGAAGCCGGTGGCGGTCTCGATGTCGGCGTCGTCGACGAGTTCGGGCACCGAGGTGGTCAGGCAGGGGTCGAAGAACGCCTGGCAGGTCGCCAGGGCGAGGCCGGCGGCGTACACGGCGGCGAGCGGCGGGCCGCCGTCGTACGCCCACAGCGCGAGGGCGCCCGAGGCGCCCCCGGACAGGGCGGCGGCGGTCCACAGCACGGTACGGTGCGGGTACCGGGCGACCGCCGCGGCCACCACGGGCGCCAGGGCGACGGCGGGCAGGGTGCAGGCCGCCATGAACAGCCCGGAGGCGAGCCCGCGCGCGTCCTGCACGGCGTAGGCGACGATCCACCAGGCCACGCCGACCTGGAACATCCGTACGGCGGCCTGGGTGAGGACCTGGCCGAGCCACACGGCGCCGAAGGCGCGGTTGCGCAGCACCAGCGGAGCCCGCCGCCGGACGGCCGCGGTCTCTGCCGGGGTCCCTGCCGGGGTCTCTGCCGGGATCCCTGCCGGGGTCTCTGCCGGGGTCCCCGCTGCGGTCTCCGTCCCGGTCTGCTGCGCCCCGGTCTGCTGCGCCCCGGTCTGCGTCCGGGTGTCCGTGCCGGTCTGCGTCCCGGTGTCCGTCATGGTCTCCGGCCCGGTCTGCGTCCCGGTCTGCCGGGTCCCGGTCCTCGTCACGGGTGAGGCGGTGTTCATGCGGTCGGCCTCTCGTCGAGGACCCGGACGAGCTTGCCCGAGCGCGGGTTGACGGCGAGGTCGCGGTGGCGGACCCACTCCACGGACAGCGGGTGCACGAACCCGGTGCGCACGCTGTCCGGATACAGCGGCCGCACCTTCTCCAGCTGCGCGACGACGGCCCCCGCCAGCTCCTCGCGGTTGCCGTGCCGCCCGCCGGGTGCCGCGGCGAGCCGCAGGACGAGCCCGTCGCGGCCGTCCCAGCGGCGGACGACGAGCTGCATGCCGACCACGTCTCCTGCGGTGTCCGCCGCGTCCACGGCGTCCTGGGCGTCCTGGGTGTAGAGCGAGACGGGCCCCACCCGGACGCCCTCCTCGGCGCGGCCGAGTATCCGGAAGTGCCCGGGCCCGCTGCCGGTCCACTCGGCCCGGTCGCCCGCGGGGTAGCGGATGATCGGCATGAGGCGGCGGAAGAGGCTGGTGACCACGACCCGGCCGGGCCGGCCCGGTTCGGTGATGGGCTCGTCGGTGGAGTCGTCGAGGATCTCGACGACCGAGTACGGCGTGAAGGCACGGTGCACCCGGGCGTCGGGCCCGGGTACGGGGCGGCCGAGCAGGCCCGCGTCGACGCTGGCGTACCCGACGGAACGGGCCTCGGCCCGGGGGAACGCGGTGGCCAGCAGGCGCCGCTGGTCGTCGAAGAGGGCCTCACCGCCGAAGAGGAGCAGCTCCACCGCGTCCAGCCGGACACCGGACGCCACGACCTGCTCGGCGAGCCGGCACAGGGTGGTCGGCGTTCCGGCCAGCACCTGGGCGGCGAGGTCGCGCAGCGTGGGGATCGTCGACTCCAGCGGCGCGCCGCCGCCGACGGGCAGGCGGACGTTGTCCACGGGCGCGTGGGCGAGGGAGTCGAGGACGAAGAGGAAGCTCGCGTACAGCTCCCCGGCGTAGAAGAGGTCGGCGACGCGGTGCCCCGGGCGCAGACCCGTGTCCACGAGCCCCTGGCCGAAGGCGGTGACGAACGTGCGCCACTCGTCACGGGTGTAGACGGAGAACTTGGGGGACCCGGTGGTGCCGCCGGTCTTGTAGACCGTGGCCTCGCTGAGCGGGCCGGTCAGCACCCGGCTGTCGTGAAGGGTGTTGGCCGCCCAGAACGCCTGCTGGTCGACCACCGGCAGGTCGGTGAGGCGGTCGGCGTGCGGCGGCAGGGACGCGTAGAGGTCGCGGTAGAAGGGCGAGTTGTGACGGGCGAAACGTATGAGGTCCGAGAGCTGCTGGGCGGACATGGGCCTTTGCCTAGGTGACGGAATGGGACGACGGAGCCGCGGCGCGGCTCGGCGCGGCAGGAGCGCGGACGCTCCGGCCGGGCCGGCCGGTGTGAACGGGGGACCCCCCGGTGCCCCCGCCTGCGCTCACTGTGCGTCAGAACTTGACGTACAGTCACGATGATGAAACATCAATGCGCTTGTCACCAAATTGAGCAAGGATTTCCGGCCAGCGCGGCCACATCCGTAAGAATTTCCCGTGTCTCTGCGGCGGGCTCTACGGGAGGGTGAAGCGCCAGTCGTTGCTGGCGTGGTGCTCGCCCGGGGGGTACTCGTGCACCGTCTCGGCGACGAGGGTGAAGCCCGCCGCGCGGCAGACCGCGTTCGAGGCCGCGTTCGCCACCCGGGGAAAGGCGTGGACCGCCGGCCGGCGGTGCGCCGGGGGGAGGGCTGCCAGATGGCCGAGGAGGGCTCGGACGGAGGCCGTCGCCCAGCCCTGGCGCTGGTGCTCGGGGAGGACGCCCCAGCCCACTTCGAAGACCGGCTCGCCCCCGTGCTCCTTCGGCGTGAAGGAGACCGTACCGACGGTGTCGCCCGCAGGGGATTCCACGCGGAACACCCGGCCCTCGTGCGGGGCGTTCGCGCTCATGGCCGTCCAGCGGCGATGGCGGGCGAGGAGCGCGCCGTCGGGTTCGGGGCCGCCGAGGTGGGCCGTCATGTCCGGGGTGTTGCGCCTCCGGAGCAGCCAGAGGTCGTCGTCCGCCCAGGGGCGCAGACGCACGTGTCGCGTCGTGTTCATGAGGTGAGACAACAGCCCGGGGGCCGTCGGCCGCACCCGGTTTTGCGGACATCGGGCGGCGGGGCCCGGCCGGGAAACACCTCGATCGTGCGTCGAGGGCGCCGTGTGATGATGTGCGTCCACTCCGGGGAGGCGATGGTGCTGAGCAGGGGCGCGCGGTGGGCCGCGGGCGCGGTGACGGCGGTCTGCATGCTGCTGCTCCTGGGGTCCGGCGCACCGGGCGGCGGCGCCCGCCTCGCCCGGCCGCTGCCGTTCGGCGTGCCCGCGCAGGCCGTGGCGGACCGGGTCGCCACGTGGAACATCTGCAACCCGTGCGGCGGGATCGGGCACGACTTCGGCCGGGCGACCGAGATCGCCAGGTCCGCGCCGCAGGTCATCGGCCTCCAGGAGGCGTGCGTACGGGACGTCGAGGAGATCCGCACCTACCTGGAGGAGGTCTACGGGCTCGTCTACCGGGTCGCGTACGGGTCGGTCCTGCGGAACTGGAACCGCTGCGGGGGACTGCCGTGGCGGCCCGGAGGCTTCGGCCAGGCGATCCTCTCGGCGGCGCCGATGACGGACCGGGTGAACGTCGAGTACCCCGACGGCGGCTCCGAGGACCGCGGCTACCTGGCCGTCACCACGCTGGTGGGCGGCCGGCCCGTCCGCGTCTTCAACACCCACCTCGCCGAGCGCCGGCAGCCGCAGGCGCGGGCGGGCCAGGTGCGGGTGCTCGCCGCGGAAGTCGCCCGCCACGACCGCGCGATCGTCCTCGGCGACTTCAACGCCGTGCCGGACGCACCCGAACTCGCCCCCATGTGGCCCCTGGCCCCGGACACGGACCCCGCCTGCCGCCCCGCAACCACCGGCACCGTCACCAGCGCCGGCATCGGCATCGGCACCAGCGCCGTCACCAGCGCCGTCACCAGCGCCGTCACCAGCGCCTGCATGGCGACCACCGACTGGAACCTCACGTTCGACTACGTCTTCCTGCGCGGCATCACCCCGCGCACCCACCACGTCCGCCCCAGCGGCTACTCGGACCACCACCTGGTGTCCACCGACCTGGACCGGGGTTAGCGCTCCTGCGTGCAGTGCTCCCTCTGCCCACGCCGTCGACAGCGACCGCGCGCAGCGGCGGTCGGCGGCGGAGGCCGGTCGTGAAGCGCCGCACGCCCATGCAGGAGGCCCGACTCCTCCCCGTCGCCGGGGCCACGGCCGTTCAGCTCTTGCGGGCCAGCGGCTGCCCGGTGAAGCTCACCCCTGCCAGGCCGTGGGCCATGAGGTTGCGGATGTTGCCGTGATCGGTGCCCTCCGGCGTCGCCAGCACACCGCGGTAGTACTCACCGAAGGCCAGCAGGGCCTCCTGGTCGCTCAGCCCTTCGAGCAGCGCCAGTCCCAGCGTCTTGCAGGAGCCCTCGTTCTCGCCCGCGGCGTTCTCCAGCGTCCCGTTGCGGAACGCCTGCGGCTGGTACTCGTAGTGCGCCGCCACGAAGGCCAAGGTGTCGGCGAACGCGTGCTCACCCGACGCAAGGCTCGCCCGCAGCGCGTTCAGATCGGACATGTCGGCTCCCCTGGGTTGAACGGACGGCCCGCTGCCGTCCGCGACCGGACGACCATAACCCCCGTGGGGCCGGCCGGTAACGAGCGGTATCTCCGCAGGTCACGTGCCGCGATGGTGCGATCCGCCGAGAGCAGGACCCGGTCCGGGCGGTCGATCCGCGGGGGCGGTGCCGGTCAGCGGGCCGCCGCCGCACCCGCCCGGTGCCGAGGGCGCGCCGACCGCGCGCGGCGCCGGCGGAGGGGTGGGAAGGCGGCGTTGTCAGTGCCGGGCAGCATGATGATCCGCATGACCGAAAACAGTGCCCTGCTCTCTCCCGCCGCCTACCTGGAGGCCGTGACCACCGCCGTCGCGGCGTCGGCCGCGTACTACGGCGACGGGACCACCCCGCTCGGCGACGACGAGTACGACGGGCTGCTGCGCGCCATCGCGGCCTACGAGGAGGCCCATCCGGACGAGGTGCTCGCCGAGTCGCCGACCGGGAAGGTGGCCGGCGGGGCCGTCCAGGGCGACGTGCCGCACTCGGTGCCGATGCTCTCCCTCGACAACGTCTTCGACGCCGACGAGCTCGCCGAGTGGGCCTCCGGGCTGGAACGGCGCCTCGGGCACCCCGTGGCCGGCTGGTGCGTGGAGCCGAAGCTCGACGGCCTCGCGGTGGCCGCCCGCTACCGGGGCGGCCGGCTCGTCCAGGTCCTCACCCGCGGCGACGGCCTGGCCGGCGAGGACATCACCCACGCCGCCGACGCCGTCCTCGGTCTGCCGCCGGTCCTCACCGAGCCGATCGACGTCGAGCTGCGCGGCGAGGTGCTGCTGACGACCGCGCAGTTCGAGGAGGCCAACCGGATCCGGCTCGCCCACGAGGCCACGCCCTTCGCGCACCCGCGCAGCGGGGCCGCCGGCACCCTGCGGGCCAAGGACCGCCCCTACCGGGTCGAGCTGACCTTCTTCGCCTACGGCGCGATCGGCCTGGACGACCTCGGCCACACCGCCCTGCTGGAGACCCTGGCCGCGCTCGGCGCGAACACGGCCGCCAGCACGGCCGCCGCCCCCCTGCGCTGCGAGACCCTGGAGCAGGTGCAGGAACGGATCGACGTGATCGCCGGCCTGCGCTCAGACCTGCCGTTCGGGATCGACGGTGTCGTCGTCAAGGCGGATGCGGCCGAGGACCAGCGGCAGGCCGGCAACGGCTCGCGCGCCCCGAGGTGGGCGGTGGCCCGGAAGCTGGCCGCGGAACACAAGGTCACGCGCCTGCTGGCGGTGGAGTGGAACGTCGGCCGGACCGGGATCATCGCCCCGCGCGCCGTCCTGGAGCCCGTGCTCATCGACGGGGTGACGGTCACCTACGCCACGCTGCACAATCCGTCCGACATCACCCGCCGCGGGCTCATGATCGGCGACCAGGTGTTCGTCTACCGGGCCGGCGACGTGATCCCCCGGGTCGAGGCACCGCTGGTCGACCAGCGCACGGGCGCCGAGACGCCGATCGTCTTCCCCGGGGCGTGCCCCCGCTGCGGCGACGCGATCGACACCGCCGAGCAGCGGTGGCGGTGCGTGCGCGGCCGGAGCTGCCAGGCCGTGGCCTCGGTGATCTACGCGGCGGGCCGGGACCAGCTCGACATCGAAGGCCTCGGCGGCACCCGTGCGGTCCAGCTGGTGGAGGCCGGTCTGGTCAAGGACGTCGCCGACCTGTTCACGCTGACCCGCGAGCAGCTCCTCGGGCTGGAGCGGATGGGCGAGACCAGCGCCGCCAACCTCCTGACCGCGATCGAGACCGCCCGCGGGGCCGCGTTGAGCCGCGTGTTCTGCGCGCTCGGCGTCCGCGGCACCGGCCGCACGATGTCCCGCCGGATCGCCGCGCACTTCGGCTCGATGGCGGCGATCAGAGCCGCCGACGCGGACACGCTGGCCGCGGTCGACGGCATCGGCGCCGAGAAGGCCCGCGTCATCGCGGCCGAACTCGTCGAACTCGCCCCGCTCCTGGACAAGCTCCAGGCCCAGCGGGTCGGCACGCAGGTCACCGAGCCGCAGCAGCCCGCGACCGCGCCGACGGGCGACGACGAGGCCCCGGCGGGCGGTCCGCTGGCCGGACAGGCCGTCGTGGTCACCGGCTCCATGACCGGCCCCCTCGCGGACCTGTCCCGCAACGAGATGAACGAGCTGATCGAGCGGGCCGGCGGAAAGGCGTCGTCGTCGGTGTCCAAGCGGACCACCCTCCTGGTGGCGGGCGAGAAGGCCGGCTCCAAGCGCACCAAGGCCGAAGAACTGGGCACCCGCATCCTCGACCCCGAGGAATTCGCCACCCTCGTCGCCGATTTCCTCCCCACTCCCTAGGAACCGCCCACGACCCGGGCCGCCCTGGTTTCCGGCAGGGCGGCGCCGCGACTCGTCCGAGTCGGAGGGCGTCGGGGCCGCGGGGTAGCGTGTGGTGATGTGAGCACGCCAGAAACCGAAGAGTTCGACCCCGCGTTCCTCCGCCTGTTCGCCCACGCGTCGGCGGACGCCGCCGCCCGGGTCGCCGAAGCCCTCACACCGCACGAGCGCGCCGGCATCCTGCGGCGGCCGCGGTACACCCCTCCGCAGGGCCTGCGCGACTGGATGGCCCGGCACGTCGAGGGCGACGAGACCACGGCCGAAGCGGCGGCCCGAGCCGTGGAGGAGCAGTGGCGTGCCCCGCGCGCCGGGGACTTCGCGGCCGGACCCCGGCGTGACGATCCGCTGCCCGGGGTGCAGCAGCGGTTCAAGGAGCGGCTGGGCGAGGACGAGGCGGCCTGGCACAGCGCGTTCGAGCTGCTCGCGACCAGCTTCAAGGGTGACATGGAGGCCCTGCTCGACGCCGCCGCGCGCCACGAGACGTCCCGCGCCTCCCGGGACAGCTCCATCGACCCGAGCACGCCCGTGTCCTGGATGATCCGGATCGCACCCGCTGGGCTGCGGCTGGGCCTGCTCAGCCGTCTGGCCTCGTGGCAACTGCGCACGTTCGTCTCCGCCGCCCCGCCCGGGGCGTCACTCCCGCAGGCCCTGATCGACACCGGTGACCGGAGGGTCTGGGAGCGGCTGATCGGCGCGTCGTACGCGGGCGGACGGCGCAGCGGTGTCGAGGACGCGGCGTTCGAGTCCTCCTTCCTCGACCGGGACGACCCCGAGGTCAACGAGTGGCTGCTCACCGGGCTCGACGCCGGGCGGCGGTCCAAGGACCACCGGCTGGCGCCCTCCGTCCGGCTGGCCCTCCTCGAAGGCCGCCCCTTCGGATCCGCTGCCCCCGATCCGCTGCCGCGCACGGAGGCCGTCCACGCCCTGATCGCGGGGTCCTTCCCCGCGGAGCCCGATCTGCTGCGGATCTGCTACGACTCCCGTGAACCGGGGCTCGCGGCCCAGGCGCTGCGCGCCTCGCTCGACGGCGCGGAGGAACTGCTCACCCCCTACCAGCAGGTGGTGGCGGCGATACGGCTGTGGGGGACCGGCCTGGCCGGTGAGCTCCTGGCCCGGGCGGCCGAGGCCGACGGCGTCGGCGATCCGCGCGTGCGCGAAGCCTTCCGTGCGGCACTGGCCGGCCACTCCCTCCGGCCGCTGTACGAGGCCGCGGAGACGTTGCGGCGTGACGCCGACCGCCACCTCGACGAGGCGCTGCGGGTATGGAGCCTGCGTTTGCCGGCGGAGGTGACCTCCTCCGCGCTCCGGTACTGGACCCAGGCCGAACTCGCCGCCGCGAGCCGGGTCATCACCGGGGACCGCTGGTACACGGTGGACTGGGACCTCGTCCGCAGCCGCCTCGCGGACCCCGACGTACGGCACGACCACGGGCGGGCCCGCGAACGGTACGGGGTGCTGCTGGCCCGCGCCGACTGCCCGCCGGACGTCGTGACGGCCCTCGGCCACCCCCAGTGGAGCGGGCTCGACCTGCTCCGGCTCTTCGCCGACCGGGACACCGCCGTCACCGCTCTGACCCGCGGAAACCTCGGGGCGCTCGAGAACGCGTGGACGGTCGCGGCGGCCGCGGTACCCCGCCCGGGCTGGGAGCCGGCAGTGGGCGTCGAGGACCTGCTGCGGTACGCGCGCCCGTGCGGAGACCTGCTCGGCGCAGTCCCCGAGGAGGCGGTCGGCCGCGCCCTCGCGGAGTTCTTCGCGCGGGAGGGCATCGACACCCCGGCGGCCGAGGCGCGGCTGTGGCTCGCGCTGCGCCGCCTCACCCCGTACTACGCCGGTCCGCTGCCGCACCTGCTGAGCACGGCCGCCCGGCTGGCCGGGGGCGGTGAACCGCTCGACGTGGTGCCCGCCGCCGAACTCCTCGTCGGACCGGGGCCGGAGGAAGCCGCCGGTCTCATCGGCGACCGGCTGGGCAGCGCCCCCGGCACCTGGACGCGGGCCGTACGGCTCCTCGTCGAAGGCTTCGGCGGGACCCTCCCCGAACTCCTCGATGCGGTGGACGGGGAGGCGCCGTCCATGGGGCAGGGGCAGGGGCAGGAGTCCGCTCCCGTGCTCCACGGGGCGGCGGCAGCCCTCCTCGGGCTCGCCCCCGGCCGCATCGCCGACGCCGTCGTGGGCGGTCTCGGCGTGCCCGCCCGCCTCGTCCTCGTCCGGACCACCCGCCACGCCGATACGCTCCGCGCCCTGGCCCGCCACGGCGGCCGGCCGGTGTGGGACGCGCTCCTGGACGGCGTCCGGGTGACCCTGCCCTCCGACCCGCCGCACCCCTGGCCGTACGGACACCTGCGCCGCGACGTGGTGATCCCCGAACTGCTCGTCCAGGACGACCCCTGGCTCAACGCCCGCCTGGTCCGGGACACGTTCTCATGGGACCCCGCCGAGAACGCCGCCCATGCGGGCGCCGTCCTCGCGGGACGCCGCTTCGGACCGGGAGAGGGGCCGGTTCCGGTGCTGCCCGGGCTGCGCGCCGACTTCGCCGCCTGGACCCCCGACTCGGCCGTGCAGCCGCCGCGATGGACCCGCAACCCGTACTTCTACACCTCGCCCGAGCCCGTCCTCGCCCTCCAGTCCCTCATGGCCGTCCGCAAGCCCAACCGCGTCGATCCGCCGACCACGCAGCTCGACGTCCGCCAGAGCCTGCTCGCCGCGTCGACGATCGCGCACGCCGGCCGCTTCGACCTCCTGGAGTACGCCGTCCGGCAGTGGAGCGTCCGCTACCCGTACGGGGAGCACAGCGAGGTCCGCGACCTGTTCGAGCGCGCCGTAGCGACCCGTTCGACGGAGGAGATCGACGCGGAACTGTCCGCGCCGCGCTGACGCCGCCGGGCGCGCGGGCCCGGCGGTCCTCGTCCGGCCGGCCGGGCCCGGACGCCCGGGGATCCAGCCGGGCCGATTCTCCCCTTGTGAGGTACCGGGGCGCACGGGAACTGTTGGCCTCATCGCCGGCACGACCGAGCCCACAGGAGGCAACAGCCATGCCCTTGAGGCACACCGCCGTCGGCGCGCTCGTCACGGGGCTCGTGCTCGTGGCCGCGCCCACGCTCCCGGCCGCGGCCGCCACGGCCCCGGCCCTCCCGCCCGGCTGCACCAGCAGCACCCTGCCCGGCGGCGGTGCCCACATCGTCTGCACGCAGGGCCTGCGTCCTGCCGACGGGCCCCTCGACGGCACCGACCAGGCGGACATCATCGAGGTGCGGGGCGGTGACGCCCATCTGCACGGCGCGGTCAACGGCCTCGGCGGCGACGACGTCATCACCGTCGACCGCATCGTCGCCGGCGGCGACCCCGTCGAGGTCCGCGGATCCATCGACGGCGGTGACGGGGACGACCGGATCACCGTGACCGACACGGACCGCTTCAGCGCCGAGGGCCCCGTCCGGGGTGGCGCGGGCGACGACACCATCACCACCGGCGACATGTCGTACCGCGGTCTCATCGACGGCGGCACCGGGAACGACACCGTCACCACCGGCCGGGTGCACGGCACCGGCATCGACGGCGGACCCGGCAACGACACCCTCCGCCTCGCCGCCTACGTCGTGCCCGAGTACGACAAGACGAGCAGGCTGAGCGGCGGACCCGGGAACGACACCCTCACCGTCGGCACGCTCGGCGGCCCGCTGACGGCCGGCCCCGGCAACGACGTGATCACCGTGGACGCGATCAACCGCGCGACGTCCCGCCTGCCCAGGCTCGTCGTCGTCGACGGAGACGAAGGCGACGACGCCATCCGCCTCGGGCCGATCGGCGCCCACGAACCCGAGGAGGAGCGGGGCAGCGTCATCCGCGGGGGAGCCGGAGCCGACCTGATCGAAGTACCGTCCCTGGGGCAGGGCCGCAGCGCCTCCGTCTCCGGGGACGACGGCGACGACGTCATCCAGGGGCCCGGCGGCACGGTCACCGTGGTCGGCCCGCAGGGAACCGTCGACGGCGGCAACGGCGACAACCTCTGCCGCACGGAGCAGCCCGAGGGAGGCACCGTCGTCAACTGCCGGGCGTAGCAGCACCCGAAGGCGCCCCGGGCCCGCAGGTCACCGCGGCGCCGCCCTCCACTGCCGCGACGGGCCCGCTCTCTTGTGTGCGGGGGGGCGGTCAGTTCGGCGGTGCGCTGACGCGGGCTGCGCGGCCGTCGAGCGGGGTGCCGACGCTGTGGGGGAGGAGGGACCCGGCGCAGAGGCCGGCGTCTTCGGCCGCCCCGGCCGCTCCCGCCGGTGCGGCGGTGGCCGCACGTCCGGGGCACGCACGCCCCGAGGCCGCGTCGGCGGTGCCGGAACGGGCCCCCGGGGCGCCCTCCCCGCCCAGTTCCAGCCGCTGTCCGGAGAACCCGGACCGGAGCCGCCGGTCGTGGCTGACGACGATCAGGGTGCCGGTGTACGGGGCCAGCGCCGCCTCCAGGTCCTCCACCACCCCCGGCGCCAGGTGGTTGGTCGGCTCGTCGAGGAGGAGCAGGTCGTACGGCCCGCCCGCGACGAGCCCGCCCAGCTCCAGCTTGCGCCGCTGCCCCGCGGACAGCTCCCGCACCGGCCTGTCCGCGTCGGCCGCGCCCAACAGCCCGAACCGCACCAGGGCTCGCGCCACCTCCTCCCCGAGCGCCCCCGTCACGGAGCGGCCCTCGCCGGACCAGGGGTCGTCCTGCCGCAGCAACCCGACCCGTCCCGGCACCCGTACGCTCCCGTGCCCGGCCGGCACGAGACCCGCGAGCACCTGGAGCAGGGTCGACTTCCCCGCCCCGTTGGGACCCGTGACCAGCAACCGCTCGCCCGCGGCCAGCCGGAACGACACCGGTTCGAGCCGCCCCGGTACGGCCAGCCCCTGGACGTCCACCCCACCGCCCGGGCCGTCGTCGGCCCCGAACCGCCCGGTGAACCGCAGGGGCTGCGGCGGCTGCGGAACCGGATGCTCCGTCAGCCGTGCCAGCCGTCCCCGGGCGTTGCGGATGCGGCTCATCGCCCCGTGCGCCCGCGACCGGGCGCGGAAGGCCCCGGCGCCGCTGAACGCGGCCGGCGCCTTGCGCGGGATCTGCGCGAGCCGCCCGATGTTGCTGTCGGCGAGCCGCTCCATGTGCCGCGTCTGCGCGACCCACTCCTCGTACTCCCTCTCCCGCCGCGCCCGCGCCGCGGCCCGCGCGACCAGATGGCCGGCGTAGCCGTTGCCGTGCCGGTGCACGGTGGACCGTTCGGGGTAGACCTCCAGGATCGCGGTGGTGACCCGGTCCAGGAACGTCCGGTCGTGGGTGACGGCCACGAGCGTTCCGGTCCGCCGCACCAGATGATCCTCCAGCCACCCGACGGCCTCGTCGTCCAGGTCGTTGGTGGGTTCGTCGAGCAGCAACAGTTCCGGCTCGGCCGCCAGGACCGCGGCCAGGGCCAGCCGCGACCGCTGCCCGCCGGACAGCGTCCCGAGCAGCCGCCCGCGCTCGATCGGCTCCCGCTCGCCGAGCCGCCGCAGGACGGCGGCCACCCGCCGGTCGGCGTCCCGCCCGCCCCGCACCTCGTACTCGGCGACCAGCCGGCCGTACGCCTCGACCTCCTCGGGGCCGGCGAGACGGAGCCGCTCCTCGGCGGCCCGGATCCGCCGCTCCAGCTCCCGCAGCCCCGCAAGCGCCCGGTCCACGGCGTCACCGGCCCGCGCCCCGGCCCGGAGGTCGAGGGTCTGGGCGAGGTACCCCACCCCGCCGGGCGCGCGTACGGACACCTCGCCCGCACCGGGCCGTTCCCGTCCGGCCAGCAGCCTCAGCAACGTCGACTTCCCCGCCCCGTTGTCCCCCACGACCCCGACCCGCTCCCCGGGCCGCACCGAGAACCCGACCCGGTCCAGCACCGTCCGGGTCCCGTACCGCTTGCCCACCCCGGACAGCACGACCTGACTGCCGCCACCTGATGAAGCACGCACGGCGTGACCCCCTTTCCCCACACGACCAAACAAGACGAAACGAAACGAAATGAGGCGAGACGAGACGAGACGAACAAAACGATACGTTCCGTCTCGCCTCACTCTGGACCGGCACCTCCACCCCCGACAACAGGATTTCTCCTGGTAGCCCCGGGGCGTAAGCCCGTGGGCCGATGCCGCGCGGGAGGGTGCCGTGACAGGGTTCCCCCGTGCCGCGACGGTCCCACCGTCGCGGCACGATGGACGATCCGTCACCAGGGGAGGGCACTTGATCACCACGCCGTTCACCAGCCCGAAGGGCATGACGCGCCGCCGCATGATGGGAGCCGCGCTGGCCGCCGGGGCCGCCGTGCCGCTCGCCGCCGCCGCTGCCGGCCCCGCGTGGGCCGCCCCGGCCGCGGCCGCCTCCGGCCCGGCGCGGCTCGTACTGCCCGGGCCGACCGGCCCGTACCCGGTGGGCACGGTCCAGCTGCACCTCGTCGACCGGTCGCGCCCGGACGACATCGCGGGCCCCGGGCGCTTCCGCGAGCTGATGGCCACCGTCTGGTACCCCGCACGCGACGTCGAGCGGTACCCGGTGGCGCCCTGGATGCCGGCCGGCGCACTCCAGGCGTTCCTCACCGACGTCGGGCTCGCCGGTCTGGTCCCCCTGGGGCCGCTCACCGCCGGCCACGTGGGCGCTCCGGTGCGGCGGACGGGCCGGCGGCTGCCCGTCGTCGTGTTCTCCCACGGCGCGCACAGCCACCAGGGCGACCACACCGTCATGGTCCAGGAGCTCGCCAGCCACGGATACGCGGCCGTGACGGTGGCCCACCAGTACGACACGTACACCGAGTTCCCCGACGGCCGGATCGGCGTCCCGCTGCGCGACCGGCAGGCGCCGACGCTGCCCGGAGACTTCGCCGCCGACCTGCGCTTCGTCCTCGACTGCGTCGAGCAGCTCGCCGCCGGGTGCAACCCCGACGTCGACCGCAGGGAGCTGCCGGCCGGGCTGCTCGGCTCCCTCGACCCGCGGTGCACGGGCGCGTTCGGCTGGTCGAAGGGCGGGACGGCCACCGCCTGCGCCGCGCTCGCGGACGAGCGCATCCGGGCCGGGCTCAGCCTCGACGCCCCGATGCAGATGAACCCGCCGCTGGCCGGCGACCTGGACCGGCCCTTCATGATGATGTCCGCCGTGTTCACCCGGGCCGCGGACCCCGAGGCCGCCGCGTTCTGGTCGCACCTGCGCGGCTGGCGGCTGAACCTCCAGGCCCAGGGTGCCGCCCACGTCTCGTACGGCGACAACGAGGCGCTGTTCCCCCAGGTGGCGAAGCTGCTCGGATGGAGCGGACAGCAGCTCCAGCAGGTGATCGGCACCCTCGACCCCGACCAGGCGGTGAGGATCCAGCAGGCGTACCCGCTCGCGTTCTTCGACGAGCACCTGCGCCACCGCCGGGGACACCTCCTCGACGGACCGTCACCGGCCTTCCCGGCGGTGGCGTTCGTCGGCGACCGGTGAATCCGAGCGTCTGCACCGACACCGGTGCGGCCCCCAACACCCCACCGACCGTGGCGAAAACCGAGCCGTCTGTAACACCCTCCGGTGCTCGGCGGAGCGTTGTGCGCTCCCCGGAATAAATTCCTCCGGAAGGGTTGACGCGGGCCTCCGGTCGGACGGATCGTGATCGCCTCGGCTACGCGAGCGCTGGAGGTCCCGTGAGCAAGTTCCACACGAGAGCGATGACCCTGCCGAACGGCACCGCCGTCCGCACGGCGGCGACGCGGGCCGAGGTGGAGCTGACCGACGAGGAGCTCTTCGAGCGGTACCCCGCCGTCGCCGAGATCATGGTCCGCTGGAGCCTGGAGCGGATGGGCGACGCCGAGATCGGTTTTGCGCCGTAGTGGGGCTTTTTCGTTGGTTTGAAGTGGGGGACGGGGAGATCGCGGGGGAGTGAAGTGGCGTTTCGGCGCTGAAGGTGCTGGGCCGGACGGGTGAGTGCGTCGTTTCTGCACTGTCTGCCCGGGACGCGGCGCGACTACAACTTCGTTCCATGATCAAGCACTTCGTGCGGCGCGGTCTTCCCGTGCTGGCCCTCGCCCTCCTGCCCGCCCTCGCTTCCGTCCCGGCTGCCGACGCCTCGTCCGCGCCCGCCGCCTCCAGCGCGCGCAGCGACGCCCACTTCTCCGGCGGCTCCACCCTCCACAAGAACCAGGCGTGGACCTCCGGCAACGGCCGGACCGTCCTGCGCGTCCAGAGCGACGGCAACTTCGTCCTTTACAAGGACGGCCGTGCGGTCTGGCAGGCGCCGGGCGTCTGGCCCAAGGCCGACACCGCGGTCTTCCAGGCGGACGGCAACTTCGTCGTCTACGACAGCAGCGGCAACCCCGTCTGGGCCGCCGGCACCTGGCACAAGGGCCAGTACCTGTCCGTCCAGGACGACGGCAACGTCGTCGTCTACAACGGCAGCAACCAGCCCGTCTGGGCCACCAACACCGGCGACTGACCGGTCCGGCGCCACGGCATGGCGAAAGGCCCCGCCGGACCTCGTACGGTCCGGCGGGGCCCGTCGTGCGGGCTGCCGCCGGCGGGCCGTGTCAGCCGGCGGCCACGGTGAGCGCGACCTTGCCCGTGGTGCGGCCGTCGAGGAGCCGGCGGAGGGCCGTGGCGGTTTCAGTGAGCGGGTGGACGCGGTCGACGACGGGCTTGAGGGTGCCCGCGTCGATGTGGGCGGTGACGTCGCGCAGCCCGTCGGCGTGCTCGGAGGCGATGAAGGTGCCGAGGTGCCGGCTGGTGAAGGGGGACGGTGCCACGGCGCGGGTCCGGCGAGGAAGTCCTCGCGCGTGTAGTCGATCACGCGGTCCGCGCCCAGCGCCCGCACGGCGTCGAGCTTGGCGGTGCTCGCCACGGCGGTGACCCGGGCGCGGTCCACGCCGGAGCCGGGCACCCTGCGCCACCACGACGCCGTTCTCGGCTGCCTGCGCCGGGGAGGCTTCTCCCTCGCGATGACCGCGCATGCCGTCGCGGTCTTCGACAGCTACATCTACGGGTTCGCCCTGCAGGAGAAGAGCCTGCCGTTCGGGTCGCCCGAGGAGACCGCCGACCCGGCGGACGCCGTCATGAGCGGTTTCGGCGACGGCGAGTACCCGTACCCGGCCGAGATCGCGACGGCTCACGTCATGCGGCCGGGCTACCGCTTCGGGGACGAGTTCGGTTACGGACCGGACCAGATCCTCGACGGCCTCGGACAGGGCCGGAGGCCGCTGAAGGCCCCACGGGCGGGCGGGACGTGCCGCTCGCCCGTGGGGCGCGGACCCGGGGGCCGGTCAGACCTTGTTGTAGGTCCCGGAGTGCCAGAGGGCGCCGCCCTTGCCCGGGCCGCCGTCCTTCTTGTAGACGACGAAGTTGCCGTCGTCCTGGAGCAGGGCGTAGGCACCGGTGTTGTTCGCCGTGCCCGTCCGCCAGCGGACCGTGGTGCGGCCCTCCTCGACGAGGGTCAGGTCCCCGCGGTCCTTGGGCGCCATCTGCAGGGTCACCCGGCGGCTGCCCCCGTACGTGCCGCTGCTCCAGACGGCCTTGCCGTCCCGCTTGCGGTACATGACGAGGTTGTTGTCCTGCTGGAGGACCAGCCACACGGTCGCGGACTGGGCCCAGTTGCCCGTCCACCAGCCTTCGGCGGCCGTCGCGGCGTCCGAGCACAGCCAGGCCTGCCGCTCCGAGCTGCGGGTGGACCACCGCGTGGCGCTGCGGCCCTCGACGAGGAACTCGCCGCCGAGCAGGGACGCCTTGACGCTGCCCGTCCCGCCGTTGCCGTACGTCCCGGTGTGCCAGAGGGCGCCGCCCAGACCGTCGCCGCCGCCCTTCTTGTAGACGACGAAGTTGCCGTCCGCCTGCATGGTGGCGTAGGCGCCGGGGTTGCCGTGCGTGCCGCTGGCCCACAGGGGGAGCTTGTAGCCGCCCGGGGTGCCGAGTGCGTACAGCACCAGGTTGCCGTCGGGCTGCATGACCAGTTCGGTGGTGCTGACCCTGTCCACGAGGCGGGCCCCCGCCTCCAGGCGCTGGCCGGGGTAGAGCGTCGCGAGGACACCGCTCTGCGGTCCGCGGCACTGGGCCGGGGCGGCCGTGGCCGGGGCGGCCGCGGCGGGAACCAGCGTCGCCGAGGCGGACACGACGAGCAGGGACACGAAGGTTCTTCGGAGCGCGTGGGTGCGCATGATGGGTTCCCCCCAGGGAAAAGTGGGTCTGACCAGGCGGTTGTCGCCGGCCGTTCGAGATCTCTTTCTACACGGTCCGTCAAGCCGTCGCGGCACGAGTCACCGTGGGTTCAGATCCCACACCCCCGCCACACGTCAGGGCGGGCCGGGGCTCGTACGGACGCCGGTCAGGCGGTCGGCTGGGCGAGGGACGAGGCCGGAGGACGGACCCCTGTCAGATCTTCCGCGCGTTGGCGGAGGAACGGGGCCAACTCCACGTACCAGCCACGCCCCACGGCCTGGAGCATCTCGGCGAGGGCGATCTGTTCGCCGATCCGGCCGGCGGGGGTGTCGAGGACGGGGGCGAACTCGGCGCGGATGCGGTCGGCGACGGCGGGGACGCGGAGGCTGTTCACGTAGAGCATCGCAGGGTCGTAGCCGACGGGGACCGCGCCCCAGCGCTCCCAGTCCAGGATGACGAGAGGATCGTGGGTGAGGTTGGCCCACTGGAGGTCGCCGTGCCCGGTGACGCGTTCGGTGATGGCCGGGGCGGGGATTCCCAAAAGCTCGGGGAAGGCCCGGTCGGCCCAGGACTGACGGATGGTCTCGCGGGGCGGCTCGGCGGTGCCGAGAGCGGTAAGACTCTCCCGCAGGGTCGTCCACCAGGAGTCCGGCAGGCCCGGGTCCTCGGTGAGTTCCGGCGTCTCCGGCGAGATGACGGGCTGGGCGATGTAGTCGATCAGCTCAGCCTCGAAGACGTACGCGCCGCCGTCCCAGCGGTGCAGGTCGTGGAGGCGCGGCCGGGACACCTTGTCGGACACCCGTTCCTCGGCGAGGGCGATCCCCTCGTTGCGGGTGGCGGGGGTCTTGGCGGCTTCGCCGCAGTGGACGCGGAGCCAGTGGCCGCCCTCGGTGCGGCTTCCGATGGTGCGACCGAGCCATCCCCAGGCCGGCGCCCCGGTCGTGGTGGCCGAGAGGCGGGCGGCGGCATCGGCCAGGGCGTCCTCCATGCGTACCCTGGTGGTCTCATCCTCGGGCGAGTACATCGGTGACCTTCCTGAGGTGGCCCGGATCGAGCGGGGCGGCGACGGTGGCCTTCGCGGCCGCCCAGTGAGGGGCGGTTCCGGCAGACAGCAGTACCACGTCCAGGCTCGGGCATGAGGCCGCAGCGAGGAGACAGGCGGTACCCGGCGAGGCCCCCGGCCGGATGAATTTGGCCAGTTCGGGCGTGACGAGGCTGGGCAGCTCACCGCCGTGCAGCGGCGAGGAGCCGAAGGTGATCAGGCCCGCCGCACGGGCCAGGACGAGGGGGCCCCGGCCATCGAGGGAGAGGGCGATGGGCCTTGCCATGACGAGGCTGACCGGCTGTTGGACGGCCCGGAGGTGATGCTCACCCGAACCGGCCGCTTCGATGGCCAGGCCCAGGAGTTCGGACACGGAGAAGGCGTCGTGCGCGAACCCGGACCAGGTGGCCACGCCGTACCCGCCGATCCTGCCCGCGGTAGCGAAATCCTCCAGCACCGCGAACACATCACGGAGTGCCGCATGGAGCTCCGTGGGACGGAGGCCGGCGTGCTCCGGGTTGTGCACGAACACGAGGTCGATCCGGCCGAGAGCAGCCAGAGACCTCTCCGTCTGCCAGCGGACGAATCCGGGATCGAGGCTGTGTCCGGCCGCAACCTCGGCGGCGGCGAGGGCCCCGGCTCGAAGTGCAGCCGCGCCCTCATCCGGAGCGAAGAAACCCGTCTTCGTCGCCACCATGGCGCGCGGGTGGTGAGCGATGACGGGGCCCAGTACCTGGTGGGCGCTGCCGTAGTTGGGGGCGGTGTCGATCCACACGAGCCCGTCGGCGCATGCGGTGCGAGCCGCCTGTTCGACGGCTCGCACCCGGTACGTTCCCAGCCCCAGGGAAGCCGTCACAGGGAGCCCCCGACGACGGCAACGGCCTGACCGGCAACCAGCGCGGAGACGACCTCCGCCACCTGGACGAGGGGGAGACCGGACTCGGCGGCCAGGTCCGCGAGGGTGGCCGGCGGTCCGTCGGCGAGAAGGCGGAGGACCGGGGCGACGGGGAGGGCGAAGGTCCACTCGCTCCCCGCCCCGGCGAAGGACACGGCCTGGTCGTCCTGGTCGATACGAGCACAGGACACCGTGACCTGGACGGTGATGCCCGGTTCGGCCGGAACGGCGGCGATGTGGGGCAGCGACAGCCGCGGGCGCCCGGGGTGCGTCACGTCCAGGGACGCTTGCCAGCGGTCCAGCACCGCAGGGTCGTCCAACGCGGCCAGTACGTCCTTGCGTACGGCAGCCAGGTAGTCCGCCCGCTCCTCAGGGGTGCCGAAACGCGGTACGTCCGCCCGGACGGTCACGCTGGCCCTGAGGTCGTCACACAGCCAGCCCAGGAACTCGGCGCCGGTCTGCGCGGCGAGTCCGAAGGTGAGGTGGAGAGATGCAGTGCCCTGGTCGGCACTCACGGCGTGCCACCAGCCACGCGGAAGGTAGAGCAGATCGCCGGGCGTCAGGACGATGTCCGCGATCGGCTCCCCTGTCGGGGTCTCGGGTGCTTCCACGTCGCGCCAGGCAGGGGCCTGCCGGGTCGGGCCGTAGATCTTCCACCGCTTGGAGCCTTCGAGCTGGAGCACCACGACGTCGTGGTCGTCCCAGTGGGTGCCGAAGCCTTCCTCGGCGGTCCACGAGGCGTACGCGTTGACCTGCACGGGGGTGCGGAAGAAGCGCTCGAGGCCGGCCGCGGCTTCCCGGACGGGCGGGTGAATCTGGTCGATCGCGTCGATGACCAGGGACGCGCCCTCGGCAAGCCGTGCGTGGAACTCGGCAGGTTGCGGCAGGTACCAGGACACCCCTCGACGGTTCGTGCGGAGGACCGAGTACGCCGTCGCCGGAATCACTTCCCCGGCGCGCGAGAGCCGCATCCGGGGCGGTCCGAGGCGGTGAGAGGCGACGATCTCGTTGAGGTCGTCCCAGGTCAGCAGCGAGAGGCGGGCGCTGCCGTTGGAGCGGATCACTGTGTGGGCCTGGAAGCACGTCCGGGCGAGGAACGTGTCCCCGCCCAGACGCCCGGCCCACGATGCGGAATCAATCACCGTGGGTCTCCTCGGTCGATCAGCTGTCGTTCATGTCCGACCGGCCGCCCGTGTTGTCCGAGGCCTCCTCGGCACGCGAGCGGGCCGCAGCGATGCGGCGGACACCGATCAGCAGACCGCTGGTCTGCTCGGTGGGAGCGTTCTCGTCCATCACGAACTCCTTCTTGGTCTCAAGGGATCCCGCCGGGGTCTCGACGGGAAATCTGTGAGTCAGCTCCCGGGGTCTCCGGCAACGGCCAGGGTGACCACCAGGACGCTGACGGCGATGACGTACAGGAGGACGGCGAGCTGTTGGCGCCAGCCCCAGGGGGCTTGCTGTCAGCCGCGTTCCAGGCTGGAGGGGTCCTCGACCACCCACTCCACCCCACCGCTCTCAGGCCGCGCGAAGACGGCGTTCTGCATGACGACGCGGGTCTTCGGGTCCTCGAACTCGCCGATGAACTGCACGATGCCGGTGCGGCCCTTCAGCGGGTCGTGGACGAGGGTGCCTTCACTGACCCAGCCCGGCACGGTCTGACGCTGACGGATACGGCTCTTGGCGGACACTGCGCCTCTCCTCGGTCTCGGTCGGGCACTGCACTCCAGGGACGCAGCGGGCCGCAGGCGTGACGTTGCGGACGGCCCTACGGCCCGCTGCGAGGGGAGGCCGCCTCTCCGGGCGGCTGAGATCAGTCAACTCCGCCGGCCAGAACCCCAACAGGGCATTCCGCTGGGCACGTTGTAGGCACTCGGAAGGCAGATTGCGGCTACGCTTTCGGCGCCCGACTCGACCAGCGGACGGCGGGATGATGGCGAACGAAGCTCTTCGCGGACGCAGGAATGCCCAGCGATGGACTCAGGCCCAGGTCGCGGGGCGCGTCTGTGCGCAGGTCCAGGAGGCCACTGGGCGAGTCCCGGAGCTTGACGCGAACTGGGTCTCCCGTCTTGAGCGAGGAGCCTGGCCTTCCGGCGAGTACAGGGCGGCCTTGTGCGTGGTGTTCCAGGTCGCCAGCGAGGCGGAGCTGGGCCTCTACCCCAAGGGGGCTGCCGCACCGGAAGGAAGGCCGGCCGCAGGGGCCCCGCCTGGTGATGTCCGATCGCTGGCCGCCGATACGGAGCTGTCCGCCCGGTTGACTCGGCATGCGGCGGAGACCAACGTCAACGCCCTCGTGCTGGAGGAGTTCGACGCGGACGTTGAACGACTCGCGCGGGACTTCGTCAGCCGACCTCTGTCCCTCATGGTCCCGGAGATCCGCACGGCTCGTACGGAGGTGTTCCGGTTACTGGAGGGCCGACAGCACCCCAGGCAGACTCGGCACCTGTACGTGGTTGCGGGGTGGCTGTCCGGTCTCGCGGCGCATGCGTCACTCGACCTGGGGCACCGCTCCGCCGCGGCCACGCATGCCCGCACTGTGGTGCAGTGCGCGGAGATCTCTGAGCACTCACCCTTGCGCGCATGGGCACGGTCGTTCCAGTCACTGGCCGCTTACTGGGCGGGGGAGTACCGGCGGGCAGGAGACCTTGCACAGGCCGGGCAGAGCGAGGGCCGAGGCCCCGGAACGGGAACGATCAAGGCCCGGCTGCTGAGCCTGGAGGCACGGGCCCGCGCAGCCGAAGGGGACAACCACAGCGCGCTGCGGATACTGGCACTCGCCCAGGAGGCGCGGGGTGCCGCGGGACGCGACGAGTTGCCCGGGGTATTCACCTTCCCCGAGGCCAAGCAGTGGACCTACGCCGGGACCACGCTGTTGGCCGTCGGGGGCGACGAGCAGATCCGGCACGCCATAAGCGCGTCCGATCGCGCCGTGGAGCTGTACCGGGCCGGGCCGGAAGGCGACCGCTCGCCCGGCGATCTACATGCCGCCCATCTGGACCTGGCCACGGCCTGCCTTGCCAGTGGTGAGATCGAGGGAGCTGCTGCGAAGCCCTCGGAGGTGTTCACCGCCGAGGGATACACGGCGAGCATCACGATCAGGCTCCGCAATCTGGCCGCGCTCCTCGGAAGCGAGCCGTACCGTGGCGCACAGTCGGCAGTCGATCTCCGCGCGCACATTCACGAGGTGACCGTCCGGCCCGCTCTCGCCAGCAACCCCACGGAGCCCCGATGACCGCCCAGCCCACGCATGATCATTCGGTCACCGACCGCAGCCTCCTCTCCACCAAGGCGTACGGCACGGGCCAGCACCTGGCCGCCCGACAGTCCCTCTACCAGTGGCAGACCCCGCGCCACGATCTTCCAGGCATCGTCGTGAACGAGCTGGCCGGCACACGCGGCGCGGTCGCGGACGCGGGCTGCGGCAACGGCACGTTCGTCGCCCGGGTACGGGAGGACCGTCCCGACCTGACCGTGCTTCCGATGGACGTCTCCCACGGCATCCTCGGCGCCATCCCCGGAGCCGTGGTCGCGGACGTCCAGCAGCTGCCCATCGCGGATGGAGCCCTCGGCGCGGCTCTGGCACTGCACATGCTGTACCACGTCGAGGACCAGGCCCAGGCCGTGCGGGAGCTGGGCCGTGTACTGGCACCCGGCGGCATCGCCATCGTCTCCACGAACAGTCAGACCGACAAGCGGGAACTGGAGCAGCTCTGGCGCCAGGCCGCGGGCGACGTGCTGGGCGTCCACGAGGGTCCGGCCCGAGTGCAGCTGTCTGCCCGCTTCACCCTGGAGGACGCGCCGACGATCCTCGGCACGGTCTTCGGCGAGATCCGCACGATCCTCCTCCCCGGGGTGATCGAGGTGACCGACGCCGAACCGGTCGTCGCGCACCTTGCCTCGTACGAAGCCTGGGCGGACAGGATGGGCGTTCCGTTCAGGGAGACGATCGAGCGCGCACGGGAGCGGGTCGACGAGGTCATTCGGGCAGAGGGCGCGTTTCGCGTCACTTGCCTGGGCGGCATGCTCGTCTGCCGGCCTCACCGGTAAGGCCCGCAGGATCGGGGAGGCCCTGTACGCGCTCGCCCGGGCGGCTGCGGAGGAGTTCGAGCGTGGTTGTCAGCGGGCGGTGATGTGGGTGAGGGCGGTGTGGAGCCGTCGGACGGCGTCTTCGGCCTCGGTGTACTGCTCGGGGGTGGGCTGGACGGCGCCGAAGCTGAAGCCGTCCTCGGCGGGCAGGGCGCGCCAGTGCAGCACGGGCGTCAGGGCGGTGGAGGCCGCGCCGAGGAACCAGGCGAGGCGTCCGTGGACGCTGGCGACGGCGGTGGCCAGGACGGCGAGCGCTTCCCGCAGGCATTCCAGGCGGTCGATCGCGGAGAGGGCTTCCTGGGCGTGCGGAGAGCCGATGGCGGCCTGGAGGTCGGCGGCGGCCTTCGCGGCGACGGTGCGGTCGGTGGGGGCCGGCTCCCAGGTGCGGTCGCGGACCTGCCGCTCGGCTTCCTCGGCCAGACCCTCGATGCTCGCCCGCATGTCCATGCGGTCACCATAAGACCCGGGGCCGGTCGCGGGAGGGCGCCGCGACGGGGGGGCGGGGAACGCCGGTGTCGCCGGGTCTTCGCCCGGCGGCCCTCGTGCAGTGCGCACGAGAGAAGTGCCGTCAGCGGGCATGGACTGCGGCGCAGCGGTCCAGGATGTTCCCATGCCCGAAGATCCTGTTCAGCTCGTCGAGGCCATCGCCACCGCCGTGCGCGAGGGAGACGACCGCCGCATCGGCCTCCTGTTGGGCCGGCTCAAATACGTGGCCGACGTCTCCCACCTGATACAGCTCCGCCGGAGGCTGTACTCCTCCGAGGGGTAGGGAACCCGGGCGACTCGGCCCGCTCAGCGTCTTCTGGTCAGGCGGGTCAGGAAGGCCTGGCCGCGGGTGGTCCGCCAGCGTGACCGCGTCTGGCGCAGGAGGGTGTCCCATTGGAGCCGGACCTCGTGGTCGGGCGGCCGTTCGCCTCGGCCGATCCTGACGAGTTCGTCCTGCACCTCGCGCCCGAGGGCGGCCGAGCAGACGGTTGCCAGCATGGCTCCGAAGAGCGCGGAGAGCATGGCGAAGACCGCGCCGACGGCGCCGTAACGGTTCGTGTAGGAGTTGAACATGCGGGGGAGATAGGCGGTCATGGCCATCGAGTAGCCGGCGAGCAGGACCGCTCCGATGCATCCGAAGGGCGTGAGGCCGCGCTTCGTGATCCGGCCGGCGGACAGGATCCGCCCGCCCCAGACGAGGAAGGCCGCCGTCAGCGGTGCCATGACGGCGGACGCTCCCAGGGCCAGGGGTCTGCGGCCGAGTGCTGCGTGGATCCAGCAGCTCAGCGCGGCGTACACGGCCAGCAGCACGATCCATTTCAGGTCGTTGACCGTGTTGCGGACGCTCAGTGGCCGCAGCTCCCAGCCCTGCTCGAAGAGCCGTTGGGCGGCTCGCGCGAAGCTCAGCACCGAGATCAGGAGGAAGACGGCTCCGAAGACCCCCAGCGAGGCCGGGTCGCCGGACGCGGACAGGACGTGGCGCACGGCTTCGGCGCCGTCCCCCGTCAGCCCGTAGCGGTTGATCACGCCTTCGGCGATGTCCTTGCCGACCACGCGCGTCGTGAGGAGGCCGCAGAGGATGGCCAGGGGCACCAGGGCCGTCAGTGCGGCGGAAGCCAGGGCCATCGACCGGTCGAAGCCGACGAGCCGCTGGAACCTGTTGGCCACGCGCAGCGCGAACGCGGGGCGGAGCCAGAAGGTCACGGCCCTCAGAACGGTCTCGCGGCTGACGGGTGGCGTTTTGGGCCTCCGAGCGGTGTGTGGTGACGTGGGGTGTGTGGTGACGTCAGTCGAGTGTGCCGACCGGGGCTTTCCGTCAGTGCGGTGGATCGGCGCCGCCGCCGTGTCCCGCGGGCGGCGGATCCGGACCGGCCCCGGAGACCGCCCGGGTGAGGGCCTCCACCTGCCCGCGGAGGGCGGCGATCTCGGCGCGCAGGGCCTCCAGGGTCGCCGGGGCGGGCTGCGCGCCGGAATCCTGCGCGGGCCCCCCGGGACCCGCGAGCGGCTCCTCTCCGTCCTCACCCCCGAAGAAGCTGGCCAGGGAACCGGCCAGGAGGCCCAGAACGGCGAGTCCGGTGATCATGATCATGAAGCCCGCCCAGCGTCCGGCGGGCGTCTGCGGGGTGATGTCGCCGTAGCCGACCGTGGTGAGCGTCACCACGCCCCACCACACGGCGTCACCGAACGTGGCGAACTCCGGATTCACGGGCCGCTCGGCGCGGTAGGCGACCACGACCGCGACGAGCACCACGCCGGTGGCGACCACGACCAGCCGTTCCAGCCGCGCCAGGAGCCGCCGCGCCCCCCGGGCCGCCAGCAGCAGGCGGGCCAGCCTCGCCAGGCGCAGGACGATGACGAACCGTCCCGCCTCGGCGCCGGGCAGCAGGAACCACGGGGCGGTGGCGATCACCACGAACAGGTCGAAGCGGCCGAGCACCGAGCTCGCGTAGTTCCCGCGGAGGCGTACGCGCACCACGTAGTCCGTGAGGAAGACCAGCCAGGCCGCGACGTTGACGGTGGCGCTGAGCCACTCGCCGGGCTCGGGCACGACGACGAGCGGCAGGAGCGCCGATGCGACCATCGGCAGCCGCATCCGCGCGTCGAACCGCTTGAGCCGGTCGCCGTCACCGTCACCGTCTGCCGCCGACCGGCTGAACTCGTTCCGTGCCTCAGGAGCGGTGCCCATGCTCAGATCCCGGGCCGCCGCGCCGCATCCGGTGCCGCCACGCCCGTCGGCCCGTCGCCCACGGGCACCGTGTCCGTCGTGCGGGCCGTCGAGGTGTCGATGACCGACAGGGTGTCCGAGTCGAAGTTGCTGACGTAGACCCGGGAGCCGTCCGGGCTGACGGCGAGGCCGTTGGGGCCGCGTCCCACGGCGACGGTCGCCGTCACGGCACGCTCGCGGGTGCTGATCACGGACACGTTGTCGGAACCGATGTCGGCGACGTACACCTGTCGCCCGTCCGGTCGCACCCCGATGCCCGCAGGCTGGTCCCCGACCGGGATGCGGTCCGTTTCCGCGCCGTCGTGCACGTCGACCACCGACACGTCGTCCGACGTCAGGTTGGAGACGTACAGGCGGCGGCCGTCGGGGGTGAGCACCAGAGCGGTCGGTCCGCTGCCGACGGGGATGGTGCCGGTGACCGTTCCGGTGGCGGTGCGGACCACTGAGACGGTGCCGGACGCGGCGTTGGCGACGTACAGGGTGCATCCGTCGGGCGCAACCGCCACGCCCAGCGGGGCATCGCCCACCGCGATGGTGTCCGTCACGGCATGCGTGCGGGTGCTGATGACCGACACGTCGTCCGACCCGACGTTGGCGACGTAGACCTTCCGGTTGTCGGGCGAGACCGTCACCCTGCTCGGTTCGTCCCCGACGGCGACGGTGGCGACGACCGTCCTGGTACGGGCGTCGACCACCGATACGGTGTCCGCCGCGGAATTGGTGACGTAGACCCGGGTGCCGTCGGGGCTGACGGCCACGCTGTCCGGTCCGTTGCCGACGGGAACGCTGTCCACGAGCGCGCCGGTGCCGCTGTCGACGACCGACACCGTGTCGGAGTGGAGGTCGGCGACGTAGACGAGGGCATCGGGACGCGGGGACGGCCCGGCCGCCGGCGTTCCGGCGGATGCGCCGGCCGGGGTTCCCGGTCCCGTCAGCGCCGCCGCCGCACAGAGCGCCACGGCTGCTCGCCGCCCCATGGTCCGATTCCGCGTCATGGGGCCACGCTAGGGCGCCGGAGCGGAATCCCGTGTGAGGCTCACGGCTCCGGGGGCCGGCGGCGCTGTCCGGGGTTGTCGGTGCCCGGTGTTAGCGTCGCAGCCATGGCAAACCGTTCATACCTCTACTCCGCCGACTCGATGCCGAACGAGGTGGAGATCCCCCAGCGGATCCGCTGCATATCCGAGCACAACCGGGACGTCCCGCTCGCGCACAAGCTCATGGTGGGGCGCGGGACGACGGTCGTCCCGTCCATGATCTGGAACCCTCCGATCGGCATCGCCGCGGACTACGCCGGCGGAGCGGCCCTGCTCCGCGACCTCCTGCGCGCGGTCGGCGAGGGCCTGGAGGACGACGCGGAGTTCGCCGCGTGCGTGGCCAGGACCACGGCCCACCTGGAGAAGCAGCAGGCGAAGTACTTCGTCCTCGAGACCGGGGAGATCGTCTCGATGTCGGACGGCGATCCGACGGCGAGCGTGCGGAGTCTGGTGTCCGACGACATCCCCGACGCCGTCGCCCAGGCCGAGGCGGCGATCGCCGGCGGCAACGACGACTGGCTGGCTGCGGTCCGGGCCGACTGGCAGACGCACTTCGCCTCCTTCTACGCCGACGCGCTCTACTTCTCCTTCCCCGGCTGACGGGCGACGGCGGCCGCACCCCCCCCGCAGCGGGCGGCCACGGCGTGGACGACCGGCAGGGGGACGGTCGGGTTGCGGGCGGCGGCCGCGGCCGTGTGCGGGTCGAGCAGACGGGCCGCCAATACGCCCGCGGGCAGCGCGCGGTGGGCGAGCGCGAGGTCCCGTATCCCGTCGTCCGGGTCCTGCGCGAGGCGGACCGCGTCGGTCGCGGACAGCCGGGGGTCCTCGGCGGCCCGGCGGCGCACCTCGGGGTCGCGGTCGCGGGCGAAGCGGGCGACGAGCGCGGGCGTCGACAGCGGATCGTCGAGTGCCAGCCGCCGCATCCGCCCGTGGGGGTCGTCGGCGTACCGCAGGAGTCCCGCACGGGGGAAGTTGGGGTGCGAGCGGGGGCGGTCCGGGGACGACAGACTGCCGGTCCACCAGGTCCACACCCGCAGGAGCATCTCGGCGGGGGCATCGTCACAGGACTCGGCGAGGAACAGCTGCACGGCCCGGTCGGTGTCCCAGGCGAGGCGGCCGACCACGTCGGGCGGGAGGCGGCGGGCACGGGCGACGCTGCGGCGCACCAGGACGTGGGAGGAGGCGGCGAGCCGGCGCATGGCCTCCGCGTCCCCGTGCAGGTCCGCGACCCATTCCAGGATCCCGTAGCGGCTGCCCGGGGCGATGGAGACGGGGATCGCGGCCCGCTGCTCCTCGGTGAGGTCCGCGCGGAGCGCGACCACGTGGCGGACCCCTTCGTCGGCGTCCGAGGCGAGCCGGGCCACCGCGTCCGGCGTCAGGCGGGGGTTCTCGGCGAGGGCCCCGCGCAGGCCGGGTTCTCCGGTGGCGAGGAGGTGGTCGACGAGGGCGGGGGCGAGCAGGCAGGACCGGACGGCCCGCTCCCCGAGCGCCCCGCCCTCGAAGTCCTCGAAGTCCTCGCGGGACAGGGGGACTTCGGTGTGGTGGCACAGCCGGGCCGCGATCCGTACGCCGGCGGATCCGTCGGCGAGCAGGGCGCGGCGGCGCTCGGCGGGCAGGGCGGCCCAGGCCCTCGGGCAGGCCGCCGCCCGCACCGCGGGTGCGGGGTCCCCGGCCAGGGCGGTGGCGTACCGGTCGGGCAGGCCGGCGAGCCGGGCCGTCTCGGCCCGGACCCGTGCGGAGGGGTCGGCCGCCAGTGCGGCCCAGGTGCCGTCGTCGAGGACGCCGCGGGTGTCGACCGCGGTGAAGGCGAGCATCCACCGCTCGCGTTCGGTCGCGGCCGCGCGGAACAAGCGGGTCCAGTGGGCGGGGCCGAGAGCGCACCCCCGCTCGGCGACGTGAAGCCTGAGCTTCGGGTCGCCTGCGGCGAGGGCTGCCTCCACCGCCTCGTCCGGCGGGAGGAGCCACATCAGGCCGGGGTCACGGCGCATCAGGTCCAGCCGTACGCCGCGCGGGGTGCCCGGGTTCGCGACGAGGCCCCGGCGCCAGTCGTCGGGGACGGCCGTCACGGCGTCGGCATCCGCGGAGGGCGGCCGGGCGGTGTGCGCGTCGAGGGCGTCCGCGAAGGCGGCCCAGGCCGCCGCGCCCTCCTCGGGGGTCTCCCGGCCGGCGGCCTCGGCCGCCGCCTCGACGCGGGCGGTCCATCCGGTCACGGCGAGCAGCCGTGCGGCGCCGCGGCCGGACGGCACGCCGACCACCGTCTCCCCGTCCGTCGCGGCCAGCAGCAGTCCGCGGGGGTCGGGGTCGGCCGCGGTGAGCAGCCCCGCGACGGCGGCGACCGGGTCGGCGGCCGGGCAGCGCACTCGGTGCCACGCCCGGCCCGCGCAGCCTCCCGGGGCGTGCGGTCCGCCGAAGGCGAGGAGGAACTCCCGGCCCTCGCCGAGCACGAGCCGGACCGCCCGTGAGGGCCCGGTGCCGGCCTCACCGGCCCCGGCGGCCTCGTCCAGGAGCCGCCGGGCCGCCCCGGCCCTCCGCACGCCGGGGACCCACCAGGTGCCGACGGGCTCCAGGCCCATGGCGGCCAGCAGGGCCGCGTGACCGTCGTGGTCCCGTAGCCGCTCGTCGTGCCCGTCCGCCATGCCCTGCTCCCCTCTCCCCACCGGTCGCTCCGGCGGGCCATCCTCCCCGATCAGGTGCTGCCCGGGCACGGCGGGGCGCCCGGGCCGCCCCTTCAGGACCGTGTCCGGTCCCGCACCGGCCGGTGCGGCGGCCCGTCTCCTCGTGGGTCCGGCCCGAGGAGGCGGGCGCGCCGCTGTGGAGTCCCGGACCCGGGCCGGGCGGTCCTCAGAGGCGTTGCCAGAGGGCCGGGACGTTCGGCGGTTCCCAGCCGGTGACCGCGGTGTGGGCCTGCAGGCAGCGGTAGGGGAGTCCCGCGTACGTGGCCCCGTCGCCGGCCCGGTACGCCCGGCCCGGCGTCCAGGTGCCCGTGGGCGGAGTCGTCGGCGGGGGAGTGGTCGGCGGGGTGGTCGGGTCCTGGGACACGTCCAGGACGAAGTCGAAGGTGCCCTCCTGGCCGGGGCCGGCCTGGCGCAGGTTCATCAGCAGGCGGCTGTCGAAGAGGGTGTCCGTGCCGTTGCGCGGCTCGCCCGGGAAGTACAGCTGGGTGGTGACCACCCGGCCGCCGGGAGCCTGGAGTTTGACGTGGAGGTGGCGGGTGCGCCCGGGGTAGAGCCCCGGAACGATGGTGGAGAGGCCGAAGGCGCCCTGGGCCGTGCTGAACTGGTGCCCGCGGAAGGCGTAGCCGCCGTTGTCGTACGCGCCGTCGTGGTCCGCCTGCCAGAAGTCGAGCAGTACGCCGGGGACCGGGCGGCAGGCGCGCCCGAAGACGTACCCGGTGACGGTGAGCCGGGTGCCGGGTGTACCGCTCGTGACCAGGGAGGTTCGCAGCGGGGAGTCCGGCTTGAAGTACGGGCCCTCCATCTGCTCCACCGTCGGCTCGTCGCCGTCGTGGCAGTCCGGGGTCGGGGCGAGGGCGGTGGCACTGCCCGGGGCCGGTCGTTCGCGGGCGAGTGCGACCGGTCCCCCGACCAGCAGCGGGGCGGCGCCGAGTGCGGCGGCCGCGCGCAGGACGGTCTTGCGGCTGACCCGGCGTTCGCTTCCTGTGGGTTCCGGTGGTGCGGTGGGCTCCTCCGGTACGGGCATCGAGGCCTCCTCGGGTGGGCGGTTCGGGGTGGGGCGAGGGAAAGGGGGGAGGGGCGTGCCCTGCCGGGCATCCGTCCCGGTCGGCCCCGGTCCGCTCGCGATCAGCAGCCAACCTACGGGCCGTCCGGGTGCGCGGCGATGGACTCGATCCGGGGATCGTGGTGATTTCGGCAGGCCCAGTTCCGGAACTCGCCCGGCGACATCCCCGTCTCCCTCCTGAAGAACCGGCAGAAGTACGCCGCGTCCGCGAAGCCGGCCAGGTTCGCTATCCGGCGGACGGTCATGTCCGTGCCGGACAGCAGCCTCTTCGCCTCCAGCGTCTGCTGCTGGCGGATCAGGCTGCCGGGCGGGCGTCCCGTGGCCCGCCGCACGAGCGTCTGGAAGTGCCCGGCGGACAGGCCGAGCTCCCGTGCGTACCAGCCGACCGGCCGGTGCGCTCCACCGGGCTCGCAGAGCAGGCGGCCGAAGGCCGCGGCCAGTTCGGCGGCCCGGTCGCGCGCCGGGGCCGGTGCTTCCGGTGGGGCGCCGGTGCGGTCGAGGGTCCGCGACGCCCGGGCGATCAGGATGTGCAGGCAGGCCCGCAGCACGTTCTGGTACCCGGACCGCAGGTCCCGGTACTCGCCGCCCATGTCGGCCAGGAGCGCGGCGATCGGCGCGGCCTGGTCACCGGCCGGGTGCCCGGGCCGGCCGGCCAGGATCCGCAGGGCGGCCGCGTCGTCCGCGTGGGGCAGGAGGAAGTCCTCGTTGAAGAGCACCACGTGCCCGGTGAGTCCGTCCGCCTCGGCCCAGTGGTGGACCTGGCCGGGGGTGATCACGCACAGCTGCGGGGGCTCCACCGGTCGGCGGACCAGGTCGAGCACGTGCGCGCCGCTCCCGCCGGTCACGTAGACGATCTCGTAGAAGGTGTGCCGGTGGGGGAAGGCGGCGCGCGACAGCGGGCCGATGGTGTCGAAGGTCCCGATCGCGAAGGGCAGCAGGTGGGGGAGGGGGACCTCCAGGTGGTGCAGGGGCAGGTCGGGGAGGCGGGTGTTCCGGAGCCGGTCCATCCCTGAAGTCTCCGGCCCGTCCCTCCCATAGGTACAGACCAATCACGGTCGTCCGGCGTCGGCTCCGGCCCGATCCGCGGATTCCCGCGCCCACCCGAGCGGGCGGCCGGTCCGGCTGGGCGCCGGCCGGTCCGGGCTGCTGTGGCACCATCCCTGTCGTGGTCGACCGCACGGATGACGTGGACTGGTCCGGGCTGTTCCACGGCCTCGGGCCGGCCTCCGGTACTCCGCGGCACCTCGCGGCACCTCGCGGCACCTCGCGGCGCTCCGGGGTGACGACGCGGGGGCGTTCGTCGACGGGTACTCCCACCTCTGGTCGGCTCGTGCTCACGTACGACCTGCTCCGGCGGGTTGACGCCATCGCAGCGCGTGACCGGGCAGCCGGCGGGAGGCCGGAGGGCGCGCCGTCCGCTTCGGATGCGTTGGCCGGCCGGAGGTGGACGGCGCCGAGGTGGGGCCCTGCCGGGGAGGGGGCGGCGGTCCTGACCACCGCCCCCGCTCCCCCCGCTCCCGTCGCTGCCGTGTGCCGTCAGGCGGGCAGCCAGGCCTTCCAGGTGGCGCGGTTCTCCTTGACCCACCGGGCCGCCGCCTCCTGCGGGGTCAGCTTCTCCTCCGCGATCATCAGCGCGACGTCGTTCTGCATGGCCGTCGTCCAGCGGAACTTCTTCAGGAAGGCGGCCGCGTCACCGCCGTCCTTCGCGAACCGGGCGTTGAAGAACTTCTGCAGCGGCGTGTGCGGGTACGCGCACGCCACCTTCTCCGGATCGGCGTCGCAGCCCTTCTCGTACCCGGGCAGCGCCACCTCCGTCAGGGGCACCTTCTCGAACAGCCACTGCGGCTCGTACCAGTAGGTCAGGAAGGGCTTCTTCTCCTTGGCGAACTGCCTGATCTGCGTGATCTGGGCCGCCTCGGAGCCCGCGAAGACCACCTGGAAGTCCAGGCCCAGGTTCTTCACCAGCGCCTTGTCGTTGGTGACGTACGACGGGGAGCCGTCGAGCAGCTGCCCCCTGCCGCCGCTCTCCGCGGTGCGGAACAGGTCGGCGTACTTGCCGAGGTTCTTCCAGTCGGTGACGTCCGGGTGCTGCTCGGCGAAGTACGTCGGCACGAACCAGCCGATGTGCCCGGTGACCCCCAGGTCGCCGCCGCGGGCGATGGTGCCCTTCCCGTCGATGTACCGCTGCTCCTGCTCCGGGTGCCCCCAGTCCTCCAGGATGGCGTCCACCCGGCCCTGGCTGAGCGCGTCCCAGGCCGGCACCTCGTCGATCTGCACGGTGTCCACGTGGTAGCCGAGCTCGTGTTCCAGCAGGTACTGGGCGACGGCCACGTTGGCCTGCGCACCCACCCAGGACTGCACGGACAGCGTCAGCGTCCGGGAGCCCCCGGTGTCCGCGAACGGGGAGGACTGGCGGGTCATGTCGGCGGCGCCGCAGCCGGCGAGGCCGGCCCCGACGGTCAGGGCCGCGGCGGCGGCCAGGGCTGCGATACGGGTACGGGCCACCTCAGGCCCCCTTTCCGGTGCGGGTGCGGCGTTCCGTCGGCTGGGTGACCCGGTCGAGCACCAGGCCCAGGCAGACCATCGCGGCACCGGCGACGAGACCGGTCGCCAGGTCGCCCCGGGCGAGTCCGAACACGGCGTCGTAGCCGAGTGCCCCGCCGCCCACCAGGCCGCCGATGACGACCACGGCCAGGACCAGGACCACGCCCTGGTTCACGGCCAGCAGCAGCGCGGGCCGGGCCAGCGGCAGCTGGACCTGGAACAGCTGCTGGCGCGCGGTCGCCCCGAGCGAGCGCGCGGACTCCACCGCGCCCTGGTCGACCGCCCGCAGGCCCTGCGCGGTGATCCGCACCACCGCGGGCAGCGCGTACACCACGGCCGCGGCGACGGCCGGGGCGCGGCCCACGCCGAACAGCGCGACCACCGGGATCAGGTACACGAACTGGGGCATCGTCTGGAACACGTCCAGGACGGGCCGCAGCACGCCGTCCAGGCGGGCGCTGCGCGCGGCGGCCGCGCCGAGGGCGAAACCGAGCGGCAGGGTCACGGCGACCGCCGCCAGCACCTGGGAGAGGGTGTCGAGGGCGGGCGCCCACACGCCGAGGGCGCCGATCGCGGCCATCGCCAGGACCGCGGTGGCGGCGGTCCGCCAGGTGCCGATGAGCAGGGCGAGGGCGCCGACCGCCAGCAGGACCGACCACCAGGGCAGCCACTGCAGGCCCGAGCGCAGCGGGTTGAGGACCCCGGTGGTGAAGTGGGAGGCCCAGTCGGCGGTGCCGCCGACGGCGGGCACCTCGGAGTACAGGTGCGCGGTCATCCAGTCCACGGCCCGGTTGACGGGCCCGGCGGTGTCCACGGTCCACGCCCGCGGCCAGTCGAGCCGGCCGGTGAGGTGGCCGGCCGCGGCGATCGCGGCCACCAGGGCGGCCGACGCCGGGGCCACGGCGCGGCCCGGGCCGGCCGGGCGGTCCGGAGCGGACCCGAGCCGGGCGCCCGCGGCGGCGGTGACACGGTCCAGGACCGCGGCGAGCAGCACGATCGGCACGCCCGCGGCGAGCGCCGCACCGACGTCCACGGAGGCCAGCGCCTGGTACACCCGGTCGCCGAGGCCGCCCGCGCCGATCACGGAGGCGATCACGGCCATGCCGAGCGCCATCATGATCGACTGGTTGACGCCGAGCAGCAGCTCCTTCCGGGCCAGCGGCAGCCGGGCCGTCAGCAGCCGCTGCCGGCCGGTCGCACCGAGGGAGGCCGAGGCCTCCATCACCCCGGCGTCCGCGCCGCGCAGCCCGAGCGCGGTCAGGCGGGCCATCGGCGGGGCGGCGTACACCACGGTCGCCAGGACCGCGGCCGGCACGCCGATGCCGAAGACCAGCACCACCGGCAGCAGGTAGGCGAAGGCGGGCAGCACCTGCATGGTGTCGAGCAGCGGGCGCAGCACGCGGTCCATCCGCCCGGACAGGCCGGCGGCCAGCCCGAGGAGCGCGCCGAGCACCACCGACGCGAGGACCGCCACCACCATCAGGGCGAGGGTCTGCAGGGTGGGGACCCACATGCCGAGCAGTCCGCACGCGGCGCACGCGGCCACGCAGACCAGGGCGAGGCGCACCCCCGCGAGCCGCCAGGCCACCAGGCCGGCCGCGGCGGTCACCCCGGCCCAGCCGAGGCCGAGCAGCAGCAGGTACACGGCGCGCACGGCCACGACCACGGCGTTGCTGACGTGCCCGAGGAAGTAGAGGAAGAGCGGGTGGCCGTCGCGGTTGTCGACGATCCAGTCGCCGGCGCGCTCCAGCGGCCCCGACACGTCCACGGTGAGCCCGCCCGGCCAGCTGCCGCCGCCGAGCAGGACGGCGCCCAGGACGAGCAGGAGCGCCGTGCCCGCACCGATCAGCCGGCCGCGGCGGCGCCGCAGCGGGGCCCGCGCTCCACCGGAACCGGAGTCCGCGCCGGGGCCCGGCTTCAGGGGCCGGTCACCCGAGCCGGGCCGTCCGGTCGTGGCGGCCGGGCCGGCGCCGCGCTCGGTCGTACGGTCGGCGGGAGCGGAAGGGGCGGTGGCGCTCATCGGCCGCACCGCCCGCGGCCGGGAACCCCCGTGCCGCCGCACGGCGGCGGCCAGGTGGTGTGGGGGTACATCAGGCCACCGCCTTCCCGGCCGCGGCGGGGACCCCGGCGACCACGCCCAGCAGCGCCGACTGGTCGACCACGCCCAGGCACCGCCCGTCCTCGACGACCCGCGCGTTCTCCCCGGTCCGGGCGACCGCCTCGATGGCCTCGTGGACGGTCGCGGTCGGTGCCAGCGCGGGCCCGGCCCCGGTCTCCTCGGCCCGCGCCGGGCGCATCGCCGAGCGGACCGTCAGCACCTGCTCGCGCGGCACGTCCCGGACGAAGTCGCGGACGTAGTCGTCGGCGGGGGAGCCGACGATCTCCTCGGGTGTGCCCAGCTGCACGATCCGGCCGTCCCGCATCAGCGCGATCCGGTCGCCGAGCCGCAGCGCCTCGCCGAGGTCGTGGGTGATGAAGACCATGGTGCGGCCCTCCTCGCGGTGCAGGCGGACGACCTCCTCCTGCATGTCCCGCCGGATGAGCGGGTCGAGCGCGCTGAACGGCTCGTCGAAGAGCAGTACTTCGGGGTCGACCGCGAGCGCGCGGGCCAGCCCCACCCGCTGCTGCTGGCCGCCGGACAGCTGCCCGGGCCGGCGCAGCTCCATGCCCTCCAGGCCGACCTTCGCCACGAACTCCGCCGCGCGCTCGCGGCGTTCCCCGCGGCCCACGCCCTGGATCTCCAGGCCGTAGGCGACGTTGTCGAGGACGGTGCGGTGCGGCAGCAGCCCGAAGTGCTGGAAGACCATCGCGGCGCGGTGGCGGCGCAGTTCGCGCAGCCGGGCCGGGTCCATGCCGAGGACGTCCTCGCCGTCGATGGAGAGGCTGCCCGAGGTCGGCTCGATGAGCCGGGTCAGGCAGCGGACCAGCGTCGACTTGCCGGAACCCGACAGGCCCATCACCACGAACACCTCGCCCCTGCGCACGTCGAAGGAGACGTCGCGGACGGCGGCCGTGCAGCCGGTCCGCTCGCGCAGCGGGGCGGCGTCCAGCGACGCCAGTTCCGGATCGGCGGGAACCCGTCCGGCCTTCGGCCCGAACACCTTCCACAGGTTCCGTACGGCGAAGACGGACCCGGACCCGGCCTCCGGCACGCCCTTCGCGGGGCCGGCGGCCGGCCGGCTGTCCGGCCGGTCCTCGGGCCGGTCCCCCGCATGTCTCGTGCTCCGGCTCATCGGCGGGCACCTCCCAGCAGTTCGGCGCACTTCTCCCCGACCATCAGCACCCCGATCATCGGGTTCACGGCGGGCATGGTCGGGAAGACGGACGCGTCGGCGATCCGGACGCCGGACAGGCCCCGGATCCTCAGATCGGGTGTGACGACGGCGAGCGCGTCGTCCTCGGCACCCATCCGGCAGGTCCCGGCCGGATGGTAGACGGTGTGCGCGACATGCCGGGCGTACGCGCTGAGCTCCTCGTCGGAGGTGACCTCCGGGCCCGGGCAGACCTCGCGCCGCAGCCAGCCCGCCAGCGGCTCGGCCGCCGCGATCCGCCGGGCGATCCTGATGCCGTCGACCAGGGTCCGGCCGTCGTAGTCGTCCTCGTCGGTGAAGTACCGGAAGTCCAGCGCCGGCTTGACCCCGGGGTCGGGGCTCGTCAGGTAGAGCCGGCCGCGGCTGCGCGGCTTGGGGATGTTCGGGGTCATCGACACCCCGTGGGCGGGGCGTTCGTAGCCCAGCCGCTCCGGGTTGTCGGTGAACGGCACCTGGTAGAAGTGGAACATCAGGTCGGGCCCCTGCGCCGCCGGGTCCCGGCGGACGAACAGCCCGGCGTCCGAGTCCATCGCCGAGTTCTCCGGTATCGGACCGTGGGTCTCCCACACGATGACCGACTCCGGGTGGTCGAGGAGGTTCTCGCCGACCCCCGGCAGGTCGTGCACGACCGGGATGCCCAGCTCCTCCAGGTCCGCCCGCGGTCCGATGCCCGAGTGCAGCAGCAGCCGCGGCGAGTCCACGGCGCCCGCGCACACCAGCACCTCGCGGCGGGCCCGCACCACGTGCTCCCGGCCGTCCGCGGTGCGCACGTGCACTCCGGTGGCCCGGGTCCCTTCCAGCTCCAGCCGGAACGCCCACGTCTCCAGGGCGAGGTGCAGGTTCGGCCGGTCCAGGAAGGGGTGCAGGTAGGCGACCGAGGCCGAGGACCGCTTGTTGTCCTCCGGGTGGTACGCCAGGTCGAAGAAGCCGACCCCCTCGTGGAAGGCCTCCTTGTTGAACCCCTCGACCCGGGGGACGCCGAGGGCGCCCTGAGCCGCCTCCACGAAGTCCCGGGCGATGGCGTTGCGGTCGTCCTCGTGGACCGGGACGATGTGGTTGCGGAGCCGGTCGAAGTACGGCTCCATGGAGGCGGCGTCCCAGCCCTCGGCCCCGGCGTCGGCCCACTCGTCCCAGTCGGAGGGGAGCGGCTTGAACGAGATGAGCGTGTTGTGCGAGGAGCAGCCGCCCAGCACCCGCGCCCGGCTGTGCCGGATGTGGGAGTTGCCGCGGGGCTGCTCGGTGGTGGGGTAGTCGTAGTCCAGTTCGCCGCCGAGCAGCCCCGTCCACCGGCGCAGGGTGAGGACGTCCTCGCGGCCGACGTCACTGGGGCCGCCCTCGATGACGGCCACGCTGACCGCGGGGTCCTCGGTCAGCCGGGAGGCGATCACGGAACCGGCGGTCCCGCCGCCGACGACGACGTAGTCGTACACCTGCCCGTCATGCGGGGCGTCCGGCTCGCGGCGGGCGTCGCGCTCGTGCGGGGCGTCGCGCTCCTGCAGGGCGTGCCGGTCGTGCCGGGTGTGCCGGCCGTACTGGTCGTGCGTGTCGGGCCGGTGGTTCATGCCTGGTCCTTCTGCTGCTCGTTCCGTGCGCCGTCGTCCTGTCCGCCGGCGAACCACCGCACGGGACGGGGGGAGAGGTTCCGGTAGACGTGCTTGGCCTCGCGGTACTCGGCGAGGCCGGTGGGGCCCAGCTCGCGGCCGATGCCGGACTTGCCGAAGCCGCCCCATTCGGCCTGCGGCAGGTACGGGTGGAAGTCGTTGATCCAGACGGTGCCGTGGCGCAGCAGCCCGGCCACCCGCCCGGCCCGCTCCTCGTCGGAGGTCCACACCGCGCCGGCCAGGCCGTACTCGGTGTCGTTGCCGAGGGCGACGGCCTCCTCCTCGGTGCGGAAGGTCTCCACGGTCAGGACCGGGCCGAAGACCTCCTCGCGCACCACGCGCATGCCGCGGTGGCAGCGGTCGAGGACGGTGGGCCGGTAGAAGAAGCCCGGCCCCTGCGGCCGGACCCCGCCGGTGCGGAGCACCGCGCCCTCGGCGAGGGCGGAGGCCACGTACTCCTCGGTCCGCTCCCGCTGCGCGGCGGAGACCATCGGTCCGCACTCGACGCCGGGGTCGGTGCCGCGGCCCAGCCGGATCAGGCCGGCCCGGCGGGACAGTTCGGCGACGAACCGGTCCCGCAGCGGCTCCTCGACGATGAGGCGGGAGCCGGCCGAGCAGACCTGGCCGCTGTGGATGAACGCGGCGTTGAGGGCCTGGTCCACGGCGGTGTCGAAGCCCTCGGGGGTGGCGCAGGCGTCCGCGAAGACGATGTTGGGGTTCTTGCCGCCCAGTTCGAGCGCGACCTTCTTGACGCTGTCGGCCGCCGCCCGCGCGACCTCGGTGCCGCTGGCGAGCCCACCGGTGAACGAGACCAGGTCGACGTCGGGGTGCTCGGCGAGCCGCGCGCCCACGGTGGGCCCGGGGCCGGTGACGATGTTGGCGGCGCCGAGCGGGAGCCCGGCCTCCAGCAGCAGCTCCACCAGGGCGACCGTGCTCAGCGGGGTGATCTCGCTGGGCTTGATGACGAAGGTGTTGCCGGCGGCGAGGGCCGGTGCGATCTTCCAGCTGGCCTGGAGGAGCGGGTAGTTCCACGGGGTGATCAGCGCGCAGACGCCCACCGGTTCGTGGACGACCACGCTGCGGACGTCCGGCGATCCGGTGTCGACGACGCGCTCCGTGCTCTCCTTCTCCACCAGGTCGGCGAAGTAGCGGAAGGTGTCGCGCACGCAGTCGACGTCGGTGCGGCCCTCCTCCAGCGTCTTGCCCGCGTCCCTGCTCTCCAGGGCGCCGATCCGCTCCCGATCGCGTTCCAGCCGGTCGGCGACCCGGCGCAGCAGGGCGGCGCGCTCGGCGACCGGCGTACGGGGCCAGGCGCCCGCGTCGAAGGCGGCGCGGGCGGCGGCCACCGCGTCGTCGGTGTCCCGTACCCCGCCCTCCGCGACGACCGCGAAGGCGGTGGCGTCGACGGGGTCGATGATGCGGCGGGTGTCACCGGAGAGTGCTGCGCGCCACTCGCCGCCCACGTGGATGGTCTGTTGTGCTGCGGTCACGTCGGGTACTGCCTTTCGTTCCTTGGATCCCCCGCCGGTCGCCCGGAGGACCGGAGCGCCCTGCCGGCCGCCCGGAAGCCCGGGTGCCCCCGCCTCCCGGAAGCATGTGCAAGACGGTGCGGAGAGTGATCCACTTCACTGGTCGTATCAGGACATGAGTGAAGATTCAGGACGAAAGACGGCCCGGCGCGGCCACGGAACGCAGTGCTCCCTACACGGCCGGGGAGGTCGCGTGGGACAGTGCCACGCCGCCGATGATCAGGGCGAGGGCGAGGAAGCGGCCCGGGGTGACCGGTTCCTCGTGGACCACGACGCCCAGCGTGATGGCACCGGCCGCGCCGATCCCGGTGAAGACGGCGTAGGCCGTGCCGACCGGCAGGCCCTTCATCGCCAGGGACAGCAGGTAGACGGCGACGGCGGCGAGCGCGAAGCAGAGCAGCGTGGGCAGGGGGCGGGTGAACCCGGCCGTCGGCTTGATGCTCTGCGACCAGGCGACCTCCACCAGGCCGGCGGCGACGAGGAGGAGCCAGTTCACAGGGATCCTCCCGTCGTGCGGGCGGCCTCCAGCGCGGCCGCGCGGGACGCGTCGTGCGCCCCGCGCCGGCCGGCGAGGGCCGGATCGGTGAGGGAGTTGGCCAGTTCGGTGCCGAGGAAGGTCATGTCCTCCTCCGGCACGGCGAAGTGCCCGGCGAAGAAGTCGCGCAGGTAGCGCTCCTGGTGGTCGTACGGGTGGCGCGGGGTGCCCGGGCCGTACGCCCCGCCGCGGGCGTACGCCACGACGAACCGCCGTCCGGCGAGGGACATGCGCGGGAAGGTGACCTGGTCGATCCAGGCCTTCAGGGACGCCGGGACCGAGTAGTTGTACATCGGCGTGGCGATCAGGACGACGTCGGCGGCGACGAGTTCGGACAGCAGCGGCTCGACCACGGCCCAGGCCGCCTCCTGCGCGGGAGTGCGCACGGCCTCCCGGTAGCGGGAGGGGTCGGTGATCCCGTGCTCCAGGACGTGGTCGCACAGCTCGGTCCACGCCTCGCCGATCTGCGGGACGGGGGTCCTGGCCAGATCGCGGCGGATGTGGACGCCGTCCGGGTGGGACGCGCGCCAGGCGGCGGCGACGGCGTCACCGGCCTCCCGGCTGAAGGACCGGCGGCGGGCACTGGCGTCGAGATGCAGCAGCGTGGTCATGACGGGGACCCCTCGGTATCGGCTGGACAGTAACCGGACACAGCGTCCAGTTATACCCGACGAGGGGCTCAACCGGACAGTGCGTCCGGTTATTCGTGTAGGCTGCGGTGCCATGGGGACGAGGGAACGCGCGGACGCCGCCCGCAACCGGGCCAAGGTGCTCTCCGCCGCCGCGGAGCTGTTCGCCGCCGGTGATCCGCGGTCGGTCACGATGGAGGACGTCGCCAGGGCGGCCGGCATCGGCCGCGGCACGCTCTACCGCCGCTACCCGGACGTCACGTCCATCGCGGCGGCCCTCCTCGACGAGCACGAACGCCGCCTGCAGGAGGAGCTGCTGCGCGGCGCTCCTCCGCTGGGCCCCGGCGCGCCGCCGGCCGAGCGGCTCACCGCCTTCTACGGCGCCATGGTCGACCTGCTGGACACCCACGGCCACCTGGTGCTCGGCGCCGAGACCGGCGAGAAGCGCTTCACCGTCGGGGCGTACGGCTTCTGGCGCGTCCACGTCCTCGTCCTGCTGCGCGAGTCCGGCACGCCGGACCCGGAGGCCCTGGTCGACGGCCTGCTCGCGCCACTGGCGCCGGAGGTCTTCCTCCAGCAGCGCGCACAGGGAGTGACGCCGGAGCGGATCAAGGCGGCGCTGGGGCGGCTGGCGGGCGTACTGCCGGCCGTCTGACCGGCCCGGCGGCCCGTCCGGGACGCGTCCCGGCGCGCATCCGCCGCTGCCGGCGAGGGCCCGCCCCCGCCTTCCAGGTGAGCCCGTGGGCTGCGGCGGCGTTCCCCCTCCGCACCGCCGTTGGTATGTTCCGTACCCCGCTCGCCGACCAGGAAGCACGAGGCCCCGATGACGACGTCGTCCCCCGACCCGATGCTGGAGCTGCTGTCGGCGGAGGGTCCGGATCCGGACCACGCGGAGGCGCTGATGCTCTACGGCCGGCTGGTCGGAACGTGGAACATCAGCAACCGGTACCGGTTCGCCGAGGGCCGGTGGCGTACCGCGGCGGGCGAGTGGCGCTTCGGCTGGGCCCTGGGCGGCCGGGTGGTCCAGGACGTGCTCCACTGCCCGGAGTTCCACGACCGGTTCCCCGGCACCACCGTCCGCATGTACGACGTCACGACCGGGCTCTGGCGGATCACGTGGATCTCACCGAAGCTCCCCTCCCACTTCGTCCAGGTCGGCCGGCCCGACGGTGCCGGCGGGATGATCCAGGAGGGAACCGACGCCGAGGGCGTGCGCTCACGGTGGACCTTCACCGACGTCACACCGACCTCTTTCCGCTGGCAGGGGTTCAGCGCCACCCCGGACGGCGAGTTCGAGCTGTTCCAGGAGATGCACGCGACACGCCGCTAGGCCGGCGGCCTAGTGCCCGAACGCCGGATAGCCCGGCAGCGGAGCCACCTCCCAGCCCGCGGCCACCTCGCGCAACAGCAACCGCATCGTCTCCGCCAGGGCCGGGAACTCCTCCAGCCCGCTCGCCGTCTCCCAGCGGTGCCTCAGCACCTGGCGCCTCGTCGGGGCCGGGCGGCGGGTCCGGTGGAGCGGACCGTCCTCCCCGGTACGGGGCAGCAGGCGCACCGTCGCGTCCACCGTCCAGACCGCCGTGGCCTGCCGCATGCCGGCCCGCCACACCTCGTCCTCGGCCAGCGCCGGATACGCGCCGACCACCTCCGCGCGGTATGCCTGCTCGACCTCCGCGGCCGGCCCGGCCGGCAGGGTGAAGACGCACCAGCAGCTGGAGAACGGCATCCGGCAGTACGCGGCCGTCAGGAACACCGACTGGTAGCAGGCCGCCTCGAAGTCGATCAGCCGCAGCCCGTCCGGGGTGAGCAGGTTGTTGTCGGGACAGGTGTCACCCGGGGTGAAGGCCGGGTATTCCTCTCCGCCCGCCGTGCCGATCCGTGCCAACTCCTCCGCGAGCCCGGCAGGAGGCGCGATTCCGGCGCCGGCGAGCAGCGCGGGCAGAGCGGTGGCGTTCTGCGCGGTCCACGGCTCGTCCTCCCAGGACGGCATGCCCTTGTGGTACAGGGACCACAGCCGTGCGAGATCGGCGCGCCGGTCCACCGATGCGGCGGCCAGCGCCCCGAGTCCACGGGCCCAGGCCAGCAACCCGTCCTCGGCCGCGGCCGGATCGTCCCCGAGCAGCACGTCCGCCAGGGTGGGTGCGTTCCCGAGGTCCGCCATCACCAGCAGCGGCACCTCGGGGTCCACGCCCAGGACCTCGGGACCGGCGATCCCGAGGGACAGGCCGGCGGCCTCGGCCGTGAAACAGCGCAGGGACTCCGGCTCGTTGCCGAACGCCTTGACGACCACGCTGCCGCCGCCGGCGGTCGCACAGCGCAACACGGTGCTGCGCGCGCTGCCGCCCAGGTCGACCGGGTCGGACAGTTCGGCACCCAGCAGTTCACCGGCGGCTCGCAAGATCGACTCCATCGCGGCATTCTGCCACCGGCGGCCCGGCACCCCAGGGCGATTTCCGACCGCCGACGCCCCGTAGCGGAGGCCTGGCGCCGCCTCGGCCGGGCCCGGCGGCAGGGGCTCGTACCCGCCGGTCGCCTCATCCCGGAGCGCGCAGCCCCTTCGGCCGGCGGGCGGCCCTGGCCGCCAGCGCCGCCACGGCGGCCACCGGCACCGCCGGTCCCAGCACCAGTGCCGCCGGCCCGGCCCCCAGGGCGGCCGCGGCCGGCACCAGCGCCACCCCGGCGGCGAGCGCCAGGCCGAGCCAGGCCGCCACCCGGCCCGGCGAACCCGCCCGGTCCCCGCCGGCACCGGGAAGCAGGTCCGGCAGCCGCAGCGCCGCCCAGTCGGCCGCCGCCTCCCGCTCCTCGCGGCGGCGCGCCGCCACCGCGAGGAGCCGCAGCACCGCGGTGGCCGCCGCGCCCGTCACCGCCGCCCCGAGCAACGCCCACCCGGGCGCCAGCAGCAGCGGGACCAGCAGGGCGACCGTGGACCAGCCGACGAGACAGCCCGCGGCGGCGACTCGGCGCGAGGCGGGCCGGTCGGCGCCCGCCCGCAGTTCCGCCAGCGAGGGTACGTACCAGACGCACCCCGCGGCCGTCACCACGGCGAGACCCAGCACGGGAACCACGGGAGAGCCGGTCATTCCCCCTCCCGCGTGACGGCACCGGCGGCCACCGGGACGGGCGTTTCGGCGGAGGCGGAGGCGGCGGCGATCTGCGGGTGGTGCAGGTCGAAGGCGGGCGACTCCGAGCGGATGCGCGGCAGCACCAGGAAGTTGTGGCGGGGCGGCGGGCAGGAGGTCGCCCATTCGAGCGAGCGGCCGTACCCCCAGGGGTCGTCCACCTCGACCTTCCTCCCGCACTTGGCGGTCTTCCAGACGTTGTAGAAGAACGGCAGGAAGGACAGGCCGAGCAGGAACGAGCCGATGCTGGACAGGGTGTTGAGCGTGGTGAAGCCGTCTGCGGCCAGGTAGTCGGCATACCGCCGGGGCATGCCCGCGGCGCCCAGCCAGTGCTGCACCAGGAAGGTCAGGTGGAAGCCCACGGTGAGCGTCCAGAAGGTGATCTTGCCGAGCCGCTCGTCCAGCATCCTGCCCGTGAACTTGGGCCACCAGAAGTGGAAGCCGGCGAACATCGCGTACACGACGGTGCCGAAGAGCGTGTAGTGGAAGTGCGCGACGACGAAGTACGAGTCGGAGACGTGGAAGTCCATCGGCGGCGAGGCCAGGATGACCCCGGTCAGACCGCCGAAGACGAACGTCACCAGGAAGCCGGTGGTCCAGAGCATCGGCGTCTCGAAGGACAGCGAGCCCTTCCACATGGTGCCGATCCAGTTGAAGAACTTCACACCGGTCGGGACCGCGATCAGGAAGGTCATGAAGGAGAAGAACGGCAGCAGCACACCGCCGGTGACGTACATGTGGTGCGCCCACACGGTCACCGAGAGGCCGGCGATCGCGATCGTCGCGGCGACCAGGCCGATGTAGCCGAACATCGGCTTGCGGGAGAAGACCGGGATCACCTCGGAGACGATGCCGAAGAACGGCAGCGCCAGGATGTACACCTCGGGATGGCCGAAGAACCAGAAGAGGTGCTGCCACAGCAGCGCACCACCGTTGGCCGGGTCGTAGACGTGCGAGCCGAACTTGCGGTCCGCTTCCAGGGCGAAGAGCGCCGCCGCCAGCACCGGGAAGACCAGCAGCACCAGCAGCGCGGTGAGCAGCACGTTCCAGGTGAAGATCGGCATGCGGAACATCGTCATGCCGGGGGCGCGCATGCAGATGATCGTGGTGATGAAGTTGACCGCGCCGGCGATGCTGCCGAAGCCGGAGAGGGCCACGCCCATGATCCACATGTCGGCGCCGAGGCCGGGGGAGTGGGTGGCGTCCGAGAGCGGCACGTAGAGGAACCAGCCGAAGTCCGGGGCGCCTTGCGGGGTGAGGAAGCTGCCCGCCGCGATCAGCGAGCCGAACAGGAAGAGCCAGAAGGCCAGCATGTTCAGCCGGGGGAAGGCCACGTCGGGCGCCCCGATCTGCAGCGGCATGATCCAGTTGGCGAAGCCGGTGAACAGCGGCATGGCGAAGAGCAGCAGCATGATCGAGCCGTGCATCGTGAACGCCTGGTTGAACTGCTCGTTCGACATGATCTGGGTGCCCGGCCGGGCCAGTTCGGCACGCATGGCCAGGGCCATGACGCCGCCGACGACGAAGAAGAAGAAGGCCGAGACCAGGTACATCGTGCCTATCTTCTTGTGGTCGGTGGTCGTCAGCCACTCCACCCACGTCGGACGTTCCGCCCGCGCCGGCGCCCCGCCGGCTGCGGGGGGCCGCCGCCCTGCGGTCGCCAACTCGTCACCACGCACCGTGTCCACCGGACAGGGCCTCCCCATCTGCATCCGCTCCGCTGCGCACGGGAGTCCGTCCCGGGCGACGGCAGACCGGCTGCCGCCGGATCATGATCAAACGGGTGCGTTCCCCGTCGACAGGGACGAATGGTCCCGACCGGGCCTCGAACGCAGGGCCGAACGGCCCTCTCGGGCCCGATCGGCCGCGCGGACGCCGGGTCGGACGCCGGGTCGGACGCCGGGCCGGACGCCGGGCCGGACGCCGCGGCGCCCCGCCTACGCCTACGCCTCCGCCTCCGCCTCCGCCTCCAGCAGTCCCGGCACGGGGCGCGGCCGGCCCTCGGCGTCGACGGCGACGAAGGTCAGACGGGCCGTGGCCACGTCGGTGGCGGGGGTGGTGGTTGCGTTCCAGCGCTCGGCGGTGACGCGTACGGCCACCGTCATCGAGGTGCGGCCGGCGCGTTCGAGGAGGGCGTGGACGGTGAGGAGGTCCCCGGCGCGGGCGGGGGCGAGGAACGTCATCCGGTCCACGGAGACCGTCACGGCCGGCCCGTCGGCATGACGGCCCGCCGAGGCCGCGGCGGCGTCGTCGATGAGCTTCATGACGACGCCGCCGTGGATGGTGCCGTAGAGGTTCGTGTCGTGCTCGCTCATGATGTGGGCGAGGGTCACACGGGAGTCGGCCGGCGCCTTGTGGGCACGGGAGCCTGCGGTGGTGTCCGTGGTCACGGAACTCTCCTTCGCGAGTCGTGGTCCGACCCGGCGGCGTGCCGCGGGCGCGAAGGAGCGACGGGCCGGTGGGTGCCCGCTGCCGCCGGCCCGCCCACGAGGCCCCGGGTCTCCGTACGCGCTCGTCGCGCACGGGCAGTGGCAGGTCTTCGGACTCACGGGCACGCCTGCCGGCTCTCCTGCTCTGCCGGCGGGCCCCTACTGGCCGTCGCTTCCCAGGACCGCTGCGTTCTCCGGTCCCAGTGCGTATGACGGCGGTCGTTCCCGCTCACCGCTGCGGGGCAGTCCCGGATTCCCACCGGGTTCCCTCTTACGACGCATCCCGCCTGGCTGACGGGGCGAACCAGCTGCGCTCTCACCCTAGGCCAGGGTCGCGGGCACGGCGACGGCCGAGCCGGATGGCGTACGTCTCACCTCCCGAGCCGGGGCCGAGCCGCGTCGAGCCGGCGCCCCGCGGACGCGCCCGGGTCGGGGTGCCGAAGCCCGCCGCCCCACCGCACGACCCCCGGCGGCGGCGCGGCCGCCGGCCCGCCGCCCGCCGGGGGGCGCTGCGCACCGTCGTTCCCCCCTGCCGCCGGACCCTTGGCCCTACGCGATCGCAGGCCCCCGGATGATCCGCCGGACAGCGTCTGGCTCTGCGGTGTCCCGGGCGACACGATGGAGTGGCTCCTGGAGGCGGAACCGCGGACCGGTTCCCCGTCCCGACCGAGATCTCCACCCGACCCGAAGGGGTGTGCGCCCATGCCCGACCACCCGACCGCCGAGACCGGGGACCGCGTCGAGCTCGCCCCCGGCGAGGTCCCCTCCGACGGCCGCTTCGCCAACCCCGACCTCCTCCCCGTACCGGTCGCGGCCCGGCGCTGGACGACGTACAACTTCACCGCCCTGTGGGTCGGCATGGCGCACAACATCCCCTCCTGGCTGCTCGCCTCCGGGCTGGTGGCCCTGGGGATGGACTGGAAGCAGGCCGTCTTCACCATCGCGCTCGCCAACCTCATCGTGCTCGTGCCGATGCTCCTCACCGGGCACGCCGGCCCCAAGTACGGGATCCCGTTCCCGGTGCTGGCCCGGGCCTCGTTCGGGGTCCGCGGGGCCAACATGGCCGCGCTCGTCCGGGCGGCCGTGGCCTGCTGCTGGTTCGGGATCCAGACCTGGATCGGCGGGTCCGGGATCTTCGTCCTGCTCGGCAGGATCTTCGGCGGCTGGGCGGGGGCCGCCGAGATCGGCGGCGAGCCGTGGACGCTGTGGCTGTGCTTCGTCGTGTTCTGGGCCCTCCAGCTCGCCATCATCTACCGGGGGATGGAGGCCCTGCGACGCTTCGAGAACTGGGCCGCGCCCTTCGTCATCGTCGGCGCGCTGACCCTGCTGGTGTGGATCGGGGTGAAGGCGGGCGGCTTCGGCGAACTGCTCGACCAGCCGTCCCGGCTCGGCTGGGGCGCGGACTTCTGGCAGGTCTTCTTCCCCGCGCTCATGGGGATGATCGCCTTCTGGTCCACCCTCTCCCTCAACATCCCCGACTTCACCCGCTTCGGCGCGGGCCAGCGCTCCCAGATCCTCGGACAGACCCTCGGGCTGCCCACGACGATGACCCTCTTCGCGCTGCTGTCGGTGTTCGTCACCTCCGGGTCGGAGGCGGTGTACGGGGCGCCGATCTGGGACCCCGTGCAGCTCGTGGCCAAGACCGACAACGTCTTCGGGCTGTTGTTCGCCCTGGTCACCGTACTGATCGCGACGATCTCGGTGAACGTCGCGGCCAACGTCGTCTCCCCGGCCTACGACCTGGCCAACCTGGCGCCCCGCCGGATCGACTTCCGCCGGGGCGCGCTGATCACGGGCGTGGTCGGCGTGCTGATCATGCCGTGGAAGCTGACGTCCACCCCCGAGCTGTACATCTTCACCTGGCTGGGCCTGGTCGGCGGACTGCTCGGCACCGTGGCCGGCGTCCTCATCGCGGACTACTGGATCGTCCGCCGCACCCGGCTCTCGCTGCCCGACCTCTACCGGAAGGGCGGCCCGTACTGGTACGCGGGAGGCTGGAACTTCCGGGCCGTGGCGGCGTTCGTGGTCGGCGGGGTGCTGGCCATCGGCGGCTCCCACTCGGCCCCCGGCAAGGGCCCGTTCCCCGAAGAGGGCGTGATCCCCTTCCTGAAGCCGCTGGCGGACTACGGCTGGGCGGTGGGCCTGACCGCGTCCGTACTGCTCTACACGGCGCTGATGAGCAGGGTGCGCCCCGCTCCGCCGGGAGCCGGCGGCGAGGACGGCCGCCCGGCATGACGACAGCGGGGCCCGTGTCCCGGAGGCTGCGCGGGTTCACCGTCCGCGGGGCGGGCCGGGGGCTCCGGGGAACCGGGGATCAGGAGCAACGGTGTGCGCCCGCCCACACGGTGGGCCTGCGCTCCGCCCAGGGCGCGGCCTTCTCCAGTTGGGCGGCGAGCCGGAACAGCAGGTCCTCGCGTCCGTAGCCCGCGGCGAACTGGACACCGACCGGCATCCCGGTGGCGGGGTCGGACGCGAGCGGCACCGACATCGCCGGTGTGCCGGCGACGTTGAAGGCGGCGGTGAACGGCGAGCGGTGGAACAGGTGCTCCAGCCAGCCCAGGCCGTCGGCGTCCTCGGCGCCCCGGCCGTAGGTGCCCAGGGGCAGCGGTATCTCGGGGAGGGTGGGCGTCATCAGCAGCTGCTCCCGGGTCTCGAAGTGGGTGCCGACCGCGCGGGCGACCCGGTTGCGCACGTCGAGGGCGTGCACGAAGTCCGTGCCGGTCACCTCGCGTCCCCAGGCGTAGCTCGCGAGCATGCGGGGTTCGACCGTGGACCCGTCCACCGGGCGTCCGAGCGCGCCGGCGAGGCCGTCGATCCAGGTCACCAGGTTCGCGGTCCACAGGCGGGCGTTGGCGAGCACGAACTCCTCCCAGGACACGCCGAGGTCCACGGTGGTCACGTCGACGCGGTGGCCGAGCGATTCCATCAGCCGGGCGGCGGCCAGGGTGGCCTTCAGCACGGCCGGTTCCACGTCGCGCCCGCCCCAGGGGGTGGTGAGCAGGCCGACCCGCAGACGTCCGGGCTCCCTGGTGATCTCTTCGCCGTACGGGCGACGGGGGCGCTCGGCGAAGTAGGGGTCACCGGCCTCCGGGCCCTGGATCAGGTCGAGCAGGGCCGCGCTGTCGCGCACGGTCCGGCTGAGCCCGCCGTGCACGGCGAGGCCGTTGAAGACCTCGTCGGCGTCCGGGCCCAGGGAGACCCGGCCGCGGGTGGGCTTGAGGCCGAACAACCCGGTGCTGGCGGCCGGCACCCGGATCGATCCGGCGGCGTCGGTGGCGTGCGCGAGGGGGGTGATCCCGGCGGCGACGGCCGCGGCGGACCCGCCGCTGGAGCCGCCTGCCGTCCGGGCGGGGTCCCAGGGGTTGCGGGTGGCGCCGTACAGGACCGGCTCGGTGGTGGTGCTGTAGGCGAACTCGGGGGTGGCCGTGCGGCCCAGTGTCACCAGGCCGGCCCGGCGGAAGCGCCGCATGAGGAACGAGTCCTCCCGTGCCACGTTGCCGGCGGCGAGGCGGCTGCCCAGCTCGACGCGCTTGCCCCGCATGGACACGGCCAGGTCCTTGATCAGGAACGGCACCCCGGCGAGCGGGGTGCTGCCCGGGACCGGGCTGTCTCCGGCGGGCCAGCTCTCCACGACGGCGTTGACCTGAGGATTCACGGCCGCCATCGCGGCCTGGGCCGCGTCGGTCAGCTCCGCCGCGGTCACCTCCCGCCGAGCGACGAGCGCGGCCAGTCCCACGGCGTCGTACTGGGTGTATTCGTGCAGCTCCACTGTGCCCCACCTGTAATCCCGATCGGTCCCGTGCGATACCGATCGGTATCGCTTGAGGATGATCGGTAACGTAACATGGTCCGGGACGTCGGCAAGCGCGACCGGAGCGAGGCGGATGATGACGAGCAGCCCCCCCAGGCCGGGCCGGGACTCCAGGGTCGCCCGTCTTCCCCCGCGCGAGCGCATCCTCGACGCGGCCGAGGAGCTGTTCCTCAGCGAGGGCGTCAGGGCGGTCGGGGTCCAGGCCATCGCGGAGCGGGCGAACACCACGAAGACGGCCCTCTACCGTCACTTCGCCACCAAGGACGCGCTGATCGAGGAGTGGCTGAGGATCGTCGCGGCGGGCTACGCGGCCGCCTTCGACCGGGTGGAGGCCGAGCACCCCGACGACGGCCGGGCCCAGGTCCTCGGCGTGGCGCGGTTCGTGGCCGAAGGGCTGCCGGACATCGTCCTCAGGGGCTGCCCCTTCGTGAACTCCACCGCCGGCCTGCTCGACCCCGGCCATCCGGCCCGCCGACTGATCGAGAACCACAAGGCCGCCCAGCGGCGCCGCCTCACCGCCATGTGCGAGCGGGCCGGTGCGCACGCACCCGACGACACCTCCGCAGAGATCACCTTCCTCCTGGAAGGCGCCCAGGTGAGCGCGCAGAACGGCAGCGTCGACCGCGCGGGGGACCGGCTCGTGTCCGCGGTCCGGGCGGTCCTCGACCGGGCGGCGCCGACCGGCTGAAGCCGAACCGCCAGCTCGTTCAACGAGCCTGCCAGGATGGGGAGATGGCTGCGACCAGGCCTTCTGTCAGGTGCTCTGACGCCCGCAGCCGGCGGCCTCGGAAAACCGGGTGCGGCCGGCCGAGCCGGGTTGATAGGCAACCGGTGTGACAGAGAATCTTGAGTACGCCGCCCTGCTGGAGCTGATCGACGAGCGGTCGGCCGCGTTCCGGAGCGCGGTCGCCGCCGCGCCCGGTCTGGACGCGCCGGTGCCTTCCTGCCCCGAGTGGACGCTGTTCGATCTGGTGCGGCACCTGGGTACGGGCCAGCGCTGGTGGGCCGCGATCGTCGCCGCGGGCCCGGCCGGGGCTCCGCCGGCCAAGGAGGCCGCGGGGGCGCCGCGCGAGCTCGAGGCGCTGCTGGCCTGGTACGCCGAGTCGAACGAGCTGTTGCTGCGTGCGCTGCGCGAGGCCGGCCCGGAGCGCGCGTGCTGGACGTGGTGGAGCGCCGGCGTGTCGCCGGCGAACGCCTGGGGCGTCGCCCGGCGCCGGGTGCACGAGGTGCTGGTGCACACCTACGACGCCCAGCTCGCCGCGGGCGCCGTGCAGCCGATGCCGGCGGACGTCGCGCTCGACGGCGTGGCCGAGTTCCTCGACACCTGCAACTCCACCCCGGCGGCCTGGCCCCACGAGGCCGCCACCATCCACTACCACGCCACCGAGGGCCGCTCCTGGCTCCTCGCGCTGGACGGCACCGGCGCCTGGCCCGCACCCCTCACGGCGGACTCCGCGCCCGCCTCCGCTTCGGCCACGGGCACGGCCGAGCAGCTGCTCCTCTTCGTCTGGGGCCGCCTCACCCTGAGCGACCTGAAGATCGAGGGCGACCAGCAGGTGTTCGAGCGGCTGATCGCCTGGGAGCCCGAGGAGTAGCCGGTCGACACCGGCTACTCCGGCGGACGGCCGGTCCAACAGGGCGAGTACGGGCTCCGGTTCGGGCCGCCCGTACACGTCGCGGCAGCTCGTCAGCAGGGCCCGGATGGCGGTTGGGCGCCCTCCCCGGTGAGGGCCTCGGCGGCCGGCTCCGCGTCGTACCAGGTGGCGTGCCCGGTCTGCGCGACACCGTCCTCGGCGAGCCGGCGCCGGGCGGTCCCGCCCGGTTCGGACAGCTGTCGCAGCCACGAGCCGAGGGCCTCGTAGTCGCCACCGGTCAGGCCGAGGCGGGCGTCGACGCGGTGGAGCAGTGCGCGTCCCGGATGGTGGGCGGCGACCCAGGCCCGGTCCCTGTCGGTGAGTTCGTCATCGACCCAGACGAACGGCCTGCCCGCCGCCCACGCGACGAGGGCACGGGTCTTCCAGTGCAGTCCGCCGCGTGCGTCCTGCTCATCGCCATCGGACGACGGCTCCGGCCAGACGACCACGGCCAGTTGGGAGACCGATCAGCGGAGCGATGCACTCGTTGGCGTCATCCGTCCACGTCGTGGCCCAGACCACCTCGCACGGAAGGGCGGCCAGCCTGGGCCCGTGCTCGGGGTCGATCCTGTCCAGGAGCGGATGCGCGTCGGTCGCCCTCGGATGGAGCCCGGTCGCGTAGCTCGGATACGGCTGCGACGCGGCGCCGAACGGGATGAGGGGTCCGTCTACATCGAGGAACAGCAGCGGGCGCCGTGGAGAGCTGGTCACACCGGCACGATAGGCGACGGGCCCGAGGGTGACGGGCCGGCCGCACGCTTCGCGCCGTCGCCGTCGCCGTCGCCGTCGCCGTCGCCGTCGCCGTCGCCGTCGCCGTCGCCGTCACTCGGCGCGGCCGCCGCCCCCTGCCCAGGACGGGCGGGGGAGAGGGTGCGACGCTGGAGTGAAGGGCCCGCGCGTGGAGGTCCGAGCGCGTCTCGTCCGGTCCGGACCTCCCCTTCGGCCGGGCGACCCCGTCCCGGTGCGGTGCGATGGGTGCGACGCAGGATCAGGCGGTCGGCCTGTGGGTCCGCCGCCGACGGGCGGCCCCGCGCACGTGGATCCGGCCCGCCGGCATCCAGGGCCGCGCGACCAACACGGAAGGCAGGTGCGTTCCATGCGCACGTCGACCCGTATCGCCGGTGCCCTCACCGGCCTGACGCTCGCCCTCGGTGGTGCGGTCCTCGCCGCTCCCGCGGTCCGGGCGGACATCCCCGCCTGCACGCAGATGGCCGAGCAGGCCGGTGCCACCTCTTCCGACTCCGTCACGGCGGCCTGCGGCCGCGGCGTGTCCGGAGACCTCCAGGGTTGTGTGTCCGGGCTGACCGGGGCCGGGGTGGCGGGCGGTGCCGCGACCGGTGCCTGCCGGGCGGCGGCCCACGAACCGCGCTAGAGGACCGCGCACGGCAGCCGCCCGGGCGCGGCGCCCGGCCTCGCCTCGCGGGCCCCGTGCGGAGCGCCCATCCTGAGGAGGAGGGCGCCGTCGTGTCGAGACCCGCTCCTTCCCGAAGGCCGAACGAAGGCGCCTGAGAGGAGGAGGAAGTCATGCGCATGCGGAGAATCCTGGGTCTCGCCCTGGCCGCGGCAACCCTGGTCGGCGCGAGCGCCGTCGGCGCCGTCGGCGCCGGCGCCGCGTCGTCTCCGGACATCTCCAGAGACGACTGCACGGCCGCCGGCGGACAGGTCGTTTCACGCCCCTACGCCGGCGAGGCCTGCGCGCTCCCCGACGGGACCACGCCGGCGATCACCTGACCGTCGGTGGACGGCCGGGCGCGCCGGTCCCGATCCCCGGCGTCCGCGACGGCGGACGCCGACGGACCCGGCCCCGTCGTCACACGGTGACCGCGCGGTCGTCCGTCCGCCTGGGCCGGCCGCATTGATGCGGCTCTCCCCGCCGTCCGCATCGAAGGCCACGCCCTGACAGCACGACAACAGCACGACACCAGCACGACAACAGCAGGACAGCAGCACGGCCAAGGAGCCGACCGGCACGGTGCACCCGCCGGTCGGCTCCGTCGTGCTCCTCGACGACCCGGGGCACGACTCCGTCGTTCGGCCGATCAAGGGCACCGGCCGCAACGCCGAAAACGACCAAGCAGAGTCGCCCCAAGCCGCCCCGATGACGGCGGTCCCCTACCCCGGCCGACCGGCCCGCAGGAGATCCCGCATGCGCGTCCTGATGCCCCTGACCGCCGTCACCACCGCCGCGCTCCTGCTCGTCACGGTCACCGGCGCGCACCCCGCCGCCGCGGACGGGAACCCCGACGGCACACCCCTGGTCAAGGTGTCCCACGACGACCCGTACGCGAAGTGCACCATCGGAACGAGGTCCCCCGACAGCATCGTCTACCCGGCCACCGAGGTCGAGCCGTACCTGTCCGTCGATCCGCGCGACCCCGGGCGCGCGGTCACCGTGTTCCAGCAGGACCGCTGGAACGACGGCGGTGCCCGTGGCCTGGTGGCCGGCTGGACCACGGACGGCCGCACCTTCCACCAGAGCACGCTGCCGTTCAGCCTGTGCGCCCCCGGCGGCGCGGACTACGAACGGGCCTCCGACCCCTGGGTGAGCACCGGACCGGACGGCACGGTCTACGCCAGTGGGGAGGGCGTCGACTTCACGAAGAGCACGCGCAGCGCCCTCCTGACCGTCACGTCCCGCGACGGCGGCCGCACTTGGCGGAACCTCACCACCACGCACGTCGACGAGCAGCCGTTCTTCAACGACAAGCCCTCGCTCACCGCCGACCCGATCCGCAAGGGCACCGCCTACCAGGTCTGGAACCGCCTCGACAACGACCCGCCCGGCCCCAGCTCCCTCGACGGTCCCGGCTACATCTCCCTCACCCGCGACGGCGGCCGCACCTGGAGCAAGGCCCGGCCCTTCGTCGACACCGGCGCCGTGCCCAACACCCAGACCATCGGCCATCTGATCGTCGTCGACCGGCGCACCGGCACCCTGTACGACTTCTTCGACCGGATCACCTACTCCGCCGACCTGGGCACCGTCGTCGAAGCCCGCTACGAGATGGTCACCTCGACCGACGCCGGAGAGACCTGGAGCGCCCCGGTCGCCGTGGCCCGGGACACCTCCGTACCGGAGGTCGACCCGAACGACCCCGGCAGACTGCTGCGCGCCGCCGCCACCCTGCCGAGCCCGGCCGTCGACCCCGGGACGGGCACGCTGTACATGGCCTACGAGGGCTCGGACTTCTCCGGCGGGACGTTCGACGCCGTCCAGCTCGTGCGGTCCACCGACGGCGGACGCACCTGGGGGCGCCCGGAGCTGATCAGCCCCGAGGGCGTTCCGGCCTTCTCCCCGTCGATCGCGGTCTCCGAGCGGGGCACGGTCGCGCTCACCTACTACGACCTGCGCTTCCTCGAGCCAGGCAACACCACCACCCTGCCCACCGCCTACCAACTGGCCACGCTGCGGCACGGGAACCCGAAGCTCCGGACCGAACGACGGATCTCCCGGGTCTTCGACTGGCTGCAGGCGCCCTACGCCGGGGGCTACTTCCTCGGCGACTACCAGGGCCTGGTGGCCGACGGCCAGGGAGTGAGGGCGGTGCTCACCGAGGCCCACTCCGGGGCGCCACGGAACCGTACGGACGTGTACACGGGCGGGTTCCGTATCCGCTGACCGGCGCCATGCCGGCCGGGGAGCGCCCCGCGGCGCGGGGCTGCGGGGGCGCCCTGCGGGGCTCAGTCGACCTGCTGGCCGTCGTACGTACCGCCCTTGCAGTAGTTGCCCGCGTCGTTGACCGCGGGGATTCCGCCGCCCTGCTTGCACTGGGACGGGGTGACGTAGGTGGGGGCACCCTGCGCGGTGGCGGCGGTGGCGGTGGCGGCGCCGGTGAGGCCGAGTCCGGCGAGGGCTGCCGTGGCGATGACGGCGGCGAGGGTTCGTCGAATGCGCATGTGGTTTCCCCTTTCACGGACGACCGCCTCGGTTGGGGCACGGTTGTCTTGATCGTCTCTCATCCGGGCACGCTGCGCCATTCGGGTGTACCGGCCCCTGGTCAAGACCCTGTTGACCTGCGGAGGCGTCCCCTCGGTCGCGGAGGGTGACCGTACGCCGGGCGGAGCGTGCACCGTGCCGGCCCGTACGGTGGTTCCGCGTTCCGGCGGGCTCCGGGGCCGGTCGCGGCCTGGCGCCGCGCGCAGACCGGGGACGTCCCGTCAAACACCCCGGGTTTGAACCGTGCTGACGACCTGCCGGGCCACCGCTCGCCGGGCCGGGGCGAGTTCCGCGGCGATGGCGGCGGCCCGCTCGTCGCCGACGTCGACCCGGGCAGCCTGTGGCTCGCCCTGCGCCAGGCAGCGCAGGCGCAGGTGGGCCGGCGGGTGGGTGTCGTCCACGCCGTGCCCGCGCCGTCCGGAGACCCGGCGCAGCCGCTCGTATGGCGCGCGGCTACGGCAGGGTAGCCGACCCCGCCCCGGCGGCCCGAACCCCGCCCCCGCCCGGGTCCGGCTCCGGGTCCGGCCCCGGGTCCGGCTCCGGGGCCGACCTCGGATCCGGCGCCGTACCCGATCCGCCGGACGGGATCCCGGCGCGGGCCGGTCGTGGACGTGGCCGGCGGCGAAATGGGGGACGCCGGGGGCCGGCGGACTGCTCCGGGGCGAGCACGTCGGTGTCGGCGCTCCACCGTACCGGGTCCGTCTCCAGGCGTAGGACCTGCGCCCCATGCGCACCGCGCATCCGCTGGCTAGGGTCGGCCTCCATGCAGGCTACGGAGATCATCCGCCGCACCACGGCGGAGCGCAGGAGAGACACCCTGGAACGGCTCGGCTCGGAGCGCGACATGTGGGTGTCGACGTCCCGTCCCGACCACGGCCCCCATCAGGTGCCGCTGTGGTTCCTGTGGGACGGGCGGGCGGTGTGGATGTGCACCGGCGCGGGCTCCGCGACCGCGCGCAATGCCCGCAGGGAACCGCGCGTACGGCTGGCGCTGCCGGACGCCTTCGACGTGGTGCTGCTGCAAGGGGAGGCGACGTGCCATCCCGCGCGGGAAGTACCGCAGGACGCGGCCGATGCGTTCGCGGGCAGGTTCGGCTGGGATCCGCGTACGGAGGAAGCCCCCTACCTGTACCTGCGCGTGGCACCGCAGACGGTGCGTGCCTGGCGGGGAGTGCCCGAACTGCGGGGCAGGGTCGTGATGCGCGACGGGGTGTGGCTGGGATAGCGGGGCGCCGCAGCCCACGAGCCGGCCCGATGGCGTCCTGTGCGCGACGGGCCCGACACCGGGGCGCGGTGCGCGGCGGACCGGTGCGGGTGGTGCGCGGCCGTGCGCGCCGTCGGCGACCGGGCCCCCTTCACGTCCGGCCCGCCCGCCGTGCTTCGGGCGGCGGATCGTGGCGACCGGCCGGACAATGGGCGGGAATGCTCGCTGCCGGCCGCCCTCTCCGGGCAACCGCGGGTACGCGGTCCTGGCCGGCCTGAGGAGGTCGAGCCCATGAAGCGCAACGTGTACGGCGTCGCGGCCGCGGTCCTGCTGGCCTGCGGCCCCGCGGCCACCGCCTTCGCGGCGTCCGCCGAAGCGGTATCCACGGCTCCCGCGGCCGTCTCCGCCGCCCTGGCGGACGTCACGGCCGAGGGGGCTGCCGCCGCGGCCCTGAAGGCCTACCCGGGGGTCGTCGAGTCCCTCGACCGGGACGCCAACGTCTGGCACGTGGACGTGATCACCAAGGACGGCAAGGGCCACGCCGAGCTGAAGGTCGACGCGGCGACCGGCAAGGTGACCAAGGGCAGCGTCGACAGCGACGAGGACGCGGGCGAGCACAAGGACCTGCTGGCCGCCAAGGTCACCGCCGCGCAGGCCCTCAAGGCCGCCGTCGCCGCCCACCCGGGCGAGGCGTGGAGCGTCGAGTGGAACTCCGACGACGACGACAACGGCAAGGCGGCGTCCTGGCACGTCGAGGTACGAGGGTCCGACGGCAAGACCTGGGACGGCTCCGTCGACGCCACGACCGGCAAGGTCACCGCCGAGTCCGACTCGGACGACGACAACAGCTGACCCCGACCCCGACGGGAGCCGCACCCCGGGCCCGGGGCGCGGCTCCCGTCCCACGCCTGCGCCCCACCGCCCGGCGGCAAGGCGCAGTTCGACCGGGCCGACAGGCTACCCAGCGGCCCTTGGGGTGCGGCCCGACGAGAGGGGCCCGACCGGTTCAGCCTCCGAGGCGGTGCGTGAGGTGGAGGAGGTCCGGCAGGTGCAGGACCCGCCCATCGAAACCCGGGAGGGGACGTGGAGCGGCTGGGTCCAGCGGGCGGGGATGGCGTCCAGCCCGTAGTACGCCCCCGCCAGGCCACCGGTCACCGCGGCTACCGTGTCCGTGTCGCCGCCGAGGTCGACCGCCGCGCGGAGCGCCTCTTCGAAGCCGTCCGTGGTGCGCAGGGCCCAGACGGCGGAGCCGAGGCAGGGCCAGACGGCACCGTTGAACTCGGTTGCGCGATCGGGGTGCCAGTCCGGCGCGAGGACGGTGGCGTAGCGGTCGCGGTGGTCGGGATGGACGAGGTCCAGGACGTCCCGCAGCGCGGTGAGGGGGTCGCCGCCCTCGAGGGTGACGCGGACGAGCTCGTGGAAGACCGCGGTCCCCTCCCAGGCCGCACGGTCGCCGTGGGTGAGAGCGGCGATGCGGCGGGCCGCGTCCATGGTGGCTTCCCGGCCGGCGGGTGCGAAGCGGACCGCGGCGGTCGATGCCCGCATCAGGGAACCGTTGCCCGCTGCCCGCTGGTTGACCTGGAAGTGGAGAGCGGCGGCGCCGTCCCAGGGCATGCCGTTGGTGAGGACGTCCTCGGTCTGCAGGCCGATGTCCTTGGGCCCCGATGCCGCCCACCGCTGGAAGCGGGCGAAGACGTCCGGCAGGTCCAGTGCGCCCCGCTCCAGCAGGGACTCCGCGACCAGGACGGCCATCTGCGTGTCGTCGGTTGCCTCGCCGGGGTCCCAGCCACCGCCCCCGCACATCTCGCCACCGGCACCGGGCGCGGGAAACCGCGCGGAGAACGCGCCCGGTGGACCGAACTCGAAGGGGGCACCCAGGGCGTCACCCACCGCCGAGCCCACGACCGCGCCGGCAGCGCGCCGTATCCGCTCCATCCGCGCAGCCTATCCGTGCCGACTCGGCGACGGTGCGGCGCCCACCACCTCGGCGCCCCGCCGGTCAACCCGTCCCGGGACCGAACCGGCGCCTGTACGCCGAGGGGGTGATGCCGGTCTCGCGGCGCATGAGGGACCGGAGGTTGGCAGCCGTGCCCAGCCCGCTGCGCCGTGCGACGACCTCGAAACGCGACTCGCCGCGCTCGATCAATCGGCATGCCAGGGCGAGCCGTTCCCCCGTGAGCCACATCAAGGGTGTCGTTCCCAGCTGCGCCCGGAAGCGGCGGTGCAGCGTGGCCGGGCTGACCGCCGCCCTCCCCGCGAGGTCGGCGACCGTGAGGGGTGCGTCGAGCCGCCCCTGTGCCCAGGCCAGGACGGGGGCCAGGGATTCGTCGGGGAGGTCGGGAAGGGGGCGCTCCACGAACTGCCGCTGTCCGCCGTCCCGGTGCGCCGCGAAGACCAGCCGCCGGCTCACGGAGTTGGCGATCTCGGCGCCGTGGTCGCGGCGGACCACGTGGAGCCCGAGGTCGAGTGCGGCCGCGCTTCCCGCGGCGGTGAGGATGTCGCCGTCGTCCACGAACAGCACGTCCGATGCGAGGCGGACCGCGGGGAAGCGCCGGCGGAAGTCGTCCGCCCACTGCCAGTGGGCGGTGGCCCGGCGCCCGTCGAGGACTCCGGCCTCGGCCAGGGTGAAGGCGCCGCTGCAGAAGCCGATCAGACGGGCACCGCGGGCGTGCGCCCGCCGGACGGCGTCGAGCACCGCGGGTCTGCGGGGCACTTCGACGTCGGGCCGGTTGGGGACGATCAGCGTGTCCGCCGTATCGGCCGCCTCCAGGCCGGCGACTCCCGTGAGCGTGAAGAATCCGTCCCGCATCGCCGTGCGGGGCTCGGGGGAGCAGAGCCTGAAGTCGTAGAGGTCGCGGCCGATCTCCGGCCTGCGGAGGCCGAAGACCTCGGTCGCGCAGCCGAGCTCGAACGGGTTCGAGTTCTCGTCCACGATCACGACCACCCGGTGGACGCCCGTCTGGGCCCGGTGCGAGGATTCTTGCGCCATGTGCAATTCCTAGCACTCACGCCGGCCCGGTGGAACAGCTCAGGATGAACGCATGAGCGACCGACCCATCTCCCTCGACGAGGCCCTGGCTGGCTTCGACGCGCTGTGGAGCCCCCGCATCGTCACGCACGTCAACGACTACGACGTCCGGATCGCCAAGGTCCGCGGCGAACACCTCTGGCACGCCCACGACGACACCGACGAGTTCTTCCTCGTCCTCGACGGTGAACTGCACATCTCCTTGCGCGAGCCCGGGGGCGAGCGCACGGTCGTGCTGCCCCGGGGGGCGGTCTTCACCGTCCCCGCAGGGACGGAGCACAAGCCGTCCGCGCCGTCCGGCGCCGCGATCCTCCTGTTCGAGCCGACCGGGACGCCGACCGTGGGCGACCGCCACGACCCGGTCCCCGCCCATGTGGACGTGACCACCGGACACGCCCTCGCGTGAGCCCGTGTCGTGGCCCGGCGCGTCGGCACCGGGCGCCGGAGCTCCCTCAGGGGTGCTGCGGCGCCGAAGAGGAGAGCTGCTCGCGCACCCATGCCGGATCGGGGTTGGTGTGCGGCCGGCCCGCCACGAAGACGGTCGGGACGGTTTCGTTGCCGTCGTTGGCCGCCCTCACTGCCGCCGCTCCCGCCGGGTCGCGCCAGATGTTGACCCAGTGCGCGTGGCGGGCGCTGCGGCCCAGCCGGAGGCGCAGCCGTATGCAGTACGTGCAGCCCGGCCGCCAGAACACGACGGGCCGGCCGTCGACCGCGCCGCGGCCTCGTGCCTCCTCCGCCCGGATCGACCTCGGGAAGATCAGGGGCGAGTTCACACCGGCGAGCGCCAAGAACCCCGCCAGGAGGACGGCGGCCGTGCCGGGGCTCCCCTCGGAGAACTCGCCGGCGGCCACGGCCGAGCCGCAGAGCACGAACAACATCGGCAGGATCCAGGCGCGCATCATGGTGGCACAGGCTATAGGCGAACCGAACGCCACCCGCACGGCATCCCCGAGACGACCCCGCCCGGGGCGACCCGACCGCGGGATGCACGCGTCCGGTGCGCGTGGTGGTAAGTGACCAGCCGGGGCGGGGGTTTGGGGGTGGACGCGGTCGATGTCCGGGGTATCAGGGACGACCTCTCCGCCCGGCAGGCCCACACCACCGGACCCGCCGCCCTGCACCTGCCGCCGGGCGGCCACTTCCACCTCCGCGCACACGAGGACCGCTTCCTGGCCCGCCTGCGGGACCGCCTGACCCGACTCGGCCGCGGGCCGACCCTGCCGACGCCGCTGCCGGCCTGACCGTTCAGGCGGTGGTGGGCACGGAGAAGCGGATCGTGTAGCGCTTCTCCATCTCGGTGAGCAGCGCGGGCAGGCCGCGGACCTTGTCGAGCTCGGCCCGGTGCTCCGCGGCGAACCGTTCCCGCAGCTGCGCGCGCAGCGGTGCGCGGGCTGCTTCGACCGGGTCGATGCACGCGGCGTAGACCGCCCCGAGCCTGCGGTCCTCGGCCTTCACGGCGTCGCGGCCGTCGATCGTCTGCAGCTTCCTGTCGACTCCGTCGAAGAAGCCGTTCTCGTCCTTCGCCTGTACGCCCTTGCCGGCCAGGCAGGACGTGAAGGACGCGCGCGCGGACACGACGGTCGCGTCCTGCTCCAGCGGTGCGAGCTGGAGGAGCCAGCGCGACAGCAGCGGGCCGTAGACCGACCGGAGCTCGGCGGCAGCCGCGTCGCCCTGCCGGGTGCAGCGCTGGACCACGGCGTCGTCCGCCTTCGCGGAGGGCGAGGGCGACAGCGCCGGACCGGGAACGACGCCGCCCTGGAAGCCGTTGCGTGCGAGGGCTTCGACGTCCGGGATCTCGAACAGCCGGATGAACATGGGCGGAGGCATGTCGGGCACAGGAGCGTGCGCGGTGGCCAGGCAGTCCCGCAGGGCCTGCGAGCGGACCAGGCTGGCGAAGCCTTCGAGCCCTTGCGTGAGCCGGGTGTCCTTGCCGGTGGCGGGCAACACCATGGCGGTGACGTCCTGCGGGATCCCGTACGACACCGGCGCGGCGGGTTCGACGGCGACCGCGCCCGCCGGGACGCCGCTCGGTGCGGCGTCGGAGTGCCCGGGCGTCGAGCAGGCGGACGACAGCATCAACAGCGTGCCGGCCAGCACTGCTCTGAAAGCGGTGGGGGGAAGGGGGCGGCGGAAGGGCCGGGCGGGTCTGGACATACCGCCTACCTCCGATGACGAGGGCGATCAGGTGCTCGGAGCCGTGTCCGCCGGACCGCATGCCCGGCAGACACGGAGCCGGGTCAGTGGACGATGGTGACCTCGTCGCCGGGGTTGCGGCTGATCACGGTGAACTGCGTACCGGGCGTCAGGTCGGTGACCAGCGCGAAGTAGGAGTTGTTGATGTCGTGGTAGCCGTTGTCCATCTGGACGTAGCCCCTGGAGCCGCCGATCCAGCCCGACGTGCTCGACTTGCGGTACAGGCCGAAGTAGCCCGAGCCGCTGCCGGAGGGGTTGTAGGACCAGGAGACGTTCAGGTCGTGACAGGGCGAGTTGGCCTTGGTCGCCACCATGGCGCCGGTCGTGGTCGTTCCGGGGCTCCTCAGCCAGGTCGAGGTGCAGCCGGAGGCCGAGGCGGTGGGCGCCAGGGTCACGACGGAGGCGGCGGCAAGGCCGACCACAGCCAGGGAGGCAAACGACTTCTTCAACGGAAAACCCATCTGTGGAGATAGAACAAGGCCCGATCACCATGCCGGGCCAAACGAGAGGCACAGTAGCAACTCCCTTCCTGACCTGGACAGATGGGGTTCCACGGGCCGGCCGGCGACAGCCGCCGATGGGTGGCCAACGACCTGCGGGACTACCTCGGTCGTTCGCTTCGTACCGGTGGAGACGACTGGTACCGGCTGTAGGGGAGGGGGACGTGGAGGCGCTCGACTTCGACGAGGAGCGCGGCCCCGTCCGGCAGCGGGACCGCTCGGTGGTGCCGGGCTCGGCACCCGTCACACCGCGCGCCCGGCGGGCCGGGGCCGGACGGGCTGCGGCCCGTGCTTGTGCTGGGGAGCCGGAACCTTTGAGGACACCAGGTGTCCTTTGACCCCGTCATAGTGGAGGCCATGACGAGCGACATGACGGCCCGCATGCTGCGCCTGCTGTCCCTGCTGCAGACCCGCCGTGAATGGTCCGGCCCGGACCTCGCCGACCGCCTCCAGGTGACCGTCCGCACCGTCCGCCGCGACATCGACCGGCTGCGCGGGATGGGCTACCCCGTCGACAGCACCCGCGGCCACGCCGGCGGCTACCGCCTCGCCGCCGGCACCGACCTGCCCCCGCTCCTCCTCGACGACGCCGAAGCCGTCGCCGTCGCCGTCGCCCTGCGCACCGCGGCCGGCGGCCTGACCGGCATCGAGGAGACCGCCCTGCAAGCGCTGGCCAAACTCGAACAGGTCCTGCCCCGCCGCCTGCGCACCCAGGTCACCGCCCTCCAGCGATCCCTGGCCGGCATCGCCTGGGAAACCCGGGGCCCACGTGCCGACCCCGCCCTCCTGGCCACCCTCGCCGTGGCCTGCCGCGACCACGAGATCATCACCTTCGACCACACCGCCCGCACCGGCACGACCCTTCCACGCCGGGTCGAACCCCAGCACCTCGTCGCCTCCGGAGACCTCTGGTACCTCCTCGCCCACGACAGGGACCGGGACGACTGGCGCATCTTCCGCCTGGACCGCATCACCGGCGCCGCCACCACCGGCCACCGCGTCCCCGCCCGCGACCTGCCCGGCGAAGACCCCGCCGCCTTCGTGGCCGCCCGCCTCTCCGCCGCCCCCACCCGCCACCGCGCCGTCGCCACCGTCCGCGCCTCCGCCGACCGCGTCCGCACCCGTACACGCCACCCGGCCGGCCGGATCCGCCCCCTCGACGGGGCCACCTGCCTCGTCGACGCCTCGGACGACTCCCTCACCCGCATCGCCCGGACCCTGGCCGGCCTCCCCGCCGACTACACCCTGGACGCGGACCCCGACGTCCTCGACCACCTGCGCACCACCGCCCACCGCACCCTGCACGCCACCGGTCGCGGCCACTGACACGGCGCCGACCTCGCAGACGATCGTGCAGCCGGCAGCCGGCAGCCGGCAGCCGGCAGCCGTCACTCGGCACTCGTCACTCGTCTGGGGTCCTCGGGCTGTGCAGACACCGTGCCGGGCATGACGCTGGAAGCCGAGCCCGTGGGACGGCCGGAGAGACGACCCGTCGCACCGGGTCCGCCCGGTCGCCCTCGTCCCAGGGGACGCCGTGACCGGGGGCGCCCCCATGCCGCCCTTCCTCCAGGAGCGTGACCGTGGCCCGGACCCGCCGTCTGATCCTCAGCTCGCCGCCCGAAGTCTGGGACCTGCTGTCCGACGGCCACCGCTACGGGGAGTGGGTGACGGGAACCCGGCAGGTCCTCGCCGTGGACCCGCAGTGGCCGGACGTCGGCGCACGGCTGAAGGTCCGCGTCGGCGTCGGCCCCCTCACCCTTGACGACACCTGCGTCGTCCGCATCTGCGAACCACTGCGCCGCCTGCAACTGGAAGCGAAGGCGGGACCCTTCGGTGCGGCTCGCATCGCCATGCAGTTGCTCCCCTGGGGCGAGCACACCCTCTTCACCCTCGACTGGCACCCCCTCCGGGGCCCCGGCACGCGGATGCACGGCCTCCCCGTGGACTACGTCGTCGCAGTCCGCAACGGCATGATGCTCACGAAGCTGGCACGGATCGCGGTGCGCGAACACGCCGCACGCGGCCCGGGCAGCCCGACACCGGGAGCCGCCGGAACGTCGTCCTCTCGAACGTGACGCAGCCGGGAAACCCGCACCGCCCGGCGACATCGCAGGGCCCCGGGGCCGGACGAGACCCGTCAGATGTAGTTCATGGGGCACTGGCGGCGGAGCGAGTGCTCGGCGGCGCGGAGGTAGAGCGCCGTGTAGTACGCGGCGTCCAGGTCGTCGGCCCACGCGCCGGGGTGGGTCGTGGCGGCCCGGGCGGCGGCCGGGCTGTCGAACCAGTTGCCGAGGCCGAGGCCGTCGGAGTGCCGGGGCACCTGCGGCGGCAGGGCGAGATGGGCGGCCAGACGCCGCGCCGTCCCGAGGACGCGACGTGCGCTGTGGACGGTCGTGGTGTCGTTGTACGGCCCCGACACCGGCAGGTTCAGGGCACCTTCGAAGTCGACCGGTATCAGCAGGTCCCAACCGAGCAGCGCCTCGCAGCACTCCTCACCGTCCGGCTGGGCTCGGCACAGATCCTCGAAGGTCTGCATCGGCCGGTACATCTTCTCCTCGAACGACGCTCCGGACCGCGGCACGAAGTCGCCCGCCGGTGGCGGTGGGCAGGGTGGAAGGCCGCGCCCCACCAGTTCGCCGTCGAGCAGCCGGGCAGTCGGGCCGAGGATGTCGTCGTCCGACCAGTCGTCGGCGTGGACGCAGCACACGTAGATTCCCACGGGGAGACTCTACGATCCGCCTCGGACACTGCCCGGCGGCCAGTGGCTCCAGAGCGGTATCGGCGTCCTCGATCGGCGGCCGGCCGCCGGGCCGTGGCGCCCGGACCGGTCCGGTGCCGGCCGGGCCCTCTCGGATCTTCGGATCTTCGGATCTTGCGGGGCTTGTCATACTTGCCGCATGGAGACGCAAGCCGCGGAGGCCGCGCGGCGTTGGCTGGCCGACGAGGGTGTTCGCCAGGTGCGCGACGGGTGGGTGAGCGACGCGGCGCCGGAGGTACTGCTCACGGCCGGCGACGTGGCACATTCCCGGGCCGGCGACGTGTTCGCCGAAGATCTGGACCCGGCCGACCAGCTCCGGTTGGCCTTCGGGCTGCTGGACCTCCTCGACGCGTACTGGGTCACCTGCGAGATCCGGTTCGCGAACGAGAGCAGCGAGGGTCCCCTGCCGGCCGACGTGCTGTGGGACGGCTACCGCCGGCGGCTGGAGGCGGACGGGGAAGTCGAGGCCGTCACCTACTCGCTGTGGGTGGACTGGTTCGAGGACCAGGCCACGTCCGCGACGGCGTTCGCCGAGGTCCTCGGCAACGACATCGGCCGCATCGTGGCCGAGCCTTCGGATGCCCTGCTCCGCCGGGCCCGTCTGGTTCTCGAGTGTTCGGGACCGGTGCGCTGGACGGTGAAGGAGCCGGCGTACCGCACGGCGCTGCGACTCCCCGCCCTGCACCCAGCCCTCTTCCGCGGTCTTCGGGCCAGCTTCCACGACGTCTACGGCGACCTGGAACCGGCTGCCGCACTGGCCCTCCTCGACCGGTTGGACCTCCCGGCGGACACCCGGCACCTCGCCGGACTGCGCCACGTACTCGCCGCGGGGCACAGGAACCACCACCGCAGTCCCGGTGCCTGGGACGCCGCGGTTCGCTCCTGCTCCTGAGGCCTGGGCCCGGCAGACCAGGACTCCGGCCGGGCGGAGGTGGAGGAGCCCGTCCGGCACGAGCGTGCGGCTGCCGGGAACACCGCTCCCACGGGCCGTCGGCGGCACCCATCCGCGGCTGCGTCTTGCGACGGTGCCCAGACGGCGGGACTGGCCCGAACCCGCCGCTCAAGAGCACTGAATGGCGGTAGGGTTGACGGGCAGTTGAACTTTCAGCCGAATCGAGCGGGGGTGCCGAGCTGGTGAGCGGACCATTACCGGCCTCCTCGCAGGGCCCGCCGGGGCCTGACGGGCAGGGGGACGTCCTCGGCGTCTACCTGGCGGCGCTCGCGGCCCGGTGCGGGCCGTCGGGTTTCGAAGCGGTCGTCGCTGCGGCCCGTGACACCTGCGCCATGCTCGCCGAGGGCCATCCCGCGGTGCTGGCCGGCCCGGACGGCGAAGCCTTCGGCCCCGCGCTCCAGCGTGAGTACCTGGCCCTCCTCGCGGTCCTGATGACCGGCCGCTGCGACCTGGAGGTCATCGCCGTTCCCACTGCGGGCGGCCGGCCGGGCTGGGCGGTCGTCGAGCCCGGCGTCGCCGCCGACCCGGACAGCGCGGCCGAGGTCCGCGCGCGCGTGGCGGCGGGCGAGGCGGACCGCGTGTACGCGCTGGGCCTGCTGGAAGCACTCCACGACGGAGACTGACACCGCCGCCCCGAGCCCATCGCGACGCGCCCGCTGCCGAAGCCGGAGGCCACCGCCTCGGCCCCTCCGCCGAGCAGGTCGCGGAGCCGACGTCGCGTGGGCTGCTCGGCGGGATCGCCGTGGGCCTCCAGCCGCCGGCCGGCGCCCAGCGGCAGCGGAGGACGTCCGGCTCCGGCGGAAGGAGCGAGTCAGGGGGTGGGTGGGGCGTCGAGGGCGGTGTCGAGCGCCTCGAAGAGCCGGTCGATGTCGCGGGTGGTGGTGTGCAGGTGGGGGCTGATCCGCAGGGCGTCGCCGCGGGCTCCGACGAACACGCCGGACCGTTCCAGTGCGCGGACGGTGGCCTGCCGGACGTGGGCGGGGACGGTGATGCCGAGCATGTGCGGGCCGCGGGGCGCAGGGACGGTCAGCCCGCGCCGGCCGGCGTGCCGGGCGATGAGGGCGGTGGTGTCCTCCAGGGTGGCGCTGACGCGGGGGACGGTCCAGTCGGTGAGCCGGCGCAGGGCGGCGACGGCCATGGGGGTGAGTTCGAAGGCGGTACGGCCCCCGGCGTCGAAGCGGCGCGCGCCGGGCTGGTAGGCGGCGCGGTAGTCGACGAGTCGGGCGAAGTCCTGGGCGTCCTGGCGCAGGATCCAGTTCTCCTCCAACGGCCGGCCGTCCTGGTGGGCGGGCGCCGCGTAGAGGTAGCCGAGACCGAAGGGCCCCAGCAGCCACTTGTACCCCACGGACACCAGGAAGTCGGGGCGCAGGGACGACACGTCCAGGGGGACGGCGCCGGCGGACTGGCTCGCGTCGACGACCAGAGCCGCGCCCACGGCGCGCGCGGCCCCGGCCACACGGTCCAGTTCCAGCCATGTCCCGTCGGTCCAGTGCACCTGGGGTACCGACACCACGGCCACCGTCTCGTCCAGCGCGTCCAGCACGGCGTCGGTCCAGGTCTGGCCGGCCTCGCGCCGTACGGTCAGCATGCGCGCACCGGTGCGTTCGGTGAAACGCCACCAGGTGTAGATCCCCGACGGGTACTCGTCGGCGAGGACCAGCACCCGGCTGTCGGGCGCCGCGTCCAGGTTGGCGGCGGCCACCGCCATGCCGTAACTGGTCGCCGGCACCAGCGCGATGTCGTCCGCGGCCGCCCCGATCAGCGCGGCGAACAGGGCCCGGCGCTCCTCCGCCGCGCCGAACCAGTCACCGGCCCGGATCCGCCAGGGCTGCGCCCGCCATCGCAGGGCCGCACTTCCCGCGCTGAGCCCGGCCCGCAGGGTCGGGGCCAGGCTGGCGGTGTTGAAGTAGGCCACGTCCTCGGGGATGTCGAACAGCTCACGGGCCGGCGGGAGCGGTCCCGGGTGATGGGGTGCCGACATGAGCAAGCCTTCCGCGAGGGGCCGTACCGGTGTGGCCGGCGGGAGCGTGGGGCGTACCCGCTGCCGCCAGCATGGCCCCGTTCCGGGCGGCCGCGAGGGAACGGCGCGCCCGGGTGGTGATCAACCGGCCGCTGCGGCCGCTCATCCCCGCGACGCCGCCGTGCGTCCAGGACGCGGTGGGGTGAGGGTGGCTGGACGGCTGCCCGGGGGTGGACGGGCTTCCCTGCGCGATGCTCGCCCGCGGGGAGGGTGCACCGGCCGTGCCGCGTCCCGTCGCCGCGTCCGGCGACTCGGCCGCCGTCCCCCGGCCCGTCGCCACCGCCGGGGCGAGCCGGCTCGGCCGGGCTCCTCGGCGATCACGTCGGTGACGCCGAGCGAGGCCCCTCGTGCGAGCACGGTCAAGAGCCACCTGGCGACGATCCAGAACAAGCTCCGGGTCCGCAACAGGGTCGGGATCGCTGCCTGGGCCCGGGGGAGCCGCCTCATGGACGACGCCCGGCGACCGTCCCGAGCCCGACGCCCACGACCGCCGGCGGCCGTGCCGTACTACGGTGGCCCGCCACCCGCCACCAGTGTGCCGAGGGCGGTGCGTTCGTGGGTGACCGAGCGGCCTGTGCGGGTCGTCGTCGCCATGCCTGCCGATCTGAGCGCCGCCGCATGGGACGAGGCGGTCGCGTCGCTGACGCGGAGGGCGCGGGCCAGGGACGTCGTGGTGTGGGGCTCGGCGAGCAGGCGCAGGGCTTCGAGCCGGGTGCGGCCCAGGACGGCGGCCAGCGCCTCGGCGGGAACGGCCGCGCGCTCCGGGGCGGGAGGGAGCCCGGGGCCGGCCGGGTAGGTCAGCACGGCGGGGCGGCCCGGGACGTCCTGAAGCAGCGGGCCCGACGGGTGGTGGAAGGTCGGGAGCAGGACCAGGCCGCGCCCGTCGAGGCAGACGTCCCGGGCCGGCGCCGTGCCGGGCCATTCCCACACGCCCCCGTGGAGCCGGCTGCCCGGGGCCAGGCCGGTGAGCGTGGCGGCCAGGCCGTGCTCGGCGACGGTCAGGGCGTAGCGGGTGAACTCCTCCCGGTGCAGATCCTGTACGACGCACCAGACCGGGGCGAGGACCGCCTCGTACGCGGCCTGCTGGGCGCGGCGCAGGGTGTGCCAGGACGTCGCGTCGCCCGCGTGCAGGCCACGGATCCAGCGGGGCGCGGGCACCGCCCCGTGGACCCGCTCCAGCTCGGAACGGACGAGGCCGGGGCCGGCGGCGCGGATCAGGCGGAAGCCGTCGGCCATGGTGTCGCCGAGCACGTCGAGGAAGGACGGCGGGCGGCCCGCCGGAACCAGGTCCGCCAGCGGGCCGGTGGCAGCCGGAAGGGAGCGCAGGACACGGCCGCGCCACGGGGCGAACAGGGGGCCGGTGCGCGGGGCCACGGCTGTCGTCAGGGCGGCGTGCAGCTCCTGGAGCGGCGCCGGGCGGGGCGCGAAGCGGATCCGGGAGAGGTCCTCCGCGGTGAAATGGATTCGCAGCACGCGCACAGCTCACAACTCCCCGTCCTGGTCCAGCCTTTCGGGCAGGGCCTGAACCTTCGCACCACGACGGCCCCCGCTCCCAGGATGCCCGTATGACTTCACGACGCACGCTCCTGAAGGGCACCCTGTTCGGCAGTGCCGCCGCCCTGCTGCCCACGACCGCATCCGCCTCCGGTGGTGGCCCGGTCCTCCGGCTGCCCGCACCCTCCGGCCCCTACCCCGTAGGCCTGCAGACGGTCCATCTGACGGACCCGGCTCGTACCGACCCGTGGGTGGGCGGTGTACGGGAGCTGATGCTGACCGTCCTCTACCCGGCCCGAACGGTGCGCGGCCTCGCCCGTGCCCCGCAGCTCACCCCGGCCGAGGCCGAGGCGTTCGCCGCGTACGCGCCGCACGTCCACCAGGGGCTGCCGGAGCCGGGAGCGGTGGACTGGGGTGCGGTCCTCACCCACGGGTGGGTGGGCGCGCCGGCGCTGCCCGGGCGACGGCCGGTGCTGGTGTACTCGCCGGGCGGCGGCGACTCCCGCGTACTCGGCACGGGCCTCGCCGAGGACCTGGCGAGCCATGGCCGGGTGATCGTCCTCGTCGACCATCCCGGTGACCCTTCTCAGGTGGAACTGCCGACCGGGATCCGGAGGACCGTGCTGATGGGGCCGCCGGACCCGGCGACCTTCCGCACGATGGCGGACACCAGGATCGCGGACCTCCGATTCGTCCTGGACCGGCTCGGCGGCCTCTCGCTCGCCCCGGTCATGGACCTGGACCGGATCGGGCTGTACGGGCACTCCGCAGGCGGCACGGCAGCGGTGTACGCGGCCCGCGGCGACCGCCGGGTCGCAGCGGTGGCGAACCTGGAGGGCTATCTCGACCTGCACCCGGCGCCGGCCGACCACGACCGGCCGTTGCTGCTGTTCCGTACCGACGGATTCGAGGGCGCCGCCCGTATCGAGTCCTCCTGGGCAGGCCTGCCCGGCCGCCGCGCGCTGCTCGCCGACGCGAACCACTGGGCGTTCACCGACTACGGCTCGCTCGTCCCGCAGCTCCAGGCCACCGGCCTCGTGACGGCGGCGGCGCGCGCCGCCCTCGTGGGCACAGGCGACCCGGCGGCGACGCTCGCCGAGGTACGGCGCCGGGTGAGGGCCTTCTTCGCCCGCCATCTGCCGTAGCGGTCTTCTGGCGGCCTCTTCGCCGTCTCCCACCGCGAGCCCGTCGCCGGCCTCGGCACCCTCCCCGGGCGGGGGGCCGGGGAGACCGCGCTGCGGGGACGCCGAGGGTGCCGGTCCGGCCGTTCGGCGGGGCTCAGGGGCGGGTGCCGGGGGACCCGCAGGCGATCAGCGGTACTCGCAGAGGTAGGCGGTCTCGACTGCGACGGTGAGCCGGAAGGTGCTGTCGCCCGGGACCTGGAAGCGGCTGCCGGCGGGGAAGGTCTCCCAGCCGTCCGCGCCGGGAAGCCTCACGGTCAGCGCCCCGCTGACCACGTGCATCGTCTCCGGGGCGGCGGTGCCGAACTCGTACTCGCCGGGAGCCATCACCCCGATGGTCGCCGGACCCTCTTCCTGGGTGAAGGCGACCGACTTCACCGTGCCGTCGAAGTACTCGTTGACCTTGAACACGTGCGTCCTCCTGGGGAGCGAGCGGGAACGGGGCCGGTTCGTCGCGCGCTGTCTCCGGCGAGGGGAAGGCTACCGGTGCCGTCCGGGCCTCCTTCAGCGGGTCCGCCGGCCCCCGCCCGCTTCCGCCGTGCCACCTGTGCCCCCTCGCTCCCGCCCGCCCGCCCGGCCGGTCGTCCCGTTCCGTCCGGGCCGTCCCCGTCCGTCCGTTCTGTTCCGAAGATCATGACGCCTCCCGTGCTCCTCCGGTTCTGCGCCGGTGCACGCCCTTGGTCTGAAGGTCCCCCCTCATGTCCGTGCGACGGACCCTCACCCGTGCGGGGGAGCCGTTCGTGCCTGCGGCTGATGTCTGCCGCCCCCCGCGGCTGCGATCTTCGACGCACCAGGACCGGGAGTCGTCACGTGAGCCGAGGAGTACCGATGAACACCTTCGACGAGACACGGCGAAGCGGATGGGGCGGAGCAGGGCGGGCCGGCCCTGCTCCGGTCGCGGACGTCCCCCGCTGGGCCCGGGTCGTCGCCCACGGCATCCCGCTGATCGTCCTGCCGTCCGGGGTCTGGCGCATCGCGGCCGTGGTGTCCGGTGCGGGGAGCGGCAGCGGGCGCCACGGTACCGCGGGCGCGCCCGCGGACCTTCCAGGGCTGGTGTACGTCACCTTCCTGTCGGTGCTGTCCGAGCTCCTCGCGTTCGCCGCCGTCGGTCTCGTCGCCGCGTGGGGAGAGGTCTTCCCCCGCTGGGTGCCGGTCCTGCGCGGCCGCCGGGTACCGGCCCGGGCCGTCGTGACGGCCGCCTTGCTCGGAGCGGCCGTCCTCACGGTCCTGTGGACGGCCCTCGCCGTCCGGATCGGTTCCGGGACCACCCTCCAGGGCGACCCGCTCCCGGACGACTTCCCGACCGTGGCCCTGCACGGCCGGCACCTCGCCTTCTTCGTCGCCTCCTACGCCCCCCTCCTGCTCTGGGGGCCGCTCCTCGCCCTTCTGGCCATCGCCTACCGGCGCCGCCGCCGCGCCGAGGTCCCGTGCGCCCCCGCGCCGGAGGCCGAAGCCTGACCGCGGCGGGTGCGCCCCCGGACGTCTCCCGGGGGCCCTTCCCCGGCGGCCGCGCCCCCGGGGCCTGCGCTCACGGAGTCCGTACGAAGGCCCCCGCGCGGGCCGCCGCGACCGCCGCCGCGGCGGCCCGTCGGGCCGCGGCCTCGTCCAGCGGTGCGTCGGTGGTCAGCAGCCGGTAGTACAGCGGGGCGGAGACGGCCCGTACCACCTCGGCGGCGTCGGTGTCCTCGGGCAGCTCCCCCCGCGCGACGGCCTCCTGGACGCAGGGCGCCCATTGCGCGACCCGGACCTCGTAGAAGCGGTGGAGGGCCTCGGCGGTCCGGGCGTCGCCCGTTGCGGCCGCGATGACGGCTTCGAACAGGGGGCCCTGGCGCGGGTCGGTCAGGGTGCGCCGGACGAGCCGGGCGTTGGCCAGCAGGTCCTCCTCCAGCGAGCCGGTGTCGGTGCGGGGGAGGGACTGCTCGGCCATGTCCGTCAGCAGGTCGGCGACCAGGCCGGCCACCGTTCCCCAGCGCCGGTACACGGTGGTCTTGCCGACCTCGGCCCGCCGCGCGACCTCGGCGAGGTCCAGGCCGTGGAAGCCCTGCTCGGCCAGCATGTCCCCGGCCGCCTCCAGCACGGCGGCCCGCACCCGGGCGGTCCGGCCCCCGGGGCGCACGGTCCCCGGCTCGGCGGCCCCGCCCCCGGCGGCACCTGCATCCCGGGTGTCCCGCGAGCCGTCGGCGGGCATCGGGGCATCACTCGGCAACGTCATAACGGGTCCCTGGTTCCATTAATGGTGATCGACTGCTACGTTGGGATCATCTTAATGGGTCTGTGATCCCATTACTGCTCAGGGAGGAGTCCGTCATGGAATACAGGCAGCTCGGTGCGTCCGGTCTCAAGGTCCCCGCCCTCGGATTCGGCGCCGGCACCTTCGGCGGCCGGGGCCCCGTCTTCGGGGCCTGGGGCAGCACCGACGCCCGGGAAGCCCGCCGGCTCGTCGACATCTGCATCGAGGCCGGCATCACCCTCTTCGACACCGCCGACGTCTACTCGGCGGGCGCCTCGGAAGAAGTCCTCGGCCAGGCCGTCAAGGGCCGCCGCGACCAGGTGCTCATCTCCACGAAGGCGGGGCTGCCCACCGGGGACGGCCCCGGCGACCACGGCACCTCCCGCTCCCGCCTCGTCACGGCGGTCGAGGACGCCCTGCGCCGGCTCGGCACCGACCGCATCGACCTCTTCCAGCTGCACGGGTTCGACGCCGCCACCCCCGTCGAGGAGGTGCTGTCCACCCTCGACCAGCTCGTCCGCTCCGGCAAGGTCCGCTACACCGGCGTCTCCAACTTCGCCGGCTGGCAGCTGATGAAGTCCCTCGCGGCCGCCGACCGGCACGGCTTCCCCCGCTACGCGGCCCACCAGGTCTACTACTCCCTCATCGGCCGCGACTACGAGTGGGAGCTGATGCCCCTCGGCCGCGACCAGGGCGTCGGCGCGATGGTGTGGAGCCCCCTGGGCTGGGGCCGCCTCACCGGAAAACTCCGCCGCGGCCGCCCGCTGCCCGCCGGAAGCCGGCTGCACGCCACCGCCGACTACGGCCCGCCCGTGGAGGACGCCCACCTCTACGACGTGATCGACGCCCTCGACGAGATCGCGCAGGAGACGGGCCGGACGGTTCCCCAGGTGGCCATCAACTGGCTGCTGCGCCGCCCGACCGTCTCCACCGTCCTCGTCGGCGCCCGCGACGAGCAGCAGCTGCGGCAGAACATCGGCGCCGTCGGCTGGGAGCTGACCGCCGGACAGGTCGCCCGCCTCGACGCCGCCAGCCACCGACCCGCGCCGTACCCGTACTTCCCGTACGAACGCCAGGAGGGCTTCGCCCGCCTCAACCCCCCGGTCCTCGCCCGTGCCTGACGCCCGGGGCCGGGCCGGACCGGCACGCGTTCCCGGGCTGGATGCCCGGTGACGGCTCATGCCCGACCGGCCGACGGCCCGCCGGGGCCAGGGTGGTCGCGCCGGGGCGGTGGCCGACACCGGGCCGGCCGACGGGCCGGTGTCCCGGCCGCCGGTCGGCCCGCACGGGTCAGCAGCTCACCCAGGACACCCCGGCCGTGTAGAAGAAGTCGCCGTCGGGTGCGTAGATGACGATGTCCCGCGAGGCGCCCTTGGGCCCGATGGACGGGGAGTGGACGTAGTACTTGTTGTGGTAGAGGTACCCGGAAACCCGCGGGCACCGGCCGTCCGCCTTGTCGTCCGTGACGGTCGCCACGATGACGTTCTTGTCCTCGCAGTACCGGATCCAGGCGTGGCCTTCCGCACGGCTGGACAGCCAGGCGTCCCCGCACAGCCAGGTGGCTCCTGCGGGAGCCGCCGACGCGGTTCCGCCGAGCAGTGTGGTGGCGAGCAGTGCGGCGCCGCCCAATGCGGCCGCGGTCCTCTTGCGCATGCCGAGCTCCTTCGCGATGACGGTGGACTACCGGGGTGGCCAGCGTGCATCACCCCCCGACCCAATCTGACGGATCATCAGCCGCAGGGGATGCGGGCGGGGGAGGAATGGCCGGGCGAAGCGGCCATCCGGCCGGGCGGGCCGCCTTGACGGACGGGCCGACCACCGCACGGGTCCGCCGCGAGGCCCTGGAACGCCCAGACCGGGCCCTGCGAGGGCTCCCGCGCGCCCGGCCCCATGCGAAGGACACGTCCTAGATGCGCGAGTTGCGCACCGACTGCCACACCGCGCCGGCCAGCGCCCGCGTCGCCCGCGGGACCGACAGGTGCTCGTGCTCGCGGTACAGCGCCCAGTTGTACTGCACGAGCGACATCTTGTTCGAGGACAGCGACCCCGCCTGGTGGGCCCTGTACACCGCGAGCGGTTCGGCCAGGCCCCGGGCGTCGGCGCCGTCCCGCATGATCGACAGCCACAGGGCGTAGTCCTGGCGCTTGCGCATCTCCGGCATGAGCCTCGTGCCCAGGGCGTTGCGGTCGTACATGGCGGTGAGGGCTCCGATGTGGTCGCGGACCAGCATCGCGCGGTAGTCCACGTGTTCCCGCGCGCGCACCACGCGTCCGTTCGGGACCCATTCGGTGCTCTCGCCGGCGTGGTCGGCGTCCATCTTGAAGTACGAGGTGAACGTCAGCGGCGCGGTCGCCTCCGCGGCGAAGGCGAGCTGCTTCTCGGTCTTCTCCGGAAGCCACATGTCGTCGCTGTCGAGGAAGGCGACGTAGTCCCCGCGGGCCCGCTCGATCGCGAGGTTGCGCGCCCGGCCGGCACCGCCCTGTTCGGGAGCCCGCTCCGGCAGGACGCGCTCGTCCTGCTCGGCGAACTCGCGGAGCAGGTCCATGGAGCCGTCCGAGGACTGGTCGTCGGTGACCAGCAGCTCCAGGTCGCCGTGGGTCTGGGTGAGCACCGACCGGACGGCCGCACCGAGGGTCGCTGCCGAGTTGTACACGGGCATGACGACGGACACCAGGGGCACAGCACTTCTCCTTGCCAGACCGGGAAACGACGGTCCATTCAAACACCGCAACCGAGCAGGAGCCGCCACGCGGATCGTTGTCGCAGGTCAGAGGCATATAGGGCTCCGTGGCGGGCCGCTCCGACCCGCGTGGCACGGGCGGTGCCCGCGCTCCCGCCGCGCCCCGCCGGAGCGGGAGCGTCCCGCGGCGCCGTTCCACCCGTTCGCGCAGTGCCCTCGGGGGGCGGATTCGTCTCGGTAGTCTGCACGACATGATCGATTCGAACGCGGGCTCCGACGATGTCGCCGTCGCGATAGCCGGGGCGCGGGCCGGCGCGGACGTGGTCCGGACGATGTACGGCCGGCGCCTCGACCGCATCGACAAGGGTGCCGGGGACTTCGCCACCGCCGCCGACGTGGAGGCCGAGGAGGCGATCCTCGGCGTCATCCGTGCCGCACGGCCGGATGACGCGGTGCTCGGCGAGGAAGGCGGGCAGCGGGGCACCGTCGACGCCGTGCGCCAGTGGATGGTGGATCCCCTGTGCGGCACGCTGAACTACGCCGTCGGCACCATGCTGGTGGCCGTCAACGTGGCGCTGCGCGACGGAGCGGCGGCCGTGGCCGACCCGTTCAGCGGCGAGGTCTTCTTCACCGACGGGGAGACCGCCTGGGTACGGCAGGACGGGGCCGGCGACGTACGGCTGACGCCCACGCCCGCCACCCGGTTGGTGGACGTCAACCTGGATCCGCCGTTCCCGGGCGCGCCGGGATTCCGGGCCGTGGAGCTGCTGGCCCACCCTGAGTTCGTGGATCGTTTCCGGCCGCGCGTGGTGTCCACGACGCTGGCGCTGGCCTGGGTGGCCGCCGGCAGGCGCGCCGCGTACGTCACCGATGGCGGTGACCTCTCCGGGAGCGTGCACTTCGCGGCCGGCATCGCTCTGTGCCGGGCCGCCGGCTGCGCGGTCACCGGGATCGACGGTGCCCCGGTGGGCGAGGGAGGCCGTGGGCTGGTGGTCGCCGCCGACGAGGAGACCCACCGCCTGCTGATGTCGATGGTCCACGGCTGAAGCCAGTGCCCGCCCTGCTGAAACCCGCTCGGCGATCCGCTCGGGCCTGTCCTGTGAACTGCCTGCTCAGGGCCTGATGACATGATCGAGGCGTGATCAACGAACCCGGCCGTCCCGGCGCGATGAAGTACGTCCTGTTCGATGTCGATGGCACCTTGATCGACGCCGTGGACAACCAGCGCCTGGTCTGGCGCACGTGGGCGGAGCGGTACGGACTGGATCCTGACGAGGTCTACCGAGTGGCGCTGCGGACACGGCCGATGGAAACGTTCTCGCAGGTGGCCCCGGACCAGGACCCCCGGGAGTGCCTGGCCGCACTCCACGAGCTGGAGGACGAGGACGTTCGGTCCGGTTCCTATGCGGCCTTCGACGGAGCCTTCGAACTGCTGGATGCCCTGGAACCCGGGGCGTGGGCGCTCGTCACCTCGAACTACGAGCACCGGGTACGCGGACGTTTCGCGCGGACGGGCTTGCCCGTCCCGAAGGTCGTCGTGGATGCCGCCGCCGTGGCGGAAGGCAAGCCGTCGCCGGTGCCGTACCTGCAGGCGGCCGCGCAACTCGGTGCCGACCCGCAGGACTGCCTGGTCATCGAGGACGCCCCTTCGGGGGTGGTGTCCGGGTTGCGCGCCGGGATGACGGTGTGGGGCGTCAACACCCCTGCGGCGGTGGAAGGCGTGCACCGTCACTTTGGCAGTCTGCGGGAAGCGGTCCGAGACATTCTGGCCTTGGTGTCCGGAGCCCGTCAGCCGGCCGGCTGAGGGTCCCCGGCACTCCCAGGGCCTGTCGCAGAACTCCCGTCTGCTCCGCGACTTTGACGACAGGCCCTGGAAACGCCCGCAGGGCGAGCCGGGGCACTTCGGTCCCGGCGGTGCGGGGCGGGCCGCCAGTGCGCGCGCAGGGCTGCCGCTGCCGCGGCGGCCCCGGCCTCGCCCGCCTGGTAGGCGGCCGCCCATGCCTGAGGATCGCTCCGCTCGGAGTCCAGCAGGCGGGCCGTGGCCGCATCGGGGGCCACGAGGTGGACGTCGTCGCCCGCGGGGCGGGGGTGGCGGTGGGCGAGCGGGTCGATGACCACCACGGTGCGGGCACCCGCCGCCAAATCGACGTTGGTGCCGTCACGCAGGGCGCCGTCCAGGCAGCGGCGGCCGCCGACGGCGACGGGCGGCTCGACTCCGGGGAAGGCGCTGGACGCGGCGACCGCGTGTGCCAGTGGGACGCCCGCGGCGGCGTCCCACACGACCGGCTCGCCCGTCTCGGCGTCAACAGCCGGGATGAGCAGGGGCAGCGACGGCCAGTCCTCGGCGGCGATCAATGCGGCACGCTGGGCGATCAGGCGGCCCTCCGCCTCCGCGTCGACCGTCTCCAGGGCGATCCGGCCCACCCGGCGCCGGGCATCGGCGGGGTCCAGACCCCGGTCCCCGAGGACGGCGAGTACCGCCCCCATCACGGCCCGGTCGGGACGGCGCGGCGCGGACGACGCCTCGGCGGGAGGCCGGGCCGGGAGGGCGGCGAGACGGCTCGGGTCCTGCCCGGTGGCGAGGACCGCACCGACGATCGCCCCGGCGGAGGTCCCCACGATGAGGTCCGCCCCGCCCAGGTCCACCCCCGAGCCGCGCAGGCCCGCCGCGAGTCCCGCCGTCCATGCGGTGCCCAGACGCCCGCCGGGCCCGAGGACCAGAGCCTGTCCGAGGTCGTGCCTGCCGTCGGTCCCCATGCTTCTCCGCCCGTTGTTGAAACACCTGTGTCATATACTGGCACGGATCGTGATCGTGGATCGGGTGAGAGGAACGTGCACCGTGGGACGACCTGCCGATCCCGGCCGGCGCGACCGTGTGCTGGGGCGGGCCACCGACCACGTACTCGCCGAGGGGCTGGCCGGGCTGAGCCTTCGTCCGCTGGCCGCGGCACTGGGTTCCAGCCCCCGGATGCTGCTCTACGACTTCGGCAGCAAGCAGGAACTGGTGGCCGCCGTTCTCGCCGAGGCACGCCGACGCGGCGCGGAGCGGCTCACCCACGGCCTGCCGCCGAGCGGCTCCACCGTCGAGGAGCGGCTGCGCGGCATCTGGGCCTGGCTGAGCGCGCCCGAGCGCGCCCCGTTCGTCCGGCTGTTCTTCGAAGTCCACGCCGACCTGCTGGCCCACCCCGAGAACTACCCGGACCAGGCCGGAGCCGTCACCGACTGGTTCGATCCCCTGCGCACCGTCTTCGCCGACATCAGCACCGGCGACGACGACACCTCGACCCCCACCCTCGTCATGGCCGTCATCCGCGGCCTGCTCTTCGACCTCACCACCACGGGCGAACGCGAGCGCACCGACCGCGCCCTGGAGCAGTTCGCCACCCTCCTGCGCGCACCCGTGGCCAACACCTGAGCCGAAGGGCCGCGCCGCTTGCCGACGTCGGCATTCCGAGTGCGGTGGGCGAAGGCGGTCGTGTCCGAGGACGCGTCGTTCTACGGTGGTGGCAGCACCTGCCGCAGGAGGAGCCGATGAGCGCGCAGCCCGACCACACGCCCGCACCCGCCGTGGCGTACGCGCCCGCGCCGGGCGCGCCGGCTGAACTCCTCGGCCGGCTGCGCGCGGACCGTCGTGCGCGGCAGTGGGTGCCGGCGTTCGAGGGCGAGTGGGCGGCGGCGCTGGAGGAGTCGCGGCGCACGTTCTCCCTGACCACCCTCTACGAGGTGGTGCAGGTCTGGCAGGCGCGCCTCGCATCCGCCCCCGAGGTCGACGCGTTCGTGGCCTCCGGCCTCGACGAGAGCGGTTTCGTGGACATGGCCGAGCTGCGGGGCCGGCACCGGTGAGCCCTCAGCCGTATGCGGTCCGCCTCTCGGTACGGGCCGCGAAGGTCCTCGCCGCGCTCCCCGAGCGCGCGGAGGAGTCGGTGTGGGCCCTGCTCGACGCGGCGGCGGCCGCCCCGTGGGGCTTCGGCCGGTGGGACACCACCGACCCCGAGGGCGAGGACGTCCGCATCGCGTCCGCGGGCCGGCTGTCCGTCGTCTACTTCGTCAACCGGCCGCAGCGGCGCCTGTCCGTCCTGGACGTCGTCTGGCTCGGCTGACCGAGCCGCGTCACCGTGCCGATGCCGCGGCCCACCCCTGCGGGCGGGGCGCGCCGAAGTCGGTGCGGGTCCGGCTCGCGCGGACGGGCACCTCCTCAGGAATCGGCCCGGCCGATGGCGAAGGTGGTGCCGGGGGCGGCGTGGTCGACGGGACCGCCGAACCGCGCCGCGGCACGTGCCACCGCTTGCCGCGGCGTGAGGAAGCGGCCGACGTGCGTGACGATCAGCCGGCCCGCCCCGGCCGCGCGGGCTGTGTCGCCGGCGTCCTCGGGCGTGTGGTGAACCTGTTCGCCCTCGACCGGGGCCCGTGCGCTCTCGGCTTCGCACAGCAGCGCGTCGCATCCCCCGGCCAGCTCCGTGAGGCTCGGGCACGGTGCCGTGTCTCCGGAGTACACCAGCGACGTGCCTGCCGCCTCGATGCGTACGGCGAAGGCCGGAACGCCGTGCGACACCGCCCGGGTGGTGAGTCGGAGCGAGCCGACGACCGCTTGGTGCCCGTCGTGCAGCTCGGATATCGCGAAGGCGGATTCGACCGGGCTGCGAGCCGGAGTGTGGGTGAGGAAGCCGGCCAGCCGGTCGGCGGTTCCGGGCGGACCGTAGAGGGGGATCGGCGCGGCGAGGTCGATGTCCGCGTACAGGGCGCCGTAGTAGGCGGTGAGCAGGTCAGCGCTGTGATCGGCGTGCAGGTGCGAGATCCAGATCGCATCGAGCTCATCCAGCCGCACGTGCCGCTGGAGCGGGCCGAGCGTCCCGCTGCCCGCGTCGACCCAGATACGGGTGTCCCCGCTCGACACCAGATAGCCGGAGCACGGATTGTCCATGCTCGGGTAGGGCGTGGCAGAGCCCAGGACCGTGAGGTGGAGAAGCGCGTCGCTCATTCCGGGATCCTAGAACGCGCGATCCGCACGTCGTGACGATTTCCGGCGATGGCCGGCCTGGTCTTCGCGTCCTTCACGGACCTGCTGGACACCACGTCGCCGGACTGCTGCCCCGTACCGACCACCGGGCATGGTCACCCCCTGGCCGACCCCGTGCAACAGCGCCGGCCGCGGCCCACCGCCTTTCACCCGGACGGCCTACAAGCCCTCGCGGCGAGGGTGTGCGCGGCTCAGCCTGGCGTCACTGAGGTCTCTGCCGCCGTATCCCGTGATCACTGACCTTCCGGGAGGCGCCATGGTCGTGACAGCCCTGGTCCTGTCGCTCGTGGTCCTGCTGATGCCGTTCGGACTGGACGCCTTCGAGAACTTCCTGTTCCCCCGGCCCCCTGCCCCCGATGGGACGGAAGCCCCCCAGGCGACCGTGACCGACCCTCCCGAACACGAAGGGCAGGGCCTCCGGTACGACCTGCCCGGAACCGTCTGATGCCCTCGGGGCGTCCGGGCCGCCGATGTGGCGCGGGCTCGTCCCGAACCGGGCCGGCCGCCGTGCGGGCAGGTGCGGACGGACGGTCCCGCACCGGGAGGGGCCGCTCAAGGCCCGCCGCCGGGGGCCTGCTGCCGGAAGGCGGCACGGTAGGCATGGGGAGAGGTGCCGGTGTGGCGGGTGAAGTGGTGGCGCAGGGCCGCCGGTGAACCGAATCCCGTCCGGTCGGCGAGGAGCGTGACGGGCAGGTCGGTGGTCTCCAGCAGCTGCCGGGCCCGGTGGATCCGGGCGTGCAGGAGCCACTGCAGCGGAGTGGTTCCGGTCTGGGCACGGAACCAGCGGTTGAGGGTGCGGACGCTGATCCTGGCGTGGCCGGCGATGTCCGCGAGCGTGAGCGGCCGGTCGAGGACGCCCTCCATCCAGTGCATGACGGGCTGTAGCGCGCTGGGTTCGGTCGGGGCCGCAGGGCGCTCGATGTACTGGGCCTGGCCACCGTCGCGTTGGAGGGGCATGACGATGCGGCGGGCGGTGGCGGCGGCGAGCGCCGCGCCGAGGTCGCGGCGCACGAGATGGAGGCACAGGTCGAGTCCGGCGGCCACCCCGGCCGAAGTGATCAGCCGGCCGTGATCGACGAAGAGCACGGCGGGGTCGACGTCGACGCGCGGATGGCGGCGGGCGAACTCGTCGGCGTACTGCCAGTGCGTGGTGGCGCGGTACCCGTCCAGCAGGCCGGTGGCGGCCAGCGTGAAGGCGCCGACGCACACCGAGGCCAGACGTGCCCCCCGGGCCGCCGCCCGCTCCAGCGCATCGGTGACGGTCGAGGGCGGCTGGGCCAGGAAGCCGGCGTGGGCGGGGATGACGACGGTGTGGGCGCCGACGAGGCCCTTGAGACCGTACGGGGTGTCGATCCGGAAGGCGCCGTGCTCGGGGGAGGTCGTGGCGCTGCCCCCGGGAGCGCAGACCCGCATCTCGTAGTGCACGGTGCCGGCGGCCTCGTTGGCCGCCCCGAAGACCTGGCCGGGCGTGGCCAGTTCGAAGGGGACGACACCGTCGAGCGCGAGTACGGCCACCCCGAGAGTCATGGCCAGAATTTAGCGCAGGACGGCATTCCGGCCGCTGGCCGGGTGGCGCGCGGGGCCGCACGATCGAGGACGTTCCCCTTCCGCACACCTGAGGAGTTGCCGCCATGGTGGTCGCCCTGCCCGCCGTCTACGACGCGTTCGACCTGCCCCGGACGGACTTGACCGCCCGCGCCCTGCGCTTCGCCGAGGAGGCGGAGCCCGCGGTGATCTTCCGCCACAGCGTCCGCAGCTATCTCTTCGCCCGGGCGCTCGCGGACCACGACGGCATGGAAGCCGGAGCGGACTTCGACGACGAGCTGGTGTTCCTGGGCTGTGTCCTGCACGACCTGGGGTTGTCGGAACGGGGCAACGGCGACCAGCGGTTCGAGGTGGACGGTGCGGATCTGGCAGCCCGCTTCCTGCGCGAACAGGGCGCCGGCGAGGAGGCCGTGGCCGTGGTGTGGGACGCCGTCGCCCTGCACACGTCGGAGGGCATCGCCTCCCGCAAGGGGCCGGAGATCGCCCTGGCCCATGCCGGCATCACGGTGGACGTGCTGGGCCGGGGCAAGGAGCTCCTGCCGGAGGGGTTCGCCGACCGCGTGCACGCCGCGTTCCCCCGCGCCGACCTCGCCCACGCCATGACGGACGTGATCGTCCGGCAGGCGTTGGACAACCCCGCCAAGGCCGGCCCGCTCGGCTTCCCCGGCCAGCTGCTGCGCCACCACGTGCCGGCCGGCGCGCTGCCCGACTGGTACGACCTGATCGACGCGGCCGGCTGGGGAGACCGGCCCACCACCGCCCGGCACGACGGGCCCCTTCAGGAGCGGGCCGCCGAATCCGGGTGACCGTCCCGCCGGCGGCCGGCGGTACCGGGACCCGGCCGCACGGGCGCGCGGCGGCTGCTACCGGGATCGTGCTCCGGACGACCGTCGCCGCATACGTCCACGTCCTGTTCGCCGGGGCACGCGCACCACCGTCGAGGCCGTCGGCCCGAGCTCACCGCAGAAGCGGTTCAGCAGCCCGCAGGACGTCCTCGGGCAGGTAGGGGGAGTCCACGCGGATGGACCAGCCCCGGCGGCGCGCGTGGCAGGCCAGGGCGAGGACGTCGAGGTTGACGGAGACGTCCGGGCCGTCGTCGCGGTCGGCGACCTGGTGGTGGGCTCGGTGGGCTTCGAGCGCGTCGGCCAGGGCGAGGTTGAAGCTTTCCTCGTCACCCTCGACGAGCTGCGACAGCAGCACGGCCGGCGGCATCGCGAAGCCCCAGTCCCTGGCCTTCTCGGCCTCCAGCAGCGCCCGCCGCGCGGCCGCTTCGGGCTCGGCGCCCTTCAGGTAGGCGTGGAGCGCTTCGCGGTACGCGGTGAAGGCGGAGCCGTCCGGGTGGGCGAAGGCGGGGCCGGTGAGGAGCAGCGGGGCCAGGTCCTCGCGCACGCCCGTGATCAGGGCGAAGTTGGTGGCCCGCTGCCAGTTCCCGGGACCGGCCTTGTCGCTCCGCTCGGCCGTGTACCGCAGCGTGCGGCCGCCGACGGTCACCTCGGTCTCGGTGACCGGCTCCGCCAGGGCGAGGCGGAACAGGGCCGCCCCGAGACCCGAGGCCAGCCGGAGCGTCGCGTGCTGGGCCTCCGCGACGTCGCCGGGATCCCCCGCCCGCCACTTGAAGAGGCGCTCCTGATCGGCCATCAGGCTGCCGAGGTGCCACACGGCGAGGGGCTGTCCGTCGACGGGGGTGAGGGCCTCGCGCACGCGCTCCTCGTACCGGGCCTCGATCGACGAGAGGTCTCCCCGCCCGCACTCCGGCCGCTCGACGACCAGCGGGCCCGAGGCCAGCGCGGCGACCGCGTCCGGCCGGCGGGCGCGGCCGAACCCGGCGACCCGCGGGGCCCGGCTCTCGAAGCCCGTCACCAGGGCGTGCGGGAGGTAGTCGGTGCGTACGGCCGGTGCCCAGCCCAGCGTCCGGTACGCGAGCGCGGCGAGCGCGATCGGAACGAGGGGGAGCAGACTGCTCGCGCCGGCCGCGGGCCCCTGCGCGGCGGCATGCCCCACCAGCAGCTCGGCGAGCGTGGCGTCGAAGGCCGTCCGGTCCTCGACGAGCAGCGCGCGCAGCGCGCGGAGCGCCGCCGTCTCCGGCCGGTCCGGGAGCGGCTCACCGCTCTGCGCGGCGCGGCTGCGGACACGGTCCAGGGCGGCGTCGACGGCGGCCAGCCTGGCCTGCGCGCTCGGCGGGTACTCCCCGTCGCCGGCGTCGTCCAGGACCACGGCCATCAGCCCGGTCGCGAGCTCGCCGCCGGGGGTGCCCTGCGCCTGGTCGGCGAACTTCCGCCGGGCGAAGTGGAAGGCCTCGCCGTGCCACGTGGCCTTGTCCCTGAGGACGGCGAGGCACAGCGCGTCGGTCCAGGCGCCGGCCGTGACGCTCTCCTGGGGGGCGTCCTCACCCGGGTCGTAGCCGATGCCGAAGTTCACGTAGTCCAGGAAGACGTGGAAGCTGCAGTGGGGGTGGTAGGCGGCGTAGGCCACGGCGCCGGCAGCGGCCTCGGAGGCGTCCTTGAGGGCGGCCTTCGCCTCCGGGGTGTCGAGGTCCGGCGTCGCGACGGAGAGGGCGCCCAGGTAGTCGAGGAACTCGTCGGCGATCGCCTGCCAGGCGTGGACGGCCATCCGGCCGCCCCGCGACATGGACCGCACACGCCCGCCGATGCGGTTCGCGAAGTCCTCGCGCGCTGCGGACACGACGGCCCCGTCCATCTGGTGACGCTCTATCAGCATTGCTCTGCTCCTCGGTCGGTCTCTCCAGCACCCTAGGCGCAGGCTCTGACAGGCCCGGTCGTCCGGTGGGTCCACCGCTGCGGACGACCGGTGCGTACGATGTAAGCTTACGTCGTACGCAAACTGCTGTGCGCGACCTCGAAGGGGAGTCCCATGCGTCCCATGCACGCGTTCGCCGTGGCCATGCCGCTCGTCTGGCTGGCCTGGCTGGCACTGACCGAGTGGGTGCCGATGTTCCCGCTGAACGACCTGAGAGACGACAACCACCGCGAACGCCTGGGCGACGCGGCCCTCAACTACCCGGTACCGCTGCTCATCTCCGCCGGCGTCGCCGCCGGCTGCGAAGGGACCCGGATCGCGTCCCTCGTGCTGTGCGTGCTGGTCCTCGTGGGGCACGTGGCGAGCTGGTGGCTGCCGTACTTCGGGATCAGTACACAGGCGCAGCGGGACTCCTACGCGCGGGACTACGCCCGCACCCTCAAGATCCTGCCCACCCGGGGCCGCACGGTCGTCCCCGACGTCCAGCACCTCGTGGTCGGCGTCCTGACCCTGGCCATGACCGGCACCACCCTGGCCGTCACGGCGAGTGGGTGAGTCTGCCACCCTGAGGGCATGACTCAGGCTTCACGACCCGGCCGGGGAGGCCGGCCCGCACAGATCAGCGTGGACCGGATCACCCGCGCGGCCATCGACCTCCTCGACCGGGAAGGCGCGGACGCGCTCACCATGCGACGCCTGGGCACGCACCTCGGGGTGGCCGCGATGTCCCTCTACCGCCACCTCCCCAGCCGTGACGCCGTCATCTCCAAGGTCGTCGACCACCTCTTCACCACCGCCCTGACCGGCCTCGACACCGCCGGAGCCTGGCCCCGGGCGCTGACCGACTTCGCCACCGCCTACCGGCGCATGCTCCTGGACCACCCCCACGCCGTGCCCCTGCTGGCCACCCACCCCGTCGACCCCGACACCGCCCGGCCCCTCCTGGCACCCCTGCTCCGGTGCTTCACCACCGCCGGCATCGATACCGACGACGCACTGATCCGCATCCAGTCCGTCGGCGTCTACACCCTGGGCCACGCACTGGCCCAGGTCGGCCGCCCGCCCGGCACCGGAGCCTCCGAGGACGAACCGGCAGCCGCCCCGGAGGCCGACGAGTACTACCGGCGCTGGTTCGAAACCGGCCTGCACGCCATGATCAGCGGCTTCGACACCGGCCGACCACTCCCCTGACGGCTCTGTCCCTCGGGCAGGATGGAGGGATGCGGACGACGGAACCGGTATCGAGGGCCGAGGCGCTGGCCGCCACGGGCGGGCGGCGCCTCCTGGGCATCGCGGGACCCCCGGGGGCCGGGAAGTCGACACTGGCCGCCCGGATCGCGGAAGCACTGGGGCCGGAGAGGGCCGTGGTGGTGCCGATGGACGGCTTCCACCTCGCGCAGGCCGTGCTGGAGCGCACGGGCCGCGCCGACCGCAAGGGCGCCCCGGACACCTTCGACGCCGCCGGCTACGTGGCCCTGCTGCGGCGGCTGCGCCCGCCGCGGCAGGGGCCCACGGTGTACGCGCCCGCCTTCGACCGCCGCCTGGAGGAGCCGATTGCGGGCAGCATCCCCGTCGCCCCGGACGTACCGCTGGTGATCACCGAGGGGAACTACCTGCTGCACGACGCGGGGGAGTGGGCCTCGGTACGGCCGCTGCTGGACGAGGCCTGGTACCTCGACCCGGCCGAACCCCTGCGCCTGGACCGGCTGATCGCCCGCCACGTCGAGCACGGCAAGGACCCGGCCCACGCACGCGCCTGGGTGGCCCGGTCGGACGAGGCCAACGCCCGACTCGTCGCCCTGGGCCGCCACCGCGCCGACCTCGTCATCGACACCGGCTGAGGGAACGGGGACGGCCGCACACGGAACCCGGACCGGGCCGCGCCCCCGCACCGACACCGTGCCGGGGACGGGCCGGACCGCCTCGCCGTCAGGGCCTGCGCACCTCGTACAGGAAACAGCCGTACTCCACTGCCCGTACGTGTACGAGGGCGACGTCGGGTGAGGCGAAGGCCGTGCGCAGGGCCTGTTCCACGGCCTCCTGTGACCGGGTGGGACCGTCCGGCAGCCGTACGACCGCGCCGCCCGTGATGTGGCCCTCACCGTTGTAGCGGCGGAACGCGCGCAGCGCTCCGGTCTCGGCGAACGGCTGACCGGAATCCGGATCCGGCCCCTCGCACCGGCCGGTGTGGATGAAGACGGGGCCGGTCTCGTCATAGGCCCCCGGGTCGCAGCCCACTTCCGCCGCCCACCTGCGCAGCGGGGCGTAGGACACGAGTGAGATCCGCTCCTCGGCGCGGCCGCGCCGCAGGCAGCAGCGCAGAGGTGCTCCTGCCGCGTCGTACGCGTAGGGACGGGGGACGACGCCGGCGTCGTCGCGGTCGCGGAGCTCCCGCAGGACGTGCGCAGTGATGGCCGACGGGTGAGGGGTCGATGTGGTCATGTGCCCAGCCTGCGGGGCGGAGTCCGCCGACGCTGGCCGAAATCCGACCACACGCTCGATCGGGGCCGCTGGTCGTCGACCGGTGGGGGTCATCGGGGTGCGGGAGGGGTCAGTCCTCGTCGTCGGCGATGAACTGCATGTCGTCGAGGACCGCCACGACGATGACGATCATGACGCCTTCGAGGATGCCGTACTCGATCAGCAGGGACTCGGCGACCATCGCCTTGCGGCTGTAGTCGTCGGGGCCGATGGGGGCGGAGTACTTGGTGTAGGGGTCGCGGGCGAGGACGCGGATGCCGCGTGCGAGCTGGGCCTGCCGCTCCTCGGGGAGGGTGTCGCGCACGGCGGCGGCGGACTCGGTGAACTCGACGCGGTACGTGGGGCGGCCGGGCTGGGGCATGGGCGGGTCTCCTGCGGGGCTTCGTCTCGTCTCACGGTACCGGCCCGCGCGGGGTGCGCGGGCCGGGGTCGCGAGGCTGGGCGGCCGTCCGCGGGCGCGTCAGTGGGCCCAGGGGAGTCGTACGAGTCGTACGGCTTCGGTCTCCGGGTCGGCGAGGAGGGCTTCGACGAGTGGGGGCGGGTCCACGAGCCGGGTGCGCCTGGCAGCAAACTGCAGCCCCAGCGGCAGTTTGCTGGCGTCGCGAGCCATTGGAGGGGGCTTCCGCGGATGACAGATTTCCACCTGTCACCAGCACGACGGACTCACTCGGAGGAAGACATGAACACCCAGCTCACCACCCGTGCCAAGGCTGCCGCCGTCCTGATCGGCCTCTGTACGGCCCTTGCGCTGGGCGTCGTGGCCGCCACCGAGGAGCCGGCCGCGCGGGCCGAGAACGGCTGGCAGTCGACGCCCGCCACCGCCGTCCTCGCGAACGGCTGGCAGGTCGCCCCCCTGGACAAGTCCGAGAACGGCTGGCAGTGACCGCCCGTCTGGAGCACCGCGCGCCGGTCCGCAACCGACAGATCGAGCTGGTGGCGCGCGCCGGCTCGGCGGCCATCGCCGAAGGCGCGCCGCTGAGCGTGGTCCGCTGGCTCGCGTTGCTGCCCGCCGCCTGGCAGGCGCAGTTCCACGGCCTGGGGGACGACGGGCTCTCGATCGTCCTGCGGTTCTCGCGGGACGGGGACGTAGCGGTGTCGCGCGCCTGCGCCGAGGCGCGGCGCGCGCTGAGCGATCCCGCCATGGACGGCTGGGAGTTCCTGTCGTGCCGTGAGGTCGGGTGAGGCGCGCGGCGCGGGCGTACGAAGCAGGGCCTGATCCACTGGGTGCAGTGGTCAGGCCCCTTTTGTCATGCGCGCATTTCGTGGTGCGCGGGGTGCGGTACGGACCGTACGGCTACATCCAGCCGCGGTCTTTGGCGAGCATGGCCGCCTGGAAGCGGTTCGACGCCCCCAGCCGCAGGAGGAGGTCGGCCACGTGCCGTCGGAAGGTGCGGATGGAGATCCCCATCTCGCGGGCCGCGATCTCGTCCTTGTCGAACCGCGAGAGCAGGGTCAGCACCTCGCGGTCGGTCTCGGTGATGGTGTCGCAGGCCCCGCCGCCGTCCTTGCCGGGGAGGGTTTCCGCCGAGGCCCACACCTTCTCGAAGAGGGCCACCATGTTGGACACGAGTCCGCTCTGGCGGACCAGGAGCGCCCCGCGGGCGCTGTCGGCGGGGTCGAGCGGTACGACCGCGGTGGCCCGGTCGTAGATGACCATCCGGTCCATGACCTTCTCGACCACTCTGAACTGTGCCCCCAGGTCGGCCATCTCGTAGAGGTAGCCGCGGGTGGCGGAGTCTTCCAGCGCTGTGCGCAGGACCACCGTCCTCATGGTGATCCCGCGCCTGATACATCGGAGGTCGAGCGGGCGGGCGGCCTCGATGAAGGCCGGTGTGAGGGGCCCGTCGGGCTGCAGCGCGGACATCTCCTCGCGGGCGAAGAAGGCGAGGTCGTCCAGCCGGGCCCGGATCTCGGCGAGTCCGTCGATCCGCTCGATCCCGCCGGCCGGGCTCTCCGGACGGTCCGCCGCGCGCGCCTCCTCCACCAGTTCGGGGATGAGCGAGCGGGCCGAGGAGACCAGCCGCAGCTGTTCGTTGAGCTCGCCCAGCCGCTGCTCGATCAGGCGCTCGATCCCGAGCGCGGGGTCGATCGCGACCCATCGTCCCTCACCGGCGTCCCGGACCAGTTTGTGCCGGCACAGACTGCGCAGTGCGGAGTCCGCTTCGTCCCGGCTCATCCCCAGTTTCTCGCCCGCCGCTTCGGGGCCGAAATCCGGTGTGCGAAGGAAGTGCCGATAAACGCTTTCCTCGCCCCGGCTCAGTCCCAGACTCATCAGACTCACGATGCATTCCCCCCTGCAGGTCTGAGAATTCCAGCGCGGATGCTACCGCAGGGGGTCTATTTTGGAAATGTAATTTCACATTGTGGAATAACATGCAAACGGTGAAGACTGCCTGGTCAGGCGGTGAGCTTGAGCCGCTCCAGCGGGGCCAGCGCCTCGTCCAGGAGCTCGACCACCCGCTCCCCGATGCGGCGCTGGGCCTCCCGGGTCAGTGCCCCGATGTGCGGCGTCAGCACCACGTTGTCCAGCGCCGCCAGTTCGGTGGGCGCGCCCTCCCGGAGCAGTACGTCGGTCGCCGCTCCCGCGAGCGCCCCGGAGCGCAGCGCCTCCAGCAGGGCCTCCTCGTCGACCGTCCCTCCCCGGGCCACGTTCACCAGGTACGAGTCCGGCTTCATCAGGGCCAGTTCGGCGCGGCCGATCAGCCCGCGGGTGTCCGCCGTCAGCGGCACGGACAGGCAGACGACGTCCGCCGCGGGCAGCAGCTCGCCCAGGGCCGCCAGCCGGATCCCCCGTTCGGCCAGCTGCCGCGCCCGGTCGCGCCCGGGGCGGGCGACCGCCACGGCCACCTCCATGCCGAACCCCTGGGCCAGCGACGCGATCCGCGATCCGATGCCGCCGAAACCGATCAGCCCGAGCGTCTTGCCGCGGAGCTCGCTCCCCATCAGCCCCTGCTTGTGCCACACGGTGGACCGGGTGTGCCGGTCCCCCACCACGATCCGGCGGCACACGGCGAGCATCAGCCCGAGCGCCAGCTCGGCCACCGCGTCGCTGGAGCCGCCGGGCACGTTGCGCACCTCGACCCCGGCCCGGGCGGCCGCCGCGAGGTCGATGTTGTCCAGCCCCACGCCGGCCCGGATCACCGTCCGCAGGCGGGGCGCGGCGGAGATCACCTCCTCCGTCACCCGCACCCCGGCCCGCAGGACCAGGGCGTCCGCGGTCCGGGCGAGCTCCACGAGCCGGCCGGGGTCGGGCTTGGGGTGCAGGGCCACCTGGTAGCGGCGGCGCAGGTCGTGCAGCGCGTCGGGGTGGATCGGGTCCACCATCAGTACGCGGGCCATCAGACGGCCGTCACCAGGACGCGGCCCGGGGCCGGGGCGGCGACGTGCAGGGCGAAGTCGGCCAGCGTGTCGGTGTCGAACAGCTCGTGCACGGAGGGCCGGGTGCCGGTGACCCGCTCCACGCCGGCGCAGATCCGGGAGGCGAGCATCGACGTGCCGCCCAGCTCGAAGAAGTTGTCGTCCCGCCCGACCGGGCGGACCTGGAGCGCCTCTTCCCAGAGCCGGACCAGCGCGGCCTCGGTCTCGTTGGCGGCGGGCACGGCGGGGGCGTCGGTGAACAGTCGGCGGTCGTCCATGGTTTCCTCCGGGGAGTGTGGTGTGCGCGAGTGGGGTGAACGGAACGGACAGGGGCCGCCCGGCCCCGGGTTCAGGCCCGTGCGGCCGGCCAGGCCAGGCCCCGTACGGCGGGGACCAGGGCGGTCGCCGCGCTGACCACCAGGGCGGCCGCCGCGGCGGTGATCAGGACGGTCGCGGGGGTTCCGTACGCCAGCAGGTGCGGCACGGCCACCAGGGCGAGCGGGGAGACGCCCAGCGAGATCAGCCAGTCGACGCTGGAGACCCGGCCGATCAGCTCACCGGGCACCTTGCTCTGCAGGGTGGCCGCCCAGGCCACGGTGGCGGCCGACAGGACGGCTCCCACCAGGGTGGCCACCAGGACGGAGGCGATCACCGACGGGGACAGGCCGAGCACGACGAACCCCCCGCAGACGACGGTCATTCCGCCGAAGACCAGCAGGCCCGGCGGGATCCGCCGCAGCCGGCCCACCAGCAGCCCGCCCAGCAGGGCGCCGGCGGCCTGGCTGCCGACGAGCAGGCTGTACGTGCTCGCGCCGCCGCCGAGCACGTCGGCGGAGGCGAGCGGCAGCAGGGCCTTGGCCGGGGCGACCACGAGGGCCACGCTGACCCCGAAGCTGCCGATGGAGACCCACAGCCAGGCGTGGGAGAAGACGTACCGGATCCCGCCGGTGGCCTCCTTGAACAGGCCGTCCCCCGAGGCGGGACGGTCGGCCACCGGCCACCGTCCCGCGAGCAGCACCAGCGCGAGGGCCAGGGCGAACCCCGCCGTGCCCAGGCCCAGCGAGACGGGGGCGCCGGCCGCCGCCAGCAGTATCCCGCCGAGCGCCGCTCCCGCGATGCCCGCGGTGCGCAGGGCGATCGCCTGGAGCGAGTTGGCGGCCAGCAGCTCGGCCTTCGGCAGCAACTCGGTGAAGGCGAGGGTGAACGCGGGCTCGAACGCTCCGTCGCCGAGGCCCAGCAGCAGCCCGCAGGCGGCGATCGCCCAGACGCTCCGGCCGCCCGCCGCGACCTGGGCGGCCACGCCCGCGGTGGCCAGGACGCGGGCCAGGTCGGCCCAGAGCATCACCGTGCGCGCGCCGAACCGGTCCGCGAGGGCCCCGCCGGCCAGCAGCATGAGCACGGTGCCGGTGGCCTGCCCGAACAGGGTGTAGGCCAGCAGCGCCGGGCTGCCCGAGGTGACGGCGTACCCGGCGAGCGACACCTGGAAGACGAAGTCGCCGGTGCGGGAGAGGCACTGTCCCGTGTACAGCAGCCGGAAGCGGCGTCTGCGCAGGGGTGCCCGCAGCCCGGTCCGCGCGCCGTCGGCGCCGGCCTCCCCTCGGCGGACCGCGGCGGTGTCCTCGGCGGCGGCGCTCATCGGTGGGCCGCCAGTTCGGCGTCGATCAGGCCGCACAGCGTCTCCAGCGGGCCGCCGGCGTCCATCATCGTGAAGTGGGTGCCGGGCGTGTCCCGGACGGTCAGCCGGCCGCCACAGCGCATGTTCCAGCCCAGGTCGTACGCCTCCTCGGTGACGTCCGCGCTGCGGTCCTCGGCGCGGAACAGGACCACGTCCCCGTCGAGCGGCTCGATGACGTGCCGTTCCAGGGCGCTGCCGTTGTGCCGGTAGGCCTCCAGCATCCGCCGCAGCCGGTCCTCGTCGTAGTCCGCGGGCAGCGAGCCCGCCGCGATGCCCTGCTCCAGCAGCTGCCGGATCCGCTCCGGCTCGGGCAGTTCGCCGAGCGCGGCCAGGTCGAGGTCGAGCCTGAGCGCCATGGTGACGAGGATCCGGGTGGCGTAGTCCTCGGTGGGGTCCAGGTCCATCCGGGGGTTGGTGTCCAGCAGGGCGACCAGCCCGATCTCCTCGCCGGCCGCCTTCAGCTGCCGGGCCGCCTCGAAGGCGATGACCCCGCCCATCGAGTACCCGCCCACGTGCCAGGGACCGCCCGGGTGGACCTTGCGCATGTGCTCGATGTAGACGCGGGCCATGTCCGCGAGGGTGGAGCAGGCCTCCTCGCCGGGCTGGATGCCCGGCGACTGCAGGCCGTAGACGGTCAGCCCCTCGCCGAGGGCGCGGGCGACCGGGGCGTAGCGCACCACCGTGCCGGCGAGCGGCGGGAAGAGGTACAGCGGCGCCGTACCCTCCACGCCCGCCCGCAGCCGCACCAGCGGGCCGGCCGGCTCGGCCTCCGCACCGTCACGGACCCGGCGCGCCAGGGCGGCGACGGTGGGGGCGCGGAAGAGTTCGTTGAGCTCCAGCCCGGTTCCGAAGTGGGCGCGGACCGAGCCCATCAGGCGGACCGCCGTGAGCGAGTCCCCGCCGAGGTCGAAGAAGTCCTCGTCGATGCCGACGGTGGCGCGGCCCAGGGCCTTGGCCCACAGGTCGCACATCTCGAACTCGACGGCGTCGCGGGCCGCGGCCGTGCCGCCGCCGGCGGCCGCCCCGGGCAGGGGGCGGGCGGCGAGCGTCTTGCGGTCGACCTTGCCGCTGGGGGTCAGCGGGAAGCCGTCGACCACCACGTAGGCGGACGGCAGCATGTAGTCCGGCAGGACTCCGCGCAGGGCCCGGCGCAGGCGCTGCGGGGACAGCTCGGCGCCGGCGGCGGGCAGGCAGTGCGCGATGAGCCGCTTGGCCCGGGTGGGCGATTCGTCCACGACGACCACCGCGTCGGCGACCCCCTCCTGACGGCGGACCTGGGCCTCGATCTCCCCCAGCTCCATCCGGTAGCCGCGGACCTTGACCTGGCCGTCGCGGCGGCCCAGGCACTGGATCCGCCCGTCGGGCAGGGTCCGGCCGAAGTCACCGGTGCGGTAGAGGCGGTGGCCGCCGCGGACCACGAAGCGCTCCGCCGTCATCTCGGGCTTGCCGCGGTAGCCGTCGGCGAGCGCCGCTCCGAAGACGCAGATCTCGCCGGGCACACCGGCCGGCAGCGGCTGCTGGCGGTCGTCGAGGATCTCCACCCGGGTGTGCTGCACGGCCAGGCCGATGGCCGGCAGGTCCGGCCAGCTGTCCGGCGTACCCGCCAGGCGTTCCGCCGTCACGACGTGCGTCTCCGAAGGGCCGTACTGGTTCTCCAGGAAGGCGGGCACACGGGTGAAGAAGGTGCGCAGCGCGTCGGTCACCTGGAGCTGCTCGCCGGCGGTGACGACCTCGCGCAGCGCCTGCGGGTAGATCCCGGTCTCGGCGGCCGCGTCGGCCAGCTGCTGGAGCGCGACGAAGGGGGCGAACACCCGGTGCACCCGCTGGGTCTCCAGGTAGCCGAGGAGCCGTGCCGGGTCGCGGCGCACCTCCTCGTCGACCAGGACCAGCGTGCCGCCGCTCGCCCAGGTCGAGAAGTGCTCCTGGAAGGCCACGTCGAAACTGAACGCCGCGAACTGCAGGGTGTTCCAGCCTTCCGCGGACGCGGAGCGGCCGAGCTGCCAGTCGATGAGGTTGGCGAGCGGCCCGTGCGGCATCTCGACGCCCTTGGGCAGACCGGTGGAGCCCGAGGTGTAGATGACGTAGCCGAGGCCGGACTCCGCCGGGGCGTCCCCTTCCCGTCGTGCGGGCGCCGTGTCCGGCGACTCCGGGGCGTCGAGCCCTTCGAGGACGTCGTCCAGCAGCAGCACGCGCACGCCCTCGGGCACCGTGAGGGTGCCGGCCACGTCGGAGTGCACGAGCAGGAGCTCGGCCCCGCTGTCCTCCAGCATGTAGTCCAGGCGCTCGCGCGGGTACGCCGGGTCGAGCGGCACGTAGCCGGCGCCGCTCCTGAGCACCGCCAGCAGGGCGACGGCGAGTTCGGGGGAGCGGTGCGCGCACAGGGCCACCGCCCGGTTGGCCCCGAGCCTGCGGGCCAGCCGGTCCGCGGCGAGCCGCAGCCGGGCGTAGTCGAGCTCGCCGCCGTCCCAGCGCAGGGCCGGGGCCCCCGGGATGCGGTCCGCGGTCCGGTCGAACAGCTCGTGGGCGGTCGCCGGTCGCGCGCTCCGCCGCCCGCCGGCGGGTTCGCCGTCCGTACGGACGTCCGCCGCCGCGGTCAGCGGGAGGGCGCCCACCGGGGCGAGCGGGTCGGCCGCGGCGCCGCGCAGCAGGTGCAGCAGGGCGCGGGTGAACTCCTGGGCTGCCGCCGGGGTGTAGACGCCGGTGGCGTACTCCAGGGTGCCCCGGTAGCCGTCGGCCGCGTCGGGGACCAGGGTCAGGGTGAGGTCGAACTTCGCGGTCCCCGAGTGCAGCGGGACGGCGCGTCCGGTCGCCGTGCCCAGCCGCAGCTCGGCCTCGGGCGCGTCCTCCACGACCAGCATCACCTGGAAGAAGGGCGAACGGTCCGGGCTCCGCCCCGGTGCCAGCGCCTTCACCAGGGCCGGGAAGGGCAGGGCCGCGCGTCCCAGGTCGGCGCGCAGTTCCTTGCCGGTGCGGGCGACGAGGTCGGCGAAGGACTCCTCCGGCGAGATCCGGCGGCGCAGCACGACCGTGTTGGCCAGGTAGCCGATCAGCTGCTCCGCGGCGGCGTGCTCGCGGCGGGCCACCGGGGTGCCGATCGCGACGTCGACGGTGCCGTCGGGGGCGGCGGGCTCCTGCGAGACCCTGGCCAGGAGCAGCTGGACGGCGGCCGTGAACAGGGCGAAGGGAGTGGTGCGCTGCCTGCGGGCCAGGGCCCGCAGGGCGGCGGCCAGTTCGCCGGGGACGCCGAAGGCCTCGGTCGCGCCCCGCTGGGTCGCCGCCTCGGGACGCGACAGGTCGTGCGGCCAGGTGCTCTCCGCGGGGGCGCCGGCCAGCCGCTCGGTCCAGTAGGCCAGGTCCTCCGCGTGGCCCTCGGCCGCCTCGGCCAGCGCGATCCGGTGCTGCTCGGCGTAGGCCGGCAGTTCTCCGGAGGGCAGCGGGGTGCCGGCCAGGGCCGCCTCGTAGCCGGCGGTGAGCTCGCCGCGCAGGACCTCGACGGACCAGCTGTCGAAGCACCCGTGGTGGACGACCAGGACGAGCAGCGCCTCCCGCTCGCCGGTGCGGAGCAGCAGTGCGCGCAGCAGCGGCAGCGCGGACAGCGACAGCGGCTGCGCGGCGAACGCCTCGGCGGCGCGGGCCGCTTCGGCGGCCGGACGGCCGCGCAGGTCCCGTACCTCCAGCGGCACCTCGCCCGGGGCGGCGGTGACCAGCGACGGCTCCCCGTCGGTGACGTGGACGCTGCTGCGCAGCGCCGGGTGGCGCGCCAGGAGCGAGGTCAGGGCCCGGGCCAGGGCACCGGTGTCGAGGGCGCCGCGGATCTCGTAGGCGACGGGGACGTTGTAGACGGCGGACCCGCCGCGCAGCGATTCGTCGAGCCACAGCGACTGCTGGCCGGAGGAGAGCGGGACGGCGGTTACGGGGTTCATCGGATCGTTCCTCGAAACGGGGTGGGGGCGCGGCCGGACCGCGCGGAGGAGGCTGGTGGGGATGCGGGCGTACGTGCCGCACGGACCGGCGACGGCGGTCCGGGGGCGGCGCCCGGCGCCGGCGGCGCCGGGCGGCTGCCCTCGGCGGGCTCCCGCGGGAGCGCCGGGGGCAGCCCTAGGCGGCCGTGTCGTCCCGTCCGCGGAGCCATGCGCGGGCCCGCTCGGTCACGCGGTGGGTCAGGCGGACGGATTCGCCCAGGTACCGCGCGGGGTCGAAGAGCACGTCCAGCTCCTGGGCGCTCAGCACCGGGCCCAGCTCGGCGTCGGCCTCGATCAGCTCGCGCAGGGACCGCTGCTCGCTGATGCCCTGCTGGATCAGCTGGTAGATCCGCTCGTGGGCGGTCTGCTTGCCCAGGTGGCCGGCGAAGGCGAGCATCAGGCTCTCGGTGGCGACCTGGTCCCGTACGGACAGCACGTTGGCCAGTGCGCGCTCGGACCGCACCGACAGTCCCTTGAGGACCCGCGTCGTGATCTCGCAGGCGGTCAGGGTGTAGTGGGAGACGTCCGGGACGCACACCCACTCCATGCGCAGCGTCCGGCCGTCCCGTTCGTGGTCGCCGCCCATCGCGGTGAGCGCCGTGCCGACCTGGGCCGCGGCCAGCCGCGCCATGACCACGATCTGCTCGCAGCCCTCGGGGTTGCGCTTGTGGGGCATCGTGGAGCTGCCGACCTTGCCCAGGTACCAGGCCTCCTGCACCTCGCCGATCTCCGGCCGGCCGAGGGTGCGGATCTCGTCGGCGATCCGGCCCAGGGTGCCGGAGACCATCGCGAGGGTGGAGACGTACTCGACCATGCGGTCGCGGGCCGCGTGCCAGCCGGTGTCGGGCACGCTCAGGCCGAGCCGCTCGGCGAGCCGCTCCAGCAGCTCCGGGCCGCGGCCGTCGAAGCCGGCCATGGAGCCGGCGCCGCCGAACAGCTGGAGCACCAGCACGCGCGGCCGCATCGCCTCGATGCGCTCGGCGTGGCGGAGGAGTTCGTCGATCCACCCGGAGGCCTTCAGGCCGAAGCCGATCGGCAGGGCCGGCTGGGCGTGGGTGCGTCCGAGCACCACCGTGGCGGCGTGCTCCTCGGAGATCTCCACCAGGCGCGCCACCAGTCCGGCGATCAGCTGCTGCAGGTTGTCCAGCACCCGCTTCATGGCCAGGACCTGGCCGGTGTCCTGGACGTCCTGGGTGGTGGTCCCGAAGTGGATGAACTCGCCCGCCTCGGGTCCGCACACCGCCTGGAACGCCCGCAGGACGCCGACCAGCGAGTGCGCGGTGCGGCGGATCTCGGCCCGGACACCGTCCAGGTCGAGGAGGTGGACGCGGGCGCTGTCGGCGATGCGGTCGGCGGCCCACTGGGGGATCATGCCGAGTTCGGCCTGGGCGAGGGCGAGCTGGGCCTCGACGTCCAGCCAGCTCTGGAAGCGGCAGACGTCGCAGAAGATCTCCCGGCTGGTCTCGGTGGCGTAGATGTGGCCGTAGAAACGGGAGTCGGTGATGTGGCCGCGCTCGTGGGTACAGAGCCCGTCGTCCGCTGCGGTGTCCATGGTCGTGGTCGTGTCCTGGGTGGGAGCGGCGGCGGTGGCCCGGGCTGCGGGCAGGGTGAGGGTGCTCAACGGTTCTCTCCGGTGGTGGCGCCGATGACGGTGCGGCGGGAACGGGCGGCACGGCGCAGCGCGCTCTGGGAGTAGGGGCCGGTGCCGTAGGGGCGGTCGCCCCGCTTGTCGATCGCCACGGACGCGAAGTCGAGGGCCGCCTGGCGGGGGGTGGTGCGCAGGTTGCGCGCCCGGCTGAGCAGGTCGTCCAGGAGGTCGTCCATCATCGCGGCGACGCTGTCGAGGACCTCCTGGGGCGTGGGGGTGGCGGCCGGGCCGAACAGCGCGTCGATCGAGGCGGAGCCGCCGATCCCGCCGATGAAGTCCGGTACGACCAGCACCCCGTGGTCGGCGAGCGTCTGCTCGACGGGGGCGCTGAGCCCGTGGTTGGACCCGACCACGACCACGGGGCACGGCAGCACCCGGGCCTGCTCGTCGCCGATGGCGTTCTCGCCCGCGGCGAGGATCAGCACGTCCGCGGGCAGGTCCAGCAGGCTCTCGCGGGGCAGGCGCAGGGCGCCCGGGGCGAGGGAGTCGACGGCGCTGGTCTGGTCGCTGTCCAGCATCCGGGCGATGTCCAGCCCGCGGGGGTCGACCACGCAGGCGTGGGCGTCGGCGACGGCGGTGATGCGGACGCCGTGCTCCAGCAGCGAGTAGGCGGCGGCCCGGCCCATGTTGCCGAAGCCCTGGAGGGAGCAGGTCAGGGCGGAGAGCTCGCGGCCCTGGCGGCGAGCGGTCGCCAGGGCCGCGTGGGCCAGTGCGTGGCCGGCCCGGCGCTGGCCGAGGGTGAGTGCGCCCACCGGGGCGTCCAGGGCGCGCAGCCGGTCGAAGAAGTCCTGGTCGCCGATGCCCTGGGCCTTCTTCACCACGTACTTGATGGAGGGGATGCCCTCCAGGGCGGCCAGCTCCTCCAGCTCGTGCCAGCGGGTGCCCATGTCGCAGCCCATGCTGAACCGCTCGGACAGCTCCTCGCGCAGGAAGGCCAGGAACCGGCGGACCGCGGCGGGCTTGCCCGGGGAGGCCGGGTCGTAGTCGATGCCGGCCTTGGCACCGTCGACGCCGAGGCCGAGCACGCGCTGCTTGAGGGTCATCCGGGAAGCCAGGGAGGCGACCAGTTCCTCGGTGACGCCGGGCTGGACACGGAATCCGCCGGCGGCGATGTCGGCGGTGTGCCCGTCGTAGACGAGCCAGCCGCCGAAGCCTTCGACAGGGTCGGTGTACTCAATGGTGGTGGACACGACTTCCCTCTTTCCTCCGCACCGGATGTGGCTGCCGGTCGAGCCGACGGAAGAAATCTCGCACCGGGAATTCGGCGGTACCAGATCCGGCCGGATCAGGAAGCTGCACCGGTCCCGGCAGTTTCCTGTCAGCCGTCGCCGGGCCCCGCCCCCGGTGCGCTGGTAGAAAGAACCAGCCAGGCCGGTTCAGGCCAACTCCACTGGAAGAAAAGCCTTTTGAGGGGGATCTGTCGTGCAGACAGTCGTACGGACACGGGAACCGGGGACACCGGACGGGGGACGGGACGTCCGCACCGTGGTGAAGGTGGGCTCCTCCTCGCTGACGACCGCGGCCGGCGGCCTGGACGCCGAACGGCTGGACGCGCTGGTCGACGCGCTGGCCGCGGCCCTGGGCAGGGGCGAGCAGCTGGTGCTGGTGTCCTCAGGGGCCATCGCCGCGGGCCTGGCTCCGCTGGGCCTCGCGGCCCGGCCGGCCGACCTCGCCCATCAGCAGGCCGCCGCCAGCGTGGGACAGGGGCTGCTGATCGCCCGCTACACGGCCTCGTTCGCCCGGTACGGCATCCGCGTCGGCCAGGTCCTGCTCACGAACGACGACGTCACGCGCGACGGGCAGTTCGGAAACGCCCGCCGCACCCTGGACGCGCTGCTGGCGATGGGGGTGCTGCCGGTGGTCAACGAGAACGACACCGTCGCCACGGACGAGATCCGCTTCGGGGACAACGACCGGCTCGCCGGCCTGGTCGCCGGACTGGTCCGGGCCAACCGGCTGGTGCTGCTCTCCGACGTGGACGGGCTCTACGACGCCGATCCGCGGCTGCCCGGCAGCCGGCGCATCCCCGAGGTGCGCTCCGGCGCCGAACTCGGCGGACTCGACCTCTCCTCGCCCGGATCGGGGCTCGGCACGGGCGGCATGGCCAGCAAGCTCGCCGCCGCCCGCAGCGCCACCGAGGCCGGCATCACGGTCCTGCTGACCTCCGCCGCGCAGGCGGCCGAGGCGCTGTCCGGCCGGCCGTGCGGCACCCTCTTCCACGCGCACGGGGCAGGGGGAGCCGATGTCCCCGACGCCTTCCTGGAGGTGGTCCGCGATGTCACCGGGAATGCGGACGTCACCCCCGGCACGCAATTCCTCGACATCGGCGGAACGTCACTCCAGGCGATGCGCATCTGCGCCCGCCTGCGCACCCTGACGGGAATTCCCTTCGCCCCGCAGGACCTTTTCGAAAGCGCTTCCCTGCGGGAATTCCTCACCTCCTGTACGGAGATGCGCAATGCCGCGTGAAAGCGCGGCCGCGCCGGGGCCCGGCAGCCGTCTCGTCCACACGGCCGTCACCCGGCAGGCACGTCTGCGCCCCGGGGCCACGGCGCTCGTCGAAGGCTCCGCCCGGATCTCGTACCGCACCCTCGACCACGCCGCCGACGCGTACGCCGCCGGCCTCCAGGACCTCGGCGTGCGCCCCGGCGACCTGGTGCCCGTCGGCATGCCCCGCGGCGCGCGGCTGATCGCCGTCCTGCTCGCGGTCCTCAAGTGCGGGGCCGGGTACGCCGTCCTCGACCCCGCCCAGCCGGCGTTCCGGCGCCGCGAGACCGTCAGCCGGCTCGGGTCCCCCGTCATGGTCACCTCCGCCCCGCAGTCCGACGACGAGCCGGCCGCGGGCCGCCGTACCCGCGTGTGGACCCCGCCGGCCGGGACCCTGGAGGAGGCCGCCGCCCGCCGGGTCCGGGCCGTCGACCTCCAGGTCGACGCCGGCTCCACCGCCGCGGTCTTCTTCACCTCGGGCACCAGCGGCCCGCCCAAGGCCGTGCTCTCCCCGCACGCCGCCACCACCCGGCTGTTCGCCGGCCGGCCCCTCGCCGGGCTGGGCCCCGGACGCACCACGGCCCAGGCGGCGCCCGCCTCCTGGGACGCCTTCTCCCTGGAGGTGTGGGGCCCCCTCACCACCGGCGGCACCTGCGCCCTCGCCGCCCCCGACCAGCTGCTCCCCGACGACCTGCGCCGGCTGCGCGAGCGGAGCGGGGTGGACACCCTCTGGCTCACCTCCGCGGTCTTCAACCTGTTCGTGGACGAGGACGTCGACGCGTTCGACGGCCTGCGCACCGTCCTGACCGGCGGCGAGACCCTCTCCCCGCCCCACGTGCGGTCCTTCCTGGCACGCCACCCCGGCATCACCCTGATCAACGGCTACGGCCCGGTGGAGAGCTGCGTCTTCGCCACCACGCACACCATCCGCCCCGAGGACTGCGATCTGCCGGACGGCATCCCGATCGGCACCCCCGTCCCCGGCACGGACGTGCACCTGGTCGGCGGCGAGATCTGGGTGACGGGCGAGGGCCTGGCCCGCGGATACCTGGCCGACCCGGCCGCCACCCGCGCCGCGTTCACCACCCTCACCCTGGAGGGGCGGCCGCGGCCCGCGTACCGCACCGGCGACCGGGGCGCGTTCGACCGGCACGGCGTGCTGCACTTCCTCGGCCGCGCCGACCGCCAGGTCAAGATCGCCGGCCATCGTCTGGAGCCCGCCGGCATCGAGTCGGTGGCGCGCACCGTTCCCGGCATCCGGCACTGCCACGTCCTGCCGGTCCCCGCCCGGGAAACCGGCCCGGGCGCGGCCGGCGCCGCCCCCGACCACCTGGCGCTCTTCTACACCTCGTGGTCCAGCGATCTGACGGCCGCCGTCATCCGCCGCTCCCTCGCCGACCGGCTGCCCCGCTACAGCGTGCCCGCCGCCGTCTACCGGGTGCCCTACCTGCCCGTCACCCCCAACGGCAAGGTCGACCCGGCCGCCCTGCTGTCCACCCTCACCGCCGCACGGAGCACGTCATGACCGCCGCCTCCCCGTCCGCTCCGTACCCCATGACGTACGAGCAGGAGTCGATCTGGCTCAACGACCAGCTCCACGACGGAGCCTCGCGCTACGTCGAATCGTGGAACCACCGGCTGCGCGGCCCCCTCGACGCACGGGCCGTCGAGACCGCGCTCACCGGGATCGTGGAGCGGCACGCCACCCTCCGCTCGCGCCTCGTCCTGGAGGACGGCCGGGCCGTGCAGTACGCCGAGGAGCCCCGCCCCGTGCGCGTGGACCGGCGCACGGTGCCGCCCGGCGAGCTGGACCGGGTTCTGCGCGAGGCGGTCGCCGGCCCCCTCGACCTCACCCGGCCCCCGCTCCTGCGGGCCACGCTCCTGCACGTGGGGCCGCAGGACGCCGTCCTGGCCGTCGCCCTCCACCACGCCCTGGTCGACGGCTGGTGCTTCCGCCTGCTGGACCTGGAGTTCAGCGCCCGCTACCGGGCGGCGCTGGAGGGGCGGCCCGCCGAGCTGCCGCCGCTGGAGAAGACCTTCGCCGACCACGCCCGCGAGCAGCGGTCCCGGCCCGCCGCCCACCACGGGGAACTGCTCGCCCACTGGCGGCGGGTACTGGCCGGCGCGCCCGCCCGGTCCACCGTGCCCTCCGCGCGCACCCGCCCGGACGTTCCCGACCACCGCGGCGGGCAGGTCCGCTTCCGCATCGGGCCCGGCACCGGCCGCCGGATCCGCGCACTCGCCCGGCTCCACCGCACCAGCACCTTCTGCGTCCTGGCCGCCGCGCTCACCGCGCTGGTGGCCCGCTCCTGCGACCAGGACGACGTGGTCATCGGCACCCCGGTCTCGCGCCGCGACGAACCGGACCTCGAACCGCTCCTCGCCTGCCTCACCGACGTCCTGCCGCTGCGTCAGACCGCGGACCCCGCGCGCACCTTCGCCGAGCTCCTGCGCTCCACCAAGGAGACCGTGTGGGACGCGGTCACCCACCGCGACATCCCCTTCGGCCACCTCGTGAAGGCCCTCGACGGCGAGCGCAGCCCGGCCGGGTTCCCGTTCTTCCAGGTGGTCCTGACCGTCGACGACGCCGCCGCGCCCGGCCTCGACCTCCCCGGGATCACCGCCCGGCAGGTCCGGATCGACCACGGCACCGCCAAGTTCGACCTCTTCTTCCACCTGGTGCCCGAGGACGGCGGCTACCTCGGCCTGCTGACCTTCGCCGGCGCCCTGTACGACGCCCCGCACGCGCAGCGCATCGCCCAGTGGTTCACCACCCTGCTCGACGGTGCCCTGGCCCGGCCGGACACACCGGTCGGCGAGCTGCCGATGCTCTCCGACGCCGAGTACGACCGCGTCGCCCGGGAGTTCACCGAGGGGCCCGCGGCCCCCGCCGAACCGCTCCTGGCCCATGAGGCGTTCAGCCGCCAGGCACGGCTCACCCCGGACCGGCCGGCCGTCGTCGACGGCTCCCGCGAGATCGGCTACGCGGCCCTCGACGCCGCCGCCGACCGGCTCGCCCGGCGGCTCACCGCCCTCGGCGCGGGCCCCGGCCGGCGCGTCGCCGTCCGCCTGGACCGGGGCCCCGACGTCCCGGCGGCCGTACTCGCCGTCCTCAAGAGCGGTGCCTGCTGCGTTCCGCTCGACCCCGCCCTGCCGGCCGGGCGGACCGACCTGGTGCTCGCGGACAGCGGCGCCTCGATCCTGCTCACCCGCACGGACACCACGGGGCCCCGCCCGGCCGCCGCGAACCTGCGGGTGCTCGACCTGAACACCCCGGAGCCGCCGGCCGGGCCCGGCGCGCCCCGGCCTGCCGTGCCCGGGCCTGCTGTGCTCGGGCCTGCCGCGTCCGGGCCTGCTGCGTCCGGGCCTGCTGCGCCTGAGTCCGCCGCGTCCGGGCCTGCTGTGCTCGGGCCTGCCGCGTCCGGGCCTGCTGCGTCCGGGCTTACTGCGCCTGAGTCCGCCGCGTCCGGGCTTACTGCGCCTGAGTCCGTCGCGTCCGGGCCTACTGCGCCGGAGTCCGCCACGTCCGGGCCTGCCGTGCCCGAGCCCGCCGCTTCCGGAGCGGACGCGTCCCCCCTGGCCTCCGCCGGCCCGGACGATCCGGCCTACGCCGTCTACACCTCCGGCTCCACCGGCGCGCCCAAGGGCGTCGCCATGCCGCACCGGAGCCTCGCCAACCTGGCGGACTGGCAGCGCCGCCGCTCCGCCCCGGCCCCCCGGACCCTCCAGTTCGCCCCCATCGGCTTCGACGTCTTCTTCCAGGAGCTCTTCGCCACCTGGGCGGGCGGCGGCACCCTGGTGCTGGCCGGGGAGGACGCGCGCAAGGACCCCGCGTTGCTCCTCGCCCTCGCCGCCGACCAGCGCGTCGACCGGCTCTTCCTGCCCTTCGTCGCCCTCCAGCAGCTCGCCGACCACGCCGCCGCGTCCGGCATCGGCTGCCCCGTCCCCGAGGTGGTCACCTCCGGCGAGCAGCTCCACGTCACCCCCGCCGTCCGCGCGTTCTTCGCCGGCACCGGGGCGTCGCTGGACAACCAGTACGGCCCCTCGGAGACCCACGTGGTCACCGCGCACCGGCTGACCGGCGACCCCGCGCACTGGCCCGCCCGGCCGCCCATCGGCCGCCCCGTGCAGAACGCCCGCGTCGAGATCCTGGACCGGGCCGGGCGGCCCGTGCCGCAGGGCGCGCCGGGCGAGATCCGGGTGGCCGGCACCCCGGTGGCCGACGGCTATCTGGGGAACCCGGAGCAGACCGGGCTCCGCTTCCGCCCGGACCCCCGCGCGGCGGGCGGACGGTGCTACCGGACCGGCGACCTGGGCCGGTTCGGCCCGGACGGGCTCATCGAGTTCCTGGGACGCGACGACGACCAGGTCAAGATCCGCGGCCACCGGGTGGAACCCGGCGAGGTGGAGTCTGCGCTGCGCGCCCTGCCGGGCGTCGCGCAGGCCGCCGTCACCGTGGTCCCCGGGCCCGCCGGCCCCCGGCTGCACGCCCACTTCGTACCCGGCCCCGGCGCGCCCGGCCCCACCCCCGGCGAGGTCCGTACCGCGCTGGCCGCCGTGCTGCCCGCGTACTGCGTGCCCTCGCGGGTCCTGGCCCACGCCGGATTCCCGCGTACCGCGACCGGCAAGCTCGACCGGCTCGCGCTGGACCGCGCCCTGCCTCCCACGGGGCCCGCCACCACCCCCGCCGCACCCCCGGCCACCGCCGCCGGGCGCATCGTCGCCGCGGCCTGGCAGGAGGTGCTGGGGCAGCCGCCCGCCGGCCCGGACGAGAACTTCTTCGAGGCCGGCGGAGACTCCCTGCTGGCCGTCCGCCTCGTCCTCGCACTGCGCGCCGCGACCGGCACGGCCCTCCCCGCCCATGCCGTCTTCGGCTCCCCCACCCCCGGCGCCCTCGCGGCCCGCCTCGACGGAACGGGCGCGGCCGACGAGGAGGCCCGCGGCCTGTCCGCCGACGCGGTCCTGCCCGCCGACGTCCGGCCCGCCGGGACCGTCGCGTCCTGGACCGCCGATCCGCGCCGGCTGCTGCTCACCGGGGCCACCGGGTTCCTCGGCGCCCACCTCCTGTACGAACTGCTCACCCGGACCCCGGCCGAGGTGCACTGCCTGGTCCGCGCCGCCGACGCGGAAGCGGCCCGGGCCCGGGTCCTCGCCTCCCTGAACGCCCGCCGGCTGTGGCGGCCCGGGTTCGCCGGCCGCGTGCACGCGGTCCCGGCCGATCTGGCCGCACCGCGCCTGGGCCTGGCGCCGGAGCTCTTCGACGAGCTGGCCCGTACCGCCGACGCCGTCTACCACTGCGGCGCCGCCGTCAACCTGGCGCACACCTACGACCGGCTCAAGGCGGCGAACGTCGGCGGCACCGTCGAGCTGCTCCGTCTCGCCGCCCGGCACCGGACCGTACCCCTCCACCACATCTCCACCGTCGGCGTCCTGGCCCCGGAACCCGGTGCGGGTCCCGTCGTCCACCCTGACGACCCGCTGCCCGGCCCCGGGCTGCTCCGGCACGGCTACGCGCAGAGCAAGTGGGCGGCCGAGAGGCTGCTGGCACAGGCCGCCGACCGCGGCCTGCCGGTCACCGTCCACCGCCCGACCCGGATCGCCGCGGACACGGCCACCGGCATCTGCCAGCCCTCCGACTACTTCTGGCTGCTGCTCAAGGCATGCGTGGAGGCGGGCCTCGCCCCCACCGAGGACCCCGGCGGGGAGACCGTCTTCGACCTGGTCCCGGTCGACCACGTCCGGGCCGCCGTGGTCGCGCTCACCCGACGCCCGGACACCGTCGGCCGTACCTTCCACATCGCCGCCGACCGGAGGCTGGGCCTGGACACCGCCGTCGGCTGGCTCCGCGCGCTGGGCCACCGCATCACCGGCACCACCGGCGCCGCCTGGGCCGCCCACGTCGAGGCCCACCGCCTCCCCACGGGCCTGTCCCTGCTCGCCACCGTCCGCGACGGCGGAGACGAGACCGCCCTGCGGTACGACGTCTCCCCGACCCGGACCCTGCTGCCGGACGTCCTCCCGGCGCCGCTGACGGCCGAGGGCTTCGCCGCGACGGTGGCCCACTTCACGCGGTCGGGCTTCTTCCCGCCGCCGGAGGAACCCTCCCGCCACGGCACCCGGGGGTAGGGGGCACGGCCGGCGGGCTTGCGGGATCAGCGCCCGGATCCGTCGGCGCCGCAGGGGAGCGGTGCGCACGCCGGGCCGAGCCCGAGGGCGTGGCGGGCCGGCGGCGGGCGCAGTGCCCGGTCGGCCGGCCCCGCCCCGGCCGCGAGGACCGGCGCCCCCCGCGTCAGACGAGCACCAGGGCCGCCAGGCCGAGGTGGACGCCGCCGGTCACGTACGACAGGCGGCGGTCCCGGCGCGGGGTGCCGCGCAGGCGGCCGGCGAGCGCGGCGCCGACCAGCGCGTAGCAGAGGTCGAAGGCGAGGGCGATGGCCAGGAAGACCGCGCCGAGGACGAGCATGTGCGCGCGGGTCTGCGCGGAGGACAGGCCTGCGGGCACGAACTGCGGGAGGAAGGCCAGGAAGAACAGGACGACCTTGGGGTTGAGCACGTTGACGAGCACGGCGTCGCGATAGAGGCGCAGCAGCCGGCGCCGGTCGGGCCGGTCGGCCGCGGTGGCGCCGCCCCCGCCGCCCCCGCCACCCCCGGCGCCGTCGGCTCCGGGCTCCCCCCTCCCCACGGCGGCGGAGGGCCCGCGGCGCAGCAGTGCCCGTACGCCCAGCCAGGCCAGGTAGCCGGCGCCCGCGTAGCGCAGGACGGCGAAGGCGGGGGGATGGTCGGTGATGACGGTGGCCAGTCCGCAGACCGCGACGAGGAAGTGGACGAGGGTCCCGCTCTCCACCCCGAGGGCCGAGACGATGCCGGCCCGCCGTCCGTCCTGCACGCTGCGCGTGACGATGTAGAGCAGGTTGGGTCCGGGCACCGCCACCAGGACGACCGTGGCCAGGGCGAAGGCGGCGAGGGGGTTCATCCGCGTTCCAGTGCCGTGTGTACCAGGCCGAGGGGCGGGGCCCCGAGGTCGAAGAGGGCGCCGTGGAAGCGACGGAGCGAGAAGGCGCCGCCCCAGCGGGCCACGGCCTGCTCGCGCAGGTCGAGGATGGCGAACTTGCCCCAGGTGTAGCGGCCGTACGTGGGGTCGAACAGCCCGCGCTCCGCCTCGTGCAGGGCCGCGGGCCCGGCCAGCGAGACGTCCTCGGTGAACCGGGCCGCCGCGTCCGCCAGGGTCATCGCTCCGGTGTGGAGGCCAATGGCGCAGGCGAAGCGGGTGACGCGGCGCAGCGCGTCCTGGGCGACCGCGACCGCGACGCGCGCGTCGCCCGCGCGGAAGCCCTGCTCCAGGGCCAGTTCCTCGCAGTAGTGGGCCCAGCCCTCGATGAAGGCGTCCGAGTGGAGCGTGCGGCGGACGTCGGACGCCGCCCGGCGCAGCGCCCGGCCGTGACTGGCGTGTCCGGGTGCCACCTCGTGGACGGCCATGTTGGGCATCAGGGTCCGGTTGAAGCCCGTCGACAGCCACTGGTCGCGCTCCGCCCCCGTCCACCCGGAGTCCGGGAGGCAGACGCGGAAGGCGCTGGGTGCGTCGGGCTCGTGGGGCGCGGACGCGAAGAGCCCGGCCAGGGCCCGGCGCTGGGACTGCGGCATCGGCAGGACGTCCACCTCCACATCGTGGTGGGGGACCAGATCGTGCCGGGCGGTCCAGGCGACCGTCTCCTCGACGAGCGCCGCGAACTCCCCCAGCAGGCCGTCGGCTTCGGGATGGTCGGCCTGCAGGGCCCGTACGGTAGCGGCCGGCGCGGCCTCCGGGTCGACGCGGCGCAGCGCTTCGTCGAGCAGCGTGCGCAGGCGGTCCCGTTCCGCATCCACCCGGGCGGACAGTGCGGTCAGGTCGACGGCGCAGGCTTCGGCCGAGCCGAGGAGCCGGGCGAGGGCCGGCCCGCCGAGCGCCGCCGACGGCGGGCCCTGGACGGCGGCCCGCTCCAGATGGGCCACGAAACGGGCGTGCGCCCGGCCGGCGGCGGCGTGGACCGGGCCGCCCCGGGGGTCGAGGCAGGCCGCCAGACCGCGGGCGAGCGGCAAAGTGGCCCCGGCCAGCGGCGCGGGGACCCGGTCCAGGGCCCGGATCGCCCCGTCCACGGCGTCAGGCCACCGGCCCAGGTGCGCCCTGCGGGCCGCGTCCCGCTCGTCCGCAGGCGCGTAGGGGCGGTCGTAGCCGGCCAGGTCCAGGTTCTCTATGTGCCACAGGGGATTGCTGCGGTGCAGTTCGAGTTCACCGAAGCGGACCCGGAGGGCTTCCTCCGCGGCCGCCGCGTGCGCCTCGTCGTGCGGGTCCGCGTAGGGCTCGGTGCCGGCCGGCCCGCCGAGCGCGGCGAGGCCGCGCCGTACGCCGTCCGGGGACAGGTCCTGGACGGTTCCGTCGTACTCGTGCCGTCCCGCACCGTCGCGCGCCGCGAAGACCGAGAGGTCGCAGACGGCCGCCAGCCGGGGATCGAGTGGTGAGGTGGATGGGGAGGTCATGCCGTTAGCCTCGCGGCAGGGGAGCCCGTGCTCCCGTGCCAATGGAGGGGAAAGTGGACCGGAACCGTGGAGCGCCCGAGCCGGACGGGCTGATCGACCTGCTGGGCGACTGGAGTTCGGGCGGGGGACCGCTGTACCGGCGGCTCACCGAGGCGTTCGGCCGGGCCGTGCGGTCCGGGGACCTGCGCGCCGGCGACCGCCTCCCGTCCGAGCGGCGGCTCGCCGACGCCCTCGCGGTCAGCCGGGCCACGGTGGTCGCCGCGTTCGACGCACTGCGCGGGTCGGGCCTGATCGAGACGCGCCGGGGCAGCGGCACGCGGGTGTCGGCGGGCGCGGCCGGCCGCCGGGCGCCGGTGGACGGGCGCGTGCGCGGGGGCCGGGCGACCGCGGTGGTCCAACGGCTGATCACACCGCCGCCGGACCTCATCTCACTGGGGCAGGCGGCCGAGGGCGGCGGTCCGGACCTGGGCCGGGCCCTGCTCGAGCTGGTACGGGAGGACCTGCCCGGGCTGCTCCGCGAGGCCGGCTACCACCCGGCCGGACTGCCCGCGCTGCGGCAGGCGATCGCCGCCCACCACACCCGGCACGGACTGCCGACCGTGCCCGAGCAGGTGGTCGTGACCACCGGTGCCACCCAGGCCGTCTCCCTGAGCGCCCAGCTGTACCTCGGGCGCGGGTCCACCGCCCTGGTGGAATCACCGGGGTGGCCGGGCTGCCTGGACGTCTTCAGAGCCGCCGGCGCCCGGCTGGCCGGCGTCCCCGTCGACTCCGACGGGGTCCGGATCGACCGGCTCGCCACCGCGCTCGCCGCACACCGGCCCGCGCTGCTCTACCTCATGCCGACCCACCACAACCCCACGGGCGTCCTGATGTCCGCCGGCCGCCGCCGCCGGGTGGCCGAACTCGCCGCCGAACACGGCGTCCCCGTCCTGGAGGACAGCGCCCACGAGGCGGCCCTCGCCCCCGGCGAGGCTCCCCCGCCGATCGCCGCGCACGCGGCCCGGGGAACCGTCCTGACCGCGGGTTCGCTGAGCAAGGCCGTATGGGGCGGCCTGCGGATCGGCTGGCTCCGCGCACCCCAGGACGTCGCGGCCCGCCTGGCACGGCTCAAGGCGCTCGGCGACCTCGGCAGCCCGCTCCTGGACCAGGCCCTCGCCGCCCGGCTCCTCCCCGAGCTCCCGGCCCTCGCGCCCGAGCGGGCCCGCATCCGCCGCGAGCAGCTCGCCACCATGACCCGGCTCCTCGCCGAACGGCTTCCGGAGTGGAGCTGGCAGGAACCCCGGGGCGGCTCCGTCCTGTGGATCCGGCTGCCCCCGGGCACGGACGCCCGGGTGTACGCCCAGCTGGCACTGCGCCACGGCGCCGAGGTCATCCCGGGCGACGCCATGGACCCGAGCGGCGCCCACGACGACCACATCCGCCTCCCCTTCTCCTTCGCCGCCCGGACCACGACGGAACTGGTCGACCGCCTGTCGGCAGCCTGGACCACCCTGTCCCGCAGCCCCCGCACACGCCCCACCCCACCGCCGGCCGGAACCCCGCACGGCTGACCCTCGCGGTACGCCGGGCGGCCGACCCCGTAAGCCGCCTGGCCGCCGCCCTGGCGGCCCCACCTCGGCGACGGCTCCTGGGAGGGGCTGTTCCCTCGGCTGGCTCAGCGAGGGTGGGGATCCCGACACGTGGCCGGTGATCGTCTGGCCCCGGCACGCGGACCGGGGACCACCGCTCGACGGCGGCCTGATCGACACCCTCCTCGACCGGCAGCGCGGCACGCTGGTCACGCACGGGTTCGCCGCCCTGGACGAGGACGACGACCCCGTCGAGTTCGCGGACTTCCGGCCCTGGGACGACCGCGCCCACCGGTGAGCGCCGCGCAGGCCCAGCTACGCCGCTGTCACCAGTCCATCTCGGTCTCACGGTAGGGCTGCGGGTCCGTGACCCAGCCGGCCGCGAGGACGAGCCGGGAGGCCTGGTGGACGGCGAGGAAGCCGAAGGGGCGGTGGAAGCAGGCGTGCACCTCCCTGTTCGTGTACTTCGGCTCGGGCTCGCGGGCGCTGGTTTCCCCCATCGCGATCGCGGTGACGACCGCGGCCTCGAAACCCTGGTCGGTGAAGGCCGCGGTGGCCGACTGCCGGGCCCGGGTGACGGCGAGCCGCCTGCCGGAGATTCCGGGGAAGTCGGCCGACGCGCGCGTTGCCGAGCGCAGCCCGAACACGTCCGCACGGGCCGTCAGATCGTGTTCGGCGGCGATGTCGAAGGCCACGGTCCGCACGTGGAGCTTCGGCCGGGCGGGATACCAGTTCCGGACCGACTCCACGGTGAGCCCGGGCCCGGCTTCTCCCTGCGGAAGCCGGCTGCCGGGTACCAGGGCCTGCCGCCCGGCGAGGACGTCCACGCCCGCGGCGAGCACGCGGCCGGCCGGCATGCCCGGCTCGCCGAGGAGCAGGTGGACGTCGATGCCCCGGTCGCCCACGACGCGGAGGCCGGTGACGTGGCCTGCGGGGGTGTCGGCGACGCCGACCCGGTCGAGCAGGGAGGTGGTGCGTGACAATCCGGCCAGTTGCCGAGCGCTCCAGGGACCCTTGCGGGGGAGGGCGGACTCGGCGGTGAAGGGGCGGATCCACCGGGTCGCCAGCGTGAACGCGCTGGCCAGGACCAGCTCGGCGTGACGGCTCAGGCCGCCCGGCATCCTCGTGACGCGCCCGTCGGTGCACTCGGCCGCCCAGGCGTCGAGCGCCCTGCGGTCGAGGGCGTGCCAGCCGGTGAGCTTGCCGTGGGTGCGCGGCGGCAGCTTGGCGGTCCACTCCTCGCGCACCTTCAGCCGGCGATGGGTCCACAGGCCCAGGGCCGCGTCGACTCCGCGCAGCCGGTCCGCCGCGGCCAGGAACTCCCGCGCCCTGTCGGCGGCCCGCTCGGCCGGCAGTCCGACGGCCTCCGCCAGCTCGGCGCGGGCGGGTCCGCTCGCGCCGTCGGCGAGGAACGCGAGCAGGGGCCACACCGCGGCGGCGGAGAAGACCGTACCGCCGGTGTCACCCGGCCCTGCGGCACGAGCGTCGCCCGCCGTCCCCGTCGTCACCGCCGCCCACCGCGCGGTCAGCGCGTTGACCGCTTCGACGGTCTCGTCGACCGTTCCACGCGTCCATGTCGTCATCGACGTCCTGCCCCCGTCGTCACCCTCAACATGATCAACACACTATGCGCCGCCGGTCAGAACCAGTGCAGGCAGTGCGGGGAGCGCTCGGCCCGGAAGAGGGCGTCGGCGAGGGCGGCCGCGCCCGGGTGGTGGGCCCTGATGTGCCCGGCGCGCACGAGGGTGCTCGGGGCGGTGCCGCCGAGGTAGACCGAGGCCAGGTCGCTCACGTCCAGGGACAGGTCGGGCTCCCGGTCGGTGGGGACGCAGTCGGCCTTGCCGCTGCGGACGGTCAGCAGGTGGCGGCCGCGCTCGCCGAGGAACCGGTCCTCGACGTCGAGGACGAGCTCACCGTCCGCGCACCAGCCGCGCGCGGTCAGCGCCGCCGGGACGTCCAGCAGCCGCACCCAGAGCCAGTCGCCGGCTCCCGTCACCTCGCCGCCCCGGAAGTCCTCGAACTGCCAGCGCAGCGGGTGGTCGGTCGGGACGTGCTTGAAGGAGACCTGGTGGACGAGGTCGTGCTCGAGGAGGAACCGGGCCAGGGCCGTGTGGACGGCGTCGTCGGCGGTGATGATCTCGTCGACCTTCATCGTCCTCGAGGCTCCGGGCTCGATCGTGTAGCTCGCGTACCCGTCCGCGACGCCGTCGGCGTCCCGGTGGAGGGCGACGTACCGCGGCGCGGGCGAGATCGGGGGCTGCCCGGCACGCAGGGACCACCAGCGGTGAGGGCGCGAGAGCGCGCCGGGCTGTGAGCGGCGGTACCGGTCGTAGACCTCCTCCAGGACCCCGCCGCAGTGGCTGCTCCGCACCACCTCGATCGAACCGGCCGCCGTGCCCGCGACCGGTTCGCCGTTCCCCCCGCGCGCCCGGGGAACGGCGAGGGCCGCCCGGTGGCGCGGCACCGTCAGCCCTGCCGTGTACGTCGCCGGACCGTAGCCGAACCTGCGGTAGATCAGGGCCTCGGAGGCCAGCAGCACGGAGAGGAACTCCCCGCGGGCGCGCAGCTCCGCGAGCTGATGCCGCATCAGGGCACTGAGCGCGCCCCGGCGCCGGTGGGAGGGCAGGACGCCGACGGCGGTCACCCCGGAGACGGGGACGGGGCTCCCACCGGGCAGGGTGAGCTCGAAGGAGTACGCACCGGCGGTGCCGACGGGCTTCCCGTCCGCCGCCACCGCGAACAGGCACCGGTCCATTTCGAGCGCCGACCACCACTGCCCGCCCCCGTCGACCGGGGGTTCCGGATAGAACCCGAACGCGGCGAGCATCGTGTCGACGAAGACGTCGAAGTCCTGGTCGGTCGTCGGACGGATCTCCATGTGCGCGGCTGCCTTCCCCCGGATACCGGCACCGCCGCTCGCGGTGCCCCGCGACAGTGCAACGCCGACCCGCAGCCGGGTCAACCGAATTACGGCCGGGGCCGCGCCCGCGGCCCGGTGGACCCCGGCGGGGCGCGGTGCGAGGTGGGGCCCGGGAAGCGCTTGACCCTCACGTGACGTGATGCCGCATAGTCGCCGGTGTGGAAGAGCACGAGCACCTGACCGTTGGACGTGTGGCCGAGTTGGCCGCTGTGAGCGTCCGTACCCTGCACCACTACGACGAGATCGGCCTCGTCCGCTCGTCCGCGCGGACGAGCGCGGGGTACCGGGCCTACTCGGCGGGCGACGTGGAGCGCCTGCGGGAGGTACTGGCCTTCCGGCGGCTGGGGTTCGGGCTGCGTGAGATCGCGGACCTGGTGGACGACCCTGCCACCGACGCGACCGCGCGCCTGCGCCGGCTGCGCGGCCTGCTGGTGGAACAGCGCGACCGCACCGCCGTCATGGTGACGGCCATCGACAAGGAACTGGAGGAGCGGGCCATGGGGGTCAGGACGACGCCGGAGGACCAGTTGAAGGTGTTCGGCGCCCAGTTGTACGAAGCGATCGGCTCCGCCTACCCGGCGACCCGGCGCACCGAACCGCGGATCGCGGCGAGGATCTGGGAGGCGCTCGGGGACGCACGGACCGTGCTGAACGTCGGGGCCGGCACCGGCTCCTACGAGCCGCCGGACCGTGAGGTCACGGCGGTCGAGCCGTCGGCGGTGATGCGGGCGCAGCGCCCGGCGGGCGCCGCGCCGTGCGTGGCCGCCAGTGCGGAGCGCCTGCCGTTCGCCGACAAGTCCTTCGACGCGGCGATGGCGGTCAGCACCGTCCACCACTGGCCGGACCCCCTCGCAGGGCTGCGCGAGATGCGGCGGGTGGCCCGCCGCGTGGTGGTGTTCACGTACGACGCGAGCACCACCGGCTGGCTCCAGCGGTTCTGGCTCACCCGCGACTACCTGCCCGAATTCGGCGGCCTTCTGGCCGACTGGCCGTCGCTCGCCGACATGACCCGGGCGATCGGGGGCCGCGCGGAGCCGGTGCTCGTCCCGTGGGACTGTGCCGACGGCTTCTTCGAGGCCCACTGGCGCCGGCCCGAGGAGTACCTGGACGAACGGGTGCGCCGCGCGGTGTCGGTGTGGACCAGGGTCGGCGCGCAGGCCGAGCAGCGGGCGGTGAACATGCTCCGGGCCGACCTCGCCTCGGGCCGCTGGACCGAGCGCAACCGCGACCTCGTGGCGCTCGACGCGGCCGAGCTGGGCCTGCGCCTGCTCGTCGCCTGAGCCGTCGCGTCGCGGGGCCCCCGCGCCGGGTGACCGGGACCGGGTGCGGGCCGAAGGGGCCGGTCCCGCCTCGGTGTCGTGGGCGGGTGCAACCGTCCTGGGGCGGTTCGCGTGTTTCCTCCCGTAACGATGATCAACGGTGAGGAGACGATGTGAAGCGCGTGGCAAGCCCTCCGTCCCGGCGTACGGTCCTGGCCCTCGCTACCGGCGGCCTGGCCGCCCTCGGCCTCGGCGCCGCCGGCCGGGCGTCGGCGGACACCCGGCCGGGCGCCGGCCCGGGCACCCTGCGTCGGCTGCGGGACATGGAACGGGAGCACGGCGCCCGCATCGGCGTCTACGCCCGCAATCTGGTCACCGGCCGCACGGTGGTCAACCGGGCGGAGGAACTCTTCCCGGTCTGTTCGGTGTTCAAGCCGCTGGCCGCGGCGGCCGTCCTGCGGGACCTCGACCGCGACGGGGAGTTCCTGGCCCGCCGGATCCACTACACCGCGGCCGAGGTCGAGGCGGCCGAGTGGGCCCCGGTCACCAAGGACCACGTGGCCGACGGGATGACGGTCGAGGCCCTGTGCGCGGCCGCCGTGAGCCAGAGCGACAACCTCGCGGGCAACCTGCTCCTGCGCGAGCTGGGCGGGCCGACCGCGATCACCCGCTTCGCCCGGTCCCTCGGCGACCGCGTCACCCGCCTCGACCGCTGGGAACCGGCCCTGAACTCCGCCGAACCCTGGCGCACCGAGGACACCACCAGCCCACGGGCCATCGGCGAGACCTACGCCCGGCTGGTGCTCGGCGACGCGCTGCCCCGCCCGGACAGGGACCGGCTCACCGGCTGGCTGCTCGCCAACACCACCAACACCCAGCGGTTCAAGGAGGGCCTGCCCGGCTGGCGGCTGGCCGACAAGACCGGCGGCGGCAGCGCCTACGGCGTCGCCAACGACGTGGGCGTGGTCTGGAGCCCGGCCGGTGCGCCGGTGGTGATGGCGGTCCTGACGACCAGGCCGGAGGCGCCGCAGGGGCCGAACGACAGCAAGCTCGTCGCCGACACGGCTCGCCTGCTGGGCGAGGCCGTCCTGGGCTGAGCCGCTCCGCCCCGCGGGACGGGCCGGGAGCGGGAGCACGGGCCCGCCGGCAGCGCGGCCGGCCCTTCCCGGGGCGGCCGCCGCCGGCGGTTCCCGCCCGACCGGCGGATCGCGGGGCGGGAGGGGCCCGTGTGCTCAGCGCAGGCGCTTCCAGAAGGGCGGGATCTCCCCTTCGCGCCGGTTGGGGTGCGGGGTCACCTCGCGCGGGGTGATCGACCACGGGCTGTCGCACGAGACGACCAGCAGGCGCGCCCCCCGCGTCAGGGCCACCGTGCTCCGACCCGATCGGTACCCGGTGTACAGGTCACGGCGCGAGGCGCTGCGCCTGACGGACTCCAGCCGGAACCAGGCCTCGTTCCTGCTGTTGCGGTGCCGGACGGCCAGGTCGATGGCGGGGCCGGCGTACGCCAGGACGTCAGGACCGGCGCCCTCGATGCGTTCGGAGACCTCCCGCAGCACCGAGACCGGGCTCACGGTGATCTTCCACTCGCCCCGTCCCTTCACGCGCAGCCGCAGCGGTCCGTTCCCGTCGTGGTCCACGAGTCCGCGGCCGTTGAAGTCCTCCATCCAGCTGTGGATGACCGAGGGGGACCTCGCCCGGTTGCGGTGGTCCAGCGCGGTGACGTCGAAGACGCTGTCTCCCACCCGGGCCACGTCGACCACCGCGAACCCGGCCGGCACGGGAACGTCCACCCGGACGACGTCCTCGCCCCTTCCCTCCTGGGAGAAGACGGGGAAGTCCGCGGCGAAGTCGGTGGGGAGCCTGTTCAGCCGCGTCGTGAAGGTGCCCAGAAGTGGCGCGCCCGTCTTGGAGACGGGCGTGCCGACGGGCGGGGCGAGGGCCGCCTCGGGCACGGCGTCCGTGGCCCCGGCCGAGACCGGCTCCGGGAGCGGTGGGGCGGGCGGGGGAGCCTCGGGCAGCCCGGGTGCGGGCGGCGGCGCGACGGCCGACTCCGCGTCGGGCTCTTCCTCCTCCACCGTGAACCCGTAGTCGGTGGCCAGCCCCGGGAGTCCGGACTCGTACCCCTGCCCGACCGCACGGAACTTCCAGCCCCCGTCCCGGCGGTAGAACTCGCCCAGTACGTAGGCGGTTTCGGTGGTGGCATCGTCGTCGTCGACCGAGTACACCGCCATCCGCCGGCCCGTCACCGTGCTGACGGCCTCGACGTACAGCCCCGGTACCTCACCGAAGGTCCCGCCCTCGGCGGAGGCCGCGATGACGATCCGTGCCACCTCCGGCTCGATCCGCTCCGGGTCGATCTCCAGCCAGTCCGCCAACCTCCCGTCCTCGCTGCGGGCGTTGCCCAGCAGCGCCACGGCGCTGGTGGCGTGCGCGCGCTGGTTGTAGAAGATCAGGTCACTCCGTCCCCTGACCCTGCCGCTGTCGTCCAGCAGCAGTGCCGCCGGGTCGACCTCGGGCACGCCGGGCCCGTCCGCGCCACGGACCACGGCGACCCGCATGGGCTCGCCGGACACGGGCAGGTTGCCCCCCTTGATGATCTGCGTCATGACGGCATCGTCGCAGGCCGGTCGTCCCGGCGTCGAGCGTTTGTTCCCCGGGCAGTTGACCCTCACCCCCCGCCGCGTCAGGAGCACCGGCACCTCGTCGACGTCCTCGCTGGCGACCCCTCAGCATCACGGACGCGACCGCCGCCGCCGACGGACTGCGCCTCAAGGCCGGGGCCACCAACGCCGAACGGCGGGACGTCACCACGTCCTAGGAGAGGATCCAGCGGGGCGGGTGGCCGGGGTCGGCCGGGCAGGTGAAGACGTGCAGGTCCCGGTCGCGGCCGAAGCGGAGGCGGGTCGGCCGGGCAACGGACGGGCCGCCCGGGCGCGGGGCCGTTCCCCGCGGGGACGGGTCGCGCTCCTCCAGCGGTATCCAGCTGTGGGAGCAGGCGTCCGTCTCATCGCTGCCGGCGGTCAGCAGCAGTCGCATCGAGGTCGAGCAGGATGCGCAGCCGATGGTCATCGGGCCCGTTGACGCCCAGCTGGGGAAGCCGCCGACCCTCCAGCCGGGCGGAATCGACAGGTCGGACTGGTAGCTGGGGGCGTCGGGACCGTGTTCCGCCGCCCGGGCGTCGTCCCATGCGTCGATGCGGGCGATGAGGGAGGCGGGCAGCGTGTCGCCCTCCGCCCAGGGATAGGTGTCCACCTCTTCGGGATGCAGGACGCACGGCTCGGGGAGTTCGTCCTCCCACCGCAGCATCGGCACCTCCGGCGGGACCGCGAGGAAGCGTTCCGCGCGCTCGGTGTCCGTGGCCCGCCGCCACCGCAGGTGGTACCGGCGCTCCAGGTGCGGACCGTGCGTGAACGGGCAGCGGAAGATCTGCACCAGATCCGCCCCGTCGGGCCCGGACGCCAGGGCAGGGACGTCGCGGCGGAAGATCTGGGCGAGGCCCATGAACGGCGCCGGGCCGTCTTCGCCGGGCGTTCCGGAGGCCGGCCACGGACGGCTCCGCGGCCGGACGCCCTCGGCCCGGGCACTGCGGATCTCGTCCGGCTCGTAGCCCTCGGTCTCGGGCCGGTGGGGCTCCCGGCAGAGCGGCCACGGCTCGTCGGCCGGCCACAGCACCGGCCCGCCGACATGGCTCTCGTGCGTGCCGGGCCGCCCCGGCCTGGGGTGCAGTCGGGTGGTCCGGCCCCGGTGGGCGGCGAGCTCGGGGAACACCGCCTCCACGAGCACAGGTCTCGCCGGCGTGGTCCTCGTCATGGGCAGAGCCTACGCGGACGGGGCAACACCCCGCGCGTGCAAGGGGGCCGCGCCCTCCCCGTCCGCCCGGATGCCGCGCGGGCGGCGTACGAAGGAGGGGGCGACGGATGGCGCGCCCTCATGGAACCGGTCCGCCGCGCGGCCCGGCGGCTGGTCACCGAGGGCGCGGTGGAGATCACCCGGGCCGGCCGGCCCGTCGAGCCCGCGAAGGCGCGCGGCCCGGTGCGGATCCGCCGGACCCCCTGACACCGTCCGCCGCCCCGTGAGCAGGCTGCGAGGAGCACACGGGGGCCTCCGTCACCGGCTTCAGCCCGCCGGGCGGGACGTCCCTGCGGGCGGGCCGGGAGTCCGGGGTGCCGGACGGTTCGCTCCGCTGCCCGCGGAGCGCCTGTGTCTGCCGCCGGGACGCGACGGTGCCGGGCGCCCGGACGCCCTGCGGTGCGCACCGGCGGGCGGCGCGGCGTGCGGGGGTCCGATCCGAGGGGCTTGGGCGCCGGGCCCGGACGGACCCAGCACGTACTCCTCGTAGCGGGCGAGACCCAGGACGGCACAGAGCAGCAGGGGCGGCACGAGCAGGGCCAGGAACAGCATGGAAGGACTACCTGTGCCGGATGAGCGTCGCCACCAGGACGAGAAGGGCGAAGGCGATGACCAGCAGGTGGAGCCAGACGGGACCGGACTGGGCGGCCCAGGCCGAGGGCACGGTGGGGTTCGGAGTCATCTGACGCGCATGCCCCCGTACCGGGCGGTGACACAGCGCGGTCGCCGCTGATGCCGGACGAGGAGGGCGAGGAGGACGGGGCGTCACGGGGCGTCGTCGTCCGCCCCCGAGCGACTCCGACGGCGGCCGTCGTCGAAACCGACGTCGACGTGTTGCTCGGGGCGGCGCTCCTCCTGGCAGGCGATGGCGCTGAGCACCCTCTCGTCGCCCTCGGTCAGCGGGGGCTGCAGCAGGCTGCGGGGGAACAGCCGGCGGGCGCGCACCACGTTCGTCTCCGCGGCGTACACCGTGATCTGCGCGGCGAGGAACAGCCAGGACAGCAGGCCGATCACGGTCGCGAAGAAGCCGTAGACCTGCGTGGCGTGACGCAGCTGATGAGCGACCAGGACGGCGCCGAACGCCTGGAGGACGGTGAACAGCGGCCCGGCCACGACCGAGCCGGGCAGCATGGCGCGCCACCGGATCTGCGGTGGCGTGAGGATCCGGAAGCACGCCAGGCACAAGCCGGTGTTCACCGCGGCGGACAGGACCAGTCCCCCGGCACGAGCCGGAGCACCGGACAGCGTGGTCGCGATCAGGCTCGCGGCCGCGGTGGCCAGGACCAGACCGCTGCCCAGGACCGCGAACAGGAGCAGGCCGCGGCCCAGGCGCGGCCAGTAGCCGGGGCGCTCGACGCCGGGGACGTTCCAGACCTCGGCCATGGCGTGCTGGAGGACCTGGGCGATGCCGAGCGCGCCGTAGAGCAGCCCGAGCGTGCCGATGACCAGGGCCAGGCCGCTGCCCCGGACGGAGTGGACGTTCTGGCGCAGCTGGTCGCCGATGATCGGGAAGTCGGCGAGTGCGGAGTCGACCACGGCCCGCTGCGCCCCGGGGTGGCCGTGCAGGACGAAGCCGAGAACGGTGGACAGCAGGAGCAGCATGGGGATCAGTGCGATGAAGCCGTAGTAGGTGATCAGCGCCGCCAGGAGCGACCCGCGGTCGTCGCCGTACTTCTTGACCACGCCCACGGCGACGGCGGGCCCCGTGTGGCGCTGCTGGGTGCGGTCAAGCGCCCGCAGCGCGCGTTCGACCGGGTTCATGCGCACTCCTCCCGGTGGGGCCTTCGCATCCGCTGCCTGCCTGCCTGCCTGCCTGCCTGACGGACGGCCTGCCTGACGGACGGCCTGCCCATGAGGGTGCCCGCTTTCGCGTCAGCGAACCCGGAGCGAGAGCGTCTGCCGCGGTCGCGTGCGAGCAGGGCGGCCCGTCAGCCCCGGTCGCGGGTGAGCGCCTCCTTGACCTTGGCGAGTGCGAAGCCCCGGCCCTGGTCGGCGGTGGGCTTGGGGGGTACGGCGATCTCGCGGGGGTTGGTGAGCACGTCGAGGAGGACGGGGCCGGGGGTGTCGAGCGCCCGGCGTACGGCATCGTCGAGCGCGGCCGGGTCGGTGACGCGGATGCCGGTCAGGCCGAGGGCGGTGGCGACGGCGGCGAAGTCGGGGTTGTCGAGCTCCGTGCCGAACCCGGGCAGTCCCGTCTGCTCCTGTTCGAGCTTGACCATCCCCAGGTGCCGGTTGTCGAAGACGACGAGCTTGACCGGCAGCCGGTAGGACGTGATCGTCATCAGGTCGCCGAGCAGCATGCTCAGGCCGCCGTCGCCGCAGAAGGCCACCACCTGGCGGTCGGGGGCCCACAGCTGCGCGCCGAGCGCCTGCGGCATCGCGTTCGCCATCGACCCCAGGTTGTAGGAGCCGAGCAGCCGCCGCGTCCCGCGCATGGTGACGAAGCGGGAGAGCCAGACGGTGGCCATGCCGGTGTCGGAGGTGAAGACCGCGTCGTCGGCGGCGTGCCGGTCCACGGCCAGGGCCAGGGCTTCGGGACGGATGTCGTGGTCCCGGTTGTCCGCCAGGGCGCGCAGCCTGCCGGTCCAGCGGCGGTCGTGACCGGGGTCGGCGAGTTCGCGCTGGTCCTCGGTCCAGGACGCGAAGCGGGAGCGCGCGTCGTCGAGGTGGGAGCGGTCGGACGACGCCTCCAGCCGGGGGAGCAGGGCGCGCAGGGTGGCGCCGACGTCCCCGGCCAGGGCGGCGTCCACCGGGACCCGGCGGCCCAGGTGTTCGGCCCGGCTGTCGATCTGGACGACCTTGCAGCCGGAGGGGTACCAGTCGCGGTACGGGAAATCCGTGCCCAGCATGACCAGGGTGTCGCAGGCGTCGAGGGCACGGGACGCGGCGGGGTTGCCGATCAGTCCGGTCTGACCCACCTGGTACGGGTTGTCGTGCTCGAAGCCCTCCTTGGCCTTCAGGGTGAGCACCATGGGCGCGTCGAGGAGCTCCGCCAGCCGCAGCACCTCCGCCCGGGCCTCCCGGGCCCCGCGGCCCACCAGCAGGGTGGTCTTCGAGCCGGCGTTGACGAGCTGCGCGGCCTCGGCGAGCGCGGGATCGTCGGGTTGGGTCACCGGCCGGTCCGGGGCCGGGCGGACCGGGCGGTCGTCGTCGATCTCCTGGTCCCCGAGGTCGCCGGGAATGGTCAGGACCGCCACGCCGCCCCGGCCGACGGCCGCGCGGACCGCGGCCTCCAGCATGCGCGGCATCTGCTGCGTCGAGGTCACCGTCGCCCGGTGGACGGCGACGTCCCGGAACAACTGATCGTTGTCGACCTCCTGGAAGTAGTCGGTGCCCATCTCCGCGAGGGGAACCTGCCCGCAGAGGGCGAGGACGGGGGCGTGGCTCTTGGCCGCGTCGTAGAGGCCGTTGAGGAGGTGGACGGAGCCGGGGCCGACGGTTCCCGCGCAGACGCCGAGCCGACCGGAGAGCTGGGCCTGCGCGCCGGCCGCGAAGGCTGCCGCCTCCTCGTGGCGGCAGCCGACCCACTCCACCCCGTCGGTGGTGCGGATGGCGTCCGTGAGCGGGTTGAGGGCGTCACCGACGACGCCGAAGACGTGGCGGACGCCGAGCTCCGCGAGGGTGTCGACGATCGCGCGGGCAACGGTGCGTGTCATGGGGCGGTCCTCCGGGTCGTGGGGTCTGGTCGGGGGCTGTCGGGTTGTCGGGTTGTGGCGTCGTCGCTTCGTCGCTTCGTCGCGTCGTGGGGTCGTGGGGTCGTCGGGTCTTCGGGCCGTGGGGCGGCGGGGTCGCGGGGCGTGGAGCGAGGGCGCCGGCGGTCAGCCGGCGAACCGGTCGGGGTCGGCGGCGGCCCAGTCCTCGGCCCAGGAGGCGGGCGCCCGGTCGAGGAGCTGCCCGGGGGCGAGCCATGCGTGGAGTTCGGCGCTCGAGCGGACGGTGTGCGGGTCGACGCGGTGCAGCAGCAGCCCCGGGTGCAGCTGCCTCGGGTGGTCGACGCCCATCGCCGCCATGATCTGCAGGGCGCTCTGGACGGTGGCCCGCTGGTAGCGGTGCACGCGGTCCGCCTTGTCCGCGACGTCCAGGGCGGCCGCCCGGCGGGGGTCCTGCGTGGCGACCCCTACGGGGCACGTGTTGGTGTGGCACCTCTGGGCCTGTATGCATCCGAGGGCGAACATCATGGGCCGGGCGGCGTTGGTGTAGTCGGCGCCCTGCGCGAGGCGTTTGACCAGGTCGCTCCCGGTGGCGACCTTGCCGCTGGCGCCGATCCTGATGCGGTCGCGCAGGCCCGTGCCGACGAGGGCGTTGTGGACGGTGACCAGGCCGTCGGTGAGCGGCAGTCCGACGTGGTCGGCGAACTCCAGGGGCGCGGCACCCGTCCCGCCCTCGGCGCCGTCGACGACCACGAAGTCCGGGGCGGTGCCCTCGTCCAGCATGGCCTTGCACACGGCGAGGAACTCGCGGCGCGAGCCCACGCAGAGCTTGAAGCCGACCGGCTTGCCCCCCGAGAGTTCCCGCATCCGCGCGAGGAAGCGCACGAGCCCGCGGGGCGTGGAGAACGCGGTGTGGAACGGCGGCGAGACGACGGTGACCCCTTCGGGCACCCCGCGCACCGCCGCGATCTCGGCGTTCACCTTCGCCCCGGGCAGCACCCCGCCGATACCGGGCTTGGCGCCCTGGCTCAGCTTCAGCGACAGGCACTTCACCTGCTCGTGGGCGGCCTTCTCGGCGAACTGCCGCTCGTCGAAGCGGCCGTCCGCGGTGCGGCAGCCGAAGTAGCCGGTTCCGATCTCCCAGACCAGGTCGCCGCCCGGCCCCAGGTGGTACTCGGACAGGCCGCCCTCCCCGGTGTCGTGGGCGAAGCCGCCCCGCCGGGCGCCGGTGTTGAGCGCCGTGACGGCCCGCGCCGACAGCGAGCCGAAGCTCATGGCCGAGACGTTGAGCAGCGCCATCTCGTAGGGGCGGGTGCAGTCGGGGCCGCCGATCACGACCCGCGGGGGTTCTTCGGGAACCGGCCGCGGGGCCATCGACGGGACGAGGTACTCGCCGCCCGGCAGGTAGAGGTCGCGTTCCGTTCCGAACGGCTCCTCGGCGTCGGTGCCCTTGGCGCGCTGGTAGACGAGGGTGCGGGTGTCGCGGTCGAAGGGGCGGCCGTCGAAGTTCCGCTCGATGAAGTACTGCTGGAGTTCCGGGCGCAGCGCCTCCAGCGCGAAACGGAGGTGGCCGAGGAGCGGGTAGTTGCGCAGGACGGAATGCCGTCGCTGGCACGCGTCCCGGACCGCCAAGGCCACCAGCAGGGCCATGGGGGCGGCCAGGACCCACCACCAGGCGGAGAGCGCCACGGCCGCGACGGCGGCGCCGGCCGCCAGGGCGCCGGGCAGCGCGAACGTCATCACCTTGAGCTTCGTCATCACGACGCGCGCATGCCCCGACGGCATCCGTGCATGCGGCGGACGGCGAGCGGCTCTGCGCAACAGGCGCACTCGGGAGGGGCGTCGCCGGGCAGATCGGCCGTCCGGCCGGCAGGGCCGACGGGCCTGCCTCGGCCGCGGGCGGGCTGCCGGCGGGGTCCGCGTGCCCGGGGAACGGCGGTCTGAGCGCCGTGGCCGGGGGCTTGCCGGGGACGTGGACGGTGCCCGGTCGGGGAGGTGGCCGGGGCGGTCGTGCCCGGGTGCCGTGCGGATCCCGTTCGGCATGGTGGTGCCCAGGGTCCGGGACCGGGAAGTGCAGCGTGGCGAAGCGGTTCGGACCCAGGAGCGGAGTTCCCGTGTGCTTGTCGGCCCCGCTGCCCTGCGTGTGACCCGCATACCGTCGGGCAAACGGGGTCGGCCTGAATTCTTTTGAGACCCCGTCAAAGAAAGGACGACGGGGCGGCCGGGAACGCACCCGTCCGCCCCGACCCCCTGCGGGGTATCGGGGCGGACGGGTTCTCGGGGGGCGTGAGGGTGGCGGGGCCGGGGGTGGGTGCGACCGGGTGTTGCGGCCCGCCGGCCCGCCCGCCCCCGCGGTTACAGCGTGCGGGTCAGGCGGTCGGTGAGCAGCCGGGAGAAGCGGGCCGGGTCGGGCAGGTCGCCCCCTTCGGCGAGCAGCGCGCTGCCGTAGATCAGCTCGGCGATCTCCGCCAGCGCGGGGTCGTCGGCGCCGGCGGCGTGCGCCGTGCGCAGGGCGGTGACCAGCGGGTGTGCCGGGTTGAGTTCCAGGATCCGCTTGACGGTGGGCATCTGCTGGCCCATCGCCCGGTACATCTTCTCCAGGGTCGGCGTCACGTCGTGGGCGTCGCCGACGATGCAGGCCGCCGAGGTGGTCAGGCGTGAGGACAGGCGGACCTGCTTGACCTGTTCGGACAGGGTGGTGGTCAGCCACGGCAGCAGGGCGGCGAAGTCCTGCTCCCGCCGGGCCTTGTCGGCGTCGGTCTCCTTCTCGCCGTCGGCGGATTCCTCGAGGTCGACCTGGCCCTTGGCGATGGACTGCAGACGGTGGCCGTCGAAGGCGGGGACCTGGTCGACCCACACCTCGTCGACGGGGTCGGTGAGGATCAGGACCTCGTAGCCCTTGGCGGCGAAGGCCTCCATGTGCGGGGAGTTCTCCACCATGGCGCGGCTCTCGCCGGTCAGGTAGTAGATGGTGTCCTGACCGTCCTTCATGCGCTCGACGTACTCGCGCAGGGTGGTGGTGGCGTCGGGGTCGTGGGTGGAGGCCGCGGACACCAGCCGGAGCAGGGCCTCCGTGTTGTCCGTGTCCTCGACCAGGCCTTCCTTCAGCGCCCGGCCGAACTGGGCCCACACCTTCGCGTAGCGCTCGGCGTCCTTCGACTGCATGTCCTTGAGGGCGCCGAGGACCTTCTTGACCAGGCGCCGGCGCACGCCGCGGATCTGGCGGTCGTGCTGGAGGATCTCGCGGGAGACGTTCAGCGACAGGTCGTGGGCGTCGACGACACCCTTGACGAAGCGCAGGTAGTTGGGCATGAGCGCTTCGCAGTCGTCCATGATGAACACCCGCTTGACGTACAGCTGCACGCCGGGCCTGGTCTCGCGGGAGAACAGGTCGAAGGGCGCCTGCGAGGGGATGAAGAGCAGCGCCTCGTACTCGAAGGTGCCCTCGGCGCGCATGTGGATCGTCTCGGCCGGGGGCAGCCAGTCGTGGCTGATCTGCTGGTAGAACTCGTTGTACTCGTCTTCGGTCACCTCGGCGCGCGGACGGGCCCACAGCGCCTTCATGGAGTTGAGCGTCTCGACGTCGCGGGTGGTCTCGCCCTCGGCGCCGGCGTGCTCGGTGGCCATCCGGATCGGCCAGCGGATGAAGTCCGAGTACTGCTTGACGATCTGGCGGATCTTCGACTCGGACAGGTAGTCGGCGAGCCCGTCCTCGCTGTCGGCGGGCTTGAGGTGCAGGGTGACCGAGGTGCCCACGGGCAGGCCGTCGACGGCCTGGATGGCATAGGTGCCCTCGCCGTCGGACTCCCACTGGGTGCCGGAGTCGGTGCCGGCCCGCCGGGTGCGCAGGGTGACCTTGTCGGCGACCATGAACGCCGAGTAGAAGCCGACGCCGAACTGCCCGATCAGGCTCTCGGCGGTCGCGGCGTCCTTGGACTCCTTGATCTTCTCCAGCAGGCCGGCGGTGCCGGACTTGGCGATCGTGCCGATCAGATCCACCAGGTCGTCCCGGGTCATGCCGATCCCGTTGTCGCGGACGGTCAAGGTGCGGGCGCCCTTGTCGACTTCCAGCGAGATGTGCAGCTCGGTGGGGTCGGACTCGGTGAGGGCGGAGTCGGTCAGCGATTCCAGCCGCAGCTTGTCCAGGGCGTCCGAGGCGTTCGAGATCAGCTCGCGCAGGAAGATGTCTTTGTTCGAGTAGATCGAGTGAATCACCAGCCGGAGCAACTGGCGGGTCTCGGCCTGGAATTCCAGCGTCTCGACACTGCTGCCCATGGGGCTCTCTTTCTGTGGGAACGTCATGAACGGATGGGGACTGGGGCCGGGACGGACCGTTGCCCGTCGTCGGCGTGGTTCAGGAGTTGCGCTGGTCGTTGCTGTCCTGGCGGAGCCGGTCGGTGTGCCGGGTCATGGCGTCGATGCGGTCCGTGATGCCGGCGTCCTGCGGCCGCAGATGGTCCCGGGACGCGGTCAGGGGGCCGACGAGCCGGGCGGCGTCGTTGTCGGCGAGGGCCAGGTTCAGCTCGCCGATCGCGCCGTCCGCGCTGGCCGGGAGGCCGGTGAGGGAGGTGACCTGTCCCGCGAGGCGTCGGAGGGCGGCCGCGTTGTCGCGGGCCCAGGCGGTGACGGTGCGGTCGGCGGCACGCGAGTCACGGGTGGCCTGGACCCGCTGTTCACCCGTGCTTCCCGCGGCGCCCGGGCGCAGCCGCAGGTAGCGGCGCTCGGCGGCCTGCCGGCTGGCGACACCGAGAGGGCCCGCGAGGTCGGCCCAGCTGGCACCCTCGCCACGGGCGGCTTCGATCAGCACGCTCTCCCAGCCGGCGAGCTGCTCGCGGACCTCGCGGAGCATCAGCAGCGCGGCCAGGGCCGGGTGCGGACCGCCGTCACCCGCGGGCGGCGCCGAAGCCGTGGAGGTACCCGATGAGGGCTGCTGCGCGTCCGTCACGGCCCGGGTGATGGCCTCCAGCGCCGCGGCGGCGGCACGGAAGGACACCGGTGCGGTCGCCGGGTCTGTTTCGGTCATGGCACCTCCGTCTGCCCCGTCATCCCCTGGATGACGCCTTGCCTGTCATCGTTGCGATGACACGTTACAGCGGGAACGTGCCGAAGCGCAGGGGAAGTTCCCGCCACGAACCACCCGGAGGCGTCGCGCGATGTCGATGCGCACCGACCCGGCGCCCGCCGGACCGGGCCCGGGCGCGCCGCTCGTCTACGGCCGGGCGAGCGTCGCGAAGCCGGCGCAGAGCAGGCGGACGCTCCGGATGAACTTCTCGTCCTGGCCCGGGCGTTGTGTCAGCGGGTCCATGACCAGGGGGAACCGCTCGCAGAGGTCCGCGTAGAGCTCGGCGGTGACGGGCGGCGGCGCGGCGGGCTGGTTCTGTTCCTGGAGTACGAAGCCGGTGACGTGGCTGAGCAGGGTGTCGGCGGCGATGGGGCGGTGGTCGGCGGGCAGCCCGGCGTCGAGGAGGGTGCTCAGCAGGCGTTCCATCAGGGCGAGGGCGCCGGTGCTGAGCATGCCGGGGCTCTCGGCGAGGAGCTGGGCGCCGCCCGGGTGCTGTGCGATGCCCCGGCGCAGGCTGGTGGCCTGGGCTTCGATGCGGTCCTGCCAGGCGGCGGCGGGCGGGAGGGCGGCGAGGGCTTCGGTGCCGGCGTCGTAGGCGCGGCGGCAGACCCGGTCGGCCATCAGGGCGAGCAGCTCGTCCTTGCCGCGCACGTGGTAGTAGAGGCTGCCCGCGTGGGTGTCCAGGCGCTCGGCGACCTGGCGCATGGACAGGTTCTGGTAGCCGACCTCGGCGAACACGGCCATGCCGGCGTCGACGATGCGCTCCTTGGTGAGCTTCATGCGTCCCACCGTACAACGATTTCTAACACTGTTGGAATTCTCTGCTAGCTTGGCCCCCTCACGTTTCCAACGGTGTTGGAAAACCGTAGCCAGGGGGAGGAGTCAGGTCATGGAGGCGATCGTCTTCAACGTGACCACGGCCGCGCTGATGGTCATGATGGTCAACTGCGGGCTGGGTGTGGTCGGCCGCGACACCCTGCGCGGGCGGCCGCTCCCGTGGGCGGCGATCGGCCTGACGGCCGTCGCCGTGTGCGGGGTCGCGCTCCAGCTGGTGTGGCCCGGTGCCATGGACGCGCTGGACGCCGACCCCGCCAAGTCCGGCTGGTGGCGCGAGTTCACCTCGGTGTTCATGCAGAACGGCGGCTTCTTCGGCGGCCTGTGGAACCTCGTCACCCTGGCCGCCGTCAGCGCGCTCGCCCAGTGGTACTGGGGCGGGCCCCTGACCCTCGGCTTCTTCCTCGCCGGCATCGTGCTCCCCGTCCGGATCGACACCCTGCTCGGCTTCGGCGACGGCCCCGGCACCGACCCGCGCAACTTCGCCGGCAGTTCCGGCGCCACCTACTTCCTCGGCGCCACCCTCGCCCTGGCCCTCCTCACCCGCACCCGCCTCCCCAAGGAGACCGCCCTGGCCCTCGGGGTCCCCGCCCTGGGCCTCGCGGTGTGGCTGGCCCAGGACAACGGCCACGGCCTGGTGTCCGTCTACGGCTTCGCCCTCGCGGCCGCGGTCTGGGCGCTCCGCAGCCGCCTCCCCCGCCGCGCACCGGGCCGGACGGCGGCCTGACCCGCACGCCGTCGGCCCGGTGGCCCGGCCGGTGGCCCCGCCGCCGGGGGTTCAGCGGCAGAGCCGGGCGACCCGTTCGAGTTCGTCCGCCAGGAGTGCCGGGTCGCGGGGGCCGATGTGCGGGGCCGTCAGGGACCTCACGCGGAAGGGGTTGTCGGGGGTCAGCTCGTCGGCTTCCCGGATCATCAGGTCCTGGAGGGCCGGCGGGAGCGTGCGGTCTTCGGTGAAGCGGACGAAGGTGCGCGGGATGCGCCCCCACCGGTGCGGCAGGCCGCGGCCGTCGCTCGCTCCGATCGCCGCCGACTCGTCCGGTTCGAGGATGTTGAGCATCGCCCTGACCTCAGCGTCGGAGTAGTCGGCGGCCATCGCCTCCTTGGCGATCCGGAAGAAGGCCGGGTCGTTGCTGCGCCAGTTGACCCGGGTGACCCCGAGCTCCGGCGGTGTGGGGACGGGGGTCATCCTGAAGATGTGGCTCGAGGCTGCCTCCGGGGTCGCCAGCAGCTCGTTCACCGAGGCCCGTTTCGCCGGGCACAGGGCGGAGACGTACACGAGGTGCGAGATCAGCTCCGGGACCAGGTCGGCGGTCGCGTTGAGGGTGACGCCGCCGAGGCTCTGGCCGGCCAGGACCACGGGGCCGTTGCGGTGTGCCCGCCGTACCACCGAGGCCACGTGTGCGGCGAAGTCGGCCAGGGTCGTCCCTGTGAGGGGAGAGGGCTCCAGCCGCAGTCGCTCCAGGTCCTGGGGCGCCTGGTAGGAGACGGGGAAATGGGCGCCGGGCCCGTGCCCCGGCAGGTCGACGGCGACCGCGCGGTGTCCGCGCAGCCCGAGTTCGGCCACCACGGGGGACCAGCCGTAGGCGTTGCTGCCCGATCCGTGGACCAGGACGAACGTGAACGGCGGCGTGTTCTCGGCAGTTAAGTTACTCATGAGTAGATCATAGGGTGCCGATGCGCGGGCGAGGCGGGCACGGACGGGATTTCGGGTCCCGGCGGGCGGTCCGCGGCCCGAGGACGGGTGCGCCGGCGGCGTGGTCGGGGCATTCTTGTCGATCACGGGAAGCGGTCGGTCTCCCCGTACGGCGTGCGCCGGCGGACGGGTTCGGCCGGTCCGGTCCGGTCCGGTACGGTCCGCCCGCCTTCCCGGACGCCGCAGCAGACGGGATGCCCATGGCCAGAATCACCTATGACGACACGACCGCGGCTTCCTTCCGGGCCGCCCGGGAGATCCCGCGCAGCGGGCTGGGCGCGTGGGAGGACGCCGTGCGCCGCCATCTGCACCCCGTGCGGGACATGACCGTCCTGGACGTCGGCGCGGGAACCGGAGCGTTCGCGACGGCCTTCTGCGACTGGTTCGGGGTGAAGGTGGCGGCCGTCGAGCCCTCGGAGGCCATGCGCGCGCTGATCCCCCGCCGCGGGGACATCGAGGTCCTGGCGGGCCACGCGGCGTCCCTGCCCCTGCCGGACGCCGGCGCCGACGCGGCATGGCTGTCCACGGTGACCCATCACGTCCCCGACCTCGCGGCGGCCGCCCTCGAAATCCGCCGCGTCCTGCGTCCGGGGGCGCCCGTACTCATCCGCAACGCCTTCGCGGGCCGCTACGACCGGCTCCGCATCGTCCGCTGGTTCCCCGAGACGGCACGGCTGCTCGACACCTACCCGTCCGTCGAGGAGACCTGCGAGGCCTTCGCGACCGCCGGCTTCACCCCCGCCGCGCTGGAGCCCGTCCCGCAGACCGACCTGGCGAGCCTGGCCGAACTCCTGGAACGGGCCGGCACCCTGCGCACCGCCGATACGCTGATGCGCAGCCTCACCGAGGAGGAGTTCGCCCGCGGCAGGGAACGGCTGCGCCGGGCGGTCCGCGCCGGCCGGGCCCCCGGGGACGCGGACCTGACGTCCTCGCTGGACCTGCTCGTGCTGCGATGAACCGGCGCGGCGCGCGGCGGGCCATGCGCGGGCCGAGAGTTCCGCCACGAGGGGTGCCGTGAACGGCACTGGTCGGACCCCGCGAGCGGAACGGCCGGTCAGCGACCGCCGCCCGGTCGGTGGGTGCCGAGTTCGCCGTAGGCCCGCAGGGCGTCGGCAGGGTCGCCCGGTCCGCCCCGCCCGTCCCACCCGTTCCGCAGTACGGCGTCCAGGAAGGCGAGGGTGGCCCCCGCGACGACCCGGGGGCTGCGGGTGCGGCCCAGGGAGCCGACGATCGTGGGCACCGGCGGCAGGTACAGGGGACCGTCCGTGAAGGCGAGGTGCGCGGCGCCGGGGACGGTGAGCCGGTAGCTCGTCGCGGTGTTGGCGTCGAGCGCCTCGGTGAGGCGGGGCAGGTAGCGCGGATCGGTCCCCGCGGTGGCCTCCTGGGTGAGCGCGAGCGCCGGCCGGTCGAGGGCGGGCGATGCGGGGCCGTGCGGGAAGCCGTCCAGATCGACGACGGCGGCGAACCGGTGGTCCTGCCGGGCCGCCTGGAGCGCGGCGGCACCGCCCAGCGAGTGGCCGGCCACCGCGACCCGCCCGGTGTCCAGGCGTCCGGTCAGCGGGTCGGCGACCCCGTCCGGCCCCTGAACGGCCTGGCCCGCCTGCGCGACCTGGACGCTCTGTCCGCTCTGCTTGCCCCGTCCGCCCTGCCCGGTCAGGCCTCCCTGTCCGCCCTGCCCGGTCAGCCCGGTCAGCCGGGTGAGGACGAAGCCGAGGTCGGCCGCCCGGATCGCCGTCCAGCCGGCCGCCAGCTTCGCGTCCTCGGCGGCGTCGCCGGAGGAGCGGGTGGCCGTGGTGATCGTCCGGCCGTCGGAGAGGACGACGGCGGCCGAGTCGTACGGGTGGTCGAGGGCGGCGACCACGTAGCCGTGACTGGCCAGTTCCTCGGCCCAGGCGGTGTTCTGGGTGCGCACCCCGCTCGACCCCGGCGAGAACAGCACGACGGGGAACCGCCCGCCCGCGTCGGCCACCGGGGCGTCGAAGACCGCACGGCTGCGGGCCCGCGGCACTCCGTCGACCAGGAAACCCGGCAGCCCGACCCCGCGGGCGAGCGCCTCGGAGACCGTGCGCGCCTCCTGCGCCGTGCGTCCGAGGTACGGGGCCCGCTCCGCGCCGTCGGGGCTCCTCTGCGCGGGGTACCAGAGCTGGACGACGACCGTGCGCCGGTCGTCCGGATCGGCGGTGAAGGTCTCGGGGCGCTGCGGATCCGTCCACTGGACCACCCGGGTGCCGACCGCGAAGCCGCCCGTCGGCTCGGGGAAGACCGGCACCGGGAAGGCCCAGGCGGCCACCGGGCCGGCGGCGATCAGCCCCAGGCAGGCCGCCGATCCCGGCAGCGCCAGCCACCAGCGGGCCCGCCACGCCGGCGGGCCGGCCCGGCGCCGCAGCAGCGGGGAGCAGGCGAACGGCAGCGCGCAGCCGGCGCCCGCCAGTACCGGCAGCAGCTGCCAGCGGACGCCCGTCAGCCCCAGTAGGAGCGCGGACAGCACGAGCAGCGCCCCCGCCACGACGGTGAGGCGCGAGCGGGCGGCCGGGGGGAGCCAGCGCGCCGGCACCAGCGCGGCGGCACTCGCCACGACGAGGAATTCGAGGGGGGACAGGGACGGTCCCGCGATGATCTCGGTCACCCGGCCATCGTCGGCGCCGGGTGCGCGCCGCCACATCGGTCCCGGGTCGCCGTCGCGGGCCGCCGGGGGCGACCGGGGTCGCAGTCCGCGACGGCCGCCGGTGCCACCGGAGCAGCAACCCGGCACGCCGGAGCGGTATCCGCGGTGCGACCGGGGGAGGTGGCCGCACTCATCCTGGGGTCGCATCCCGGCCCGGTGTCATCAGACTCCGGGCGCATGCGCCGCGCGGGGCCCGCGATCTACCGTGTCAGGGCCGCGGTACCCGCCGGACGGCGCGAGGCGTGCGCTCCCCGTGCCCGGGCCGGATCCGGCCGTCCGCGGCGGCGGCCCCCGACCGGCGCCGCCACGGCGCCTCATCGACAGGGACGTGGGATGACCGAGGCGGCAGCGGAAGCCGGCAGGGCCCACCGGGTGCGCCCACCGCGCCCGGGGCGGGCCCACTGGGCGCGGTGGGCGCGGGCGGCCGCAGTCGCGCGCCGGGGCACCCGGCTGCCGCCCCTGGTGGGGGACTCGCTGCTGCCGGCGCTCCTCCTCGTCCACGTCCTGACCACGCACGCGCCGCCGGAACTGCCGGCGGCCGTGGCCCTCACCGCCGCCCTCGCACTGCCCCTGCTGTGGCGGCGCCGCGCCCCGCGCGCGGTGTTCGCCGCCGTCACGGCCGCGGCCTTCGTCCAGTGGCTGGTGGGCGTCCAACTCCCGGCGGACATCGCCCTGCCGATGGTCCTCTACACGGTGGCCGCGAACACGGGCCGCCGCTCCACGCTCCTGGCCGGCGCCGTCGTACAGGCCGGCGTCCTGCTGGCCTGCCTGCGCTGGGCGCCGGAGGGCGCGTTCCTGACCCCCTTCGTCGCGGTCACCGCGACGGTCGTCGCCGCCGCCGTCCTCGGTGTGAACGTACGCACCACGCGCGCCTACCTCGCCGCGGTGGAGGAGCGGGCCGGACGCCTGGAGCGGGAACAGGAGCAACAGGCGCGCCTGGCCGCCGCCGAGGAGCGGACCCGGATCACCCGGGAGATGCACGACATCGTCACCCACAACCTGTCCGTCATGGTCGCGCTGACCGACGCCGCGGTCTACGCGCAGCACCGGTCGCCGCAGCGGGCCACCGCCGCGATGCTCCAGATCTCCGAGACGGGCCGGCAGGCCCTGACCGACATGCGGCGCGCGCTGGGCATCCTGCGGACCGACGAACCCGACGCGGAGCGCCACCCGTTGCCCGGCATCGCCCAACTGGAGTCCCTCGCCGACCAGATGTGCGCCGCCGGCCTGCCGACCCGGCTGGAGGTCCGCGGCGGCCACGAGCACGTCCCCGCCACCGCCCAGCTCACCGTCTACCGCCTGGTGCAGGAAGCCTTGACCAACACCCTGAAGCACACGCCCCCCGGCACGACCGCGGAGGTCCGGGTCCGCTGTTCGACCGGGGCCGTCACCGTGGACGTCACCGACAGCGGCGCCTGCCCGCCGCTGCCCGCCGCCGCGCCCCCGGGCCACGGCCTCCCCGGCATGCGCGAGCGCGCGGCCGCCTACGGCGGGGAACTGCGCGCCGGACCGCTCCCGGGCGGCGGCTGGGGGGTCCGCACCCGCCTCCTCCTCGACGGCGGGACGGTGTCCGCATGACGATCCGCATCCTGGTCGCCGACGACGAAGCACTGCTCCGGATGGCCTTCGGCACCGTCCTGGACGCCCAGCCCGACATGGCGCCGGTCGGCGAGGCCGCGGACGGCGACCAGGCCGTACGCCTCGCGCGGGAGCTGCGCCCCGACGTCGTCCTCATGGACGTCCGGATGCCCGGGACCGACGGGATCGAGGCGACCCGGCAGATCGTCGAGGTCTCGCCGGGGAGCAGGGTGCTGATCCTCACCACCTTCGACCTGGACGCGTACGCCTTCGCCGGACTCCACGCCGGGGCCTCGGGCTTCCTGCTGAAGAACACCAGGCCCGAGGAGCTCCTCACCGCGATCCGCAGTGTCGCCGCCGGCGACGCGGTGGTCTCCCCGCGGATCACCCGGCGCCTGCTGGAGGGTTTCCGCCCGCACCTCCCCGACGGCAGCGACGACGCCCGCGCGGCCCGGTCCGAGCACGACGAGCGGCTGGCCCGGCTCAGCGCGCGGGAACGCGAGGTGCTGGTCCAGGTGGGCCGCGGCCTGTCCAACACCGAGATCGCGGCCGCCCTGTACCTCGCGGAGGCGACCGTGAAGTCCCATCTGGGGCGGATCCTGCACAAACTCGAACTCCGCGACCGGATCCAGGCCGTGGTCTTCGCCTACGAGAGCCGCCTGGTCCACCCGGCCTGACCCCGCCTGACCCGGCCTGACCCCGCCTGAGCCCGCCGGGAGCCGCCGGGAGCCCAGGGGAGCCGGCCCGCAGCCTCCGCTCGGTCGTCCTGCCGGCCTCATGCGGTTCGGAGTCCGTCGGCCGCCCGGACCCGGTGGAGGTGGACGAGGACGTCGTAGGCCCGGCCGATCGCGAGGGTGGGCAGCGGGTCGGGGGTGAAGGTCGAACCGGCGTCGTAGACCGGCCGGGGCCGGTCGAGCCAGGCCCGGGCCTCGGCGGGAGCCGCCCGCAGGTCGGCGTAGAAGTCCCGGTACCCGACCTGGTCCAGGGTGTGCTCGTGCATGCCCGGGCGCGCCGTCGGTACGGTGACCGGCTTCCATCCGCCCTCGAGGAAGGCGTCCTTGGTGAGGAAGGAGCCGCCGGCGAAGGTGAAGCCGACGGCCGCGTAGGCGCGGCCCAGGCGGTCGCGCAGCACGGCGCCCTGGGTCCGCGGGTACATGTCGGGATGGGCGGACAGGTAGCCGACGTGGCCGTTGTGGGCCGACAGCAGCATCCTGTGGCCGGTCCGGCGCTGCCACCACAGCACGTTGTCGGCCATGGCCCGGTCGCGCAGGCGTTCCGCGGACGTGACGGAGGCCGGGTCGGCGAGGTCGACGGTGGCGAAGGCGAAGGTCTGCGCGATGTTCCGGGCGTGCTGCACGGTCCACGCGTACTCCTCGCCACCGGCTTCCTGGTGCCCGCTGACCAGGTCGAGGGCCTCCTGGGCCCGAGCGGCGCTCTCCCTGCGTTCCGGGAGCGGCTTGCGCAGGTGGGTGAAGATGTCGTCGAAGGGGCGCAGCCCCGCGTACAACTCCTTGAGCCGGGGCAGTTCCGCCGGCCTGGCCGTAGCGACGGACGACAGCACTCGTTCGAAGATGTCGTCGCCGAGTTTCGGCCCCCCGAGGTCGTCGCCCATGAAGTGGACCCGGCGGTCGGGGTGGCGCCTGTTGTGCTCGCGCATCCAGCCGATCAGACGCACGAATTCGTCGCGCTCCCAGGGGGATCCGGCCAGCGTCTCCTGCGCGATCCGCTGCGGATCGCCGGAGCCGCCCTGGAGGTACTCGTCGATCCTGAGCCCGGCCGACCAGCTCATCTCCAGGGCGAAGGTGGTGAAGCCGTGCTCCTCGACGAGGTACTGGAAGACGCGGTGCTTCATGGTGAAGAACTCGTGGGAACCGTGCGTGGCCTCGCCGAGGCCCACCACTTGCGCGCCCCCGACCATGGCGCCCAGTGCCCGCAGGTCCGCCGTCGAACCGCCGGGGTCCGTGGAGCGCAGCGGGTGTGCGGCACGCTCCAGGGAGCGTATGACGCCTGCCGGGGACGCCGGGGACGTGGGGGACGTGGGGGACGTGGGGGACGCGCCGGGTGCGAGGGGCGGGGACGGCGCCGCGGAAGCCCTGGTGCCGGCCCCGGCCGTGACGGCGAGCGCCGCCGTGAGCGCGAGCAGTCCTCGTCGGCCGATCGGCCTTTCGTACCCGTACATGGTGATCACTCCTCGTGTGGCGCGGCTTCCCGAGCCGATGCAGTGATCTTGGTGCGCGGTGGTGCGGACCGCGCTGGTGCCTCCCACCGTCCTTCTCCGGGGGACCTCCCCCGCACACCGGCGCAGGGATGCCCCCACCGGTTCCTGGTGCGGGCCGGATGGTCCGGCCGGCACCGGAGCGAACGGGGTTGAACCATCCGGACGTGCGAACGGAGGGAACCCCGGCCGGCCGCGTCCTTCAGATGATCAGGACCCGGCGCCCCCGGGTGTGGCCGGCGCGGCTGTCGGTGTGCGCAGCCGCTGCCTCGCCGAGCGCGTACGACTTCTCGACCGGGATGTGGAGCATGCCCCGGGAGATGAGGTCGACGGCCTCGGCGAGCGCGTCCGGCACGCTCCCGGCCACGCCGGAGAAGCGGACACCCAGCCGTGGCGCGTCGAGGTCGGCGATGGAGACGACCCTGCCCGGGTCCCCGGTCAGGCCGACGAGTTCGCGGATCACACCCGAGCCGGCCAGGTCGAGGGCCGCGTCGACACGGCCCAGCCGCCGCACCCGTTCGACCCAGCCCTCGTGGTAGGTCGTGGCGAGGGCGCCCAGCCCGCGCAGGTAGTCCTGGTTCGCAGCCCCGGCCGTGCCGATCACCGTGATGCCGCGCGCGCGGGCGATCTGCAGGACCGCCGACCCGACGCCGCCGGACGCGCCGCTGACCAGCAGCGTCTGCCCGGGCCGCACGCCGACCTCGCGGATGATGCGCAGGGCGGTCTCCACCACCGACGGGTACCCGGCCGCCTCCTCGAAGGCCAGTTCCCCGGGCATCCGGGCCCAGGCCGACAGCACGGCGAATTCGGCGTAGGTGTCGGCGCCTTCGCCGAACACGCGGTCGCCGACCTCGACCCCCTCGACGCCCTCGCCGACCTCGTCCACCACCCCCGCCGCGTCCAGTCCGACCCCGGCGGGCAGTTCGACCGGATGGGCGCCCAGGACCTGGCCCTCCCGGATCCTCCAGTCGACGGGGTTGACCCCCGCCGCCCGTACGGCGATGCGTATCCGGCCGGGACCCGCGTGGGGTGCCTCGGCTTCCACCAGGTGCAGGACCTCGGGACCGCCGAACTCGGCGAAGCTGATTTTCCTCATACCGCCGACCATAAAACTAACGGTTAGGGTTTTACAACGGTTAGGTATTCGTACCTGATAGTGTCAGGGCATGACCGAGCCGTCCGGACGCCGTGAACGCAAGAAGGCCGCGACCCGCCAGAAGATCGCCGACACCGCGCTGCGCCTCTTCCTGGAGCGCGGGTACGACGCCGTGGGCATCCGTGACGTGGCGGCCGAGGCCGACGTCGCCGTCACCACCGTCTTCGCCCACTTCGCCTCGAAGGAGGCCCTGGTCTTCGAACGGGACCAGGACTTCCAGCAGCGCCTCACGCGGGCGGTGACCGACCGCGCTCCGCACGAGCCCCTCATCGCGGGGCTGCACCGCGAGGTCCAGGCCCTGGTACGGCACTGCACGGCGGAGGGCGCTGCCCCCGTCCGCCGCATGATCGGGGGATCGCCCGCGCTGCAGGAGTACGAGGAGTCGATGAGCCTGCGTCATGCAGAGGCACTGGCACAGGCGCTGGCCGACGATCCCCACCTGTCCCGGAGCACGACGGCCTGCAGGGCGACCGCGCGGTTCGCCATCGACGCCTACGCGCTGGCCTGCCGGGCGGACGATCCCGAGGCCACGGTGGACGAGGTCTTCCGGATGATCGAGGCGGCCTGGGAAGCCACCGCGCCCTGAGCCGCGCCGGTTGACCGGACGGCCGCATCCGTACGCCGCCCGACCCGGCCGACGGTGCACCGGCCGGGGCCCGCCGTGTGCACCCCTGCGGCGAAGCGGCACGCAGGCGCTGCGCGAGGGGCTCGCCACCCCCGCACGGACGCCGGCCGTCCCGCGGGGCGTCGACGGGACGCACCGGGACCGCCGTTCACGGCCGGACCCGGCTCCCACCGCAGCGGCGAAGCCGCGTTCTCCTGTCGCCCGATCGTGGGTCACCCCTGCGACCGGCGCCCGGACCTGCGGCTCCTGCGCTACGTTCACCGCCATGGACATCCTGCGCGAGAAGATCAGCCACGGCTTCGATCTGCTGGACGCCGACGGCGACGGGGCCCTGACCGAGGCCGACCACGTCATCATGGGCGACCGGGCCGCCGACCAGCTCGGCTACGCCCGCGGCTCGGCCGAGCACATCCGCATGACCGACGCCTACGTGGCGGTCTGGCGCGACCTGCACGCCCGGCACGTCGGCGGGTCCGACGGCCGCATGACCAAGCAGGAATTCGTCACCAGCACCCTCACCCTGGCCGCCGACCCCGAGGCCGCGGCCATCACCGTCGGCGCGCTCGCCCGGGCGTTCTTCGCCATCGCCGACGTCGATGCCGACGGCCTGGTCAGCAGGACCGAGTTCGACGCCTTCCAGCGCAGCCACTTCCCGGGGATCGGCCAGGAAGACCTGGACGCGGCGTTCGCCCACCTGGACCGCGACGGCGACGGAGCCCTCGACCCGGCCGAATTCGAGTCCGCCGTGGTCGAGTACTGGTCCAGCACCGACCCCACGGCCCCGGGCAACTGGTGGATGGGCCGGCCCGACACCCGGGGCTGAGACCTCCCGAACCGGGTGCCTGCCGGACTCGGATCTCGGCGCCGTCGATGATCCGGGTCTGTCCGCGCCACACGAACCCGATCAGGGACCATGATCCACCCGGGCCCATCGCTCCCGCAGGGCCGTCGGCCGGGGTCAGATCGTGACCGGGCCGTGGGCGGTGGCGAACTCGACCGAGACCAGGCCCGGTTCCTCATCCTCGACCCAGGTGACGTCGATCTGGTCGAGGGGGTGGTCGGCCGGTTCGCCCAGGAATTCGGCGATGGAGGCGGCGTCGCCGGCGATGGAGACCCCGTGGATGGTGGTGGAGGTGCGCGGGCCGGCGCTCGGGCGCTCCTCGGTGGGGACCAACCACTGGAGGAAGTAGGGCAGTTGCGGGTCCTCCATCAGCTCCAGCAGGCCGATCTGCTTCCACCGCAGGTCGAACCCGTCGGGGCGGACGCGGTGGCCCTCGGCCGAGGTGCGGCCGAGCCGGGCCTCGACCGGGGCGATGTCGTCGACGGAGACCACCCAGCCCAGCCAGCCGCCGCCCTCGGCGGCGCGGCGCGCGACCGCCTGACCGAAGGGTGCGCGGTCGGCGGCGGGGTGGTCGAGCGTGGTGACCACCTCGACGTAGGTGCCGCCGCTCAGCGGGAGGATGAAATTGCGGGTGCCGAATCGCGGGTGCACGCCTCCGTCCACGAACCCGGCGCCGAGGGCCGATCCGATCCACTGGACGGTCGAGACGAAGCTGTCGCGGGCCACCGCATAGGACACATGATCAAGTCGCACGGCGCCATCATCACCCGCCGACCCGCACAAGTCCCGACGCCACGCCACGCCACGCCCTGCCGGGCGCGTGCTGCTGTCACAGGATCCCGACCCGGCATGCAGCACCCCGCGCGCAACAGCGCCGCCCGTGCGGAGCGTTCAGCTGCCGACGCGCGTGTAGGTGAGGAACACGGCGCCGCTCCCGAGGACGACATGGTCTGCGAGTGCCCAGGTGCGGGGGTCGAAGGCCGCCTTGCGGGAGAACAGCGGGATCCCGTCTGCGACGGTCAGCGGGCCGACCTTGAGGATGAGCGTGTCGATCTCGGCGTACAGGGAGCCCGCGAGCTCGGCGCCGCCCAGCAGCCAGATGTCCTTGCCGTCCTGCTGCTTGAGTTCGCGTACGGTCGCCACCGGGTCGTCGGCGACCAGTTCGACGGCCGGGTCCGGGCTCTCGGTCAGGGTCCGGGAGAACACCAGGTGACGCAGGTGGGGGTAGGCGTCGGCGATGCCGGCCGCGAGACCGATCTCGTAGCTGCGCCGCCCCTCCAGCACGGTGTCGAAGTGCGTGCCCTCCGCCGTGATGGACAGTGCCTGCCGGACATGGACGGGCAGCGTCTCCGGATACTCGGCGACGAGGTGCTGTATGTAGTCCTCCGGTATGGGCCAGAAGCCGTTGGGGCCCGTGGGGTCCCCGCCGTCCGGGCCCGCGATGAAGCCGTCGAGAGTGGTGGCGATGTAGTGGACGAGTCTGCGCATGCCGGGTTCCTTCCGCTGGTCTTGCCGTCGCGCTACGGCCCGGCGGCACTGCCCGATGGCGTGCCGAGGTGCGAGGCCGCTGAGTGATCATGACACGCGTCCACCCGGCGCGAGCACCGTGCCGTCGAGGAGGAGGCCGGACCGCAGGCGGCGGCCCACGGAGCGAGCTGGTGGGTGGTGCGCACCCCCGGCACGGGGTGGTTGCGCCGTGACGACGGCCCCCGTGAGCACTGCTGCTCGCGGGGGCCGTCGGCTGGGCTGGGGGAGTCCCGCCCAGGCGGTGGGGACTCCCGGTCGGGCTCGGTGGTCAGCCGTTGAGCGGGGTGTCGTAGTGGGTCCAGGGCGACCAGTTGCCGTCGTGGTCGCGGTTGCGGCCCCAGTACTCCCCCCTCTCGTCGTAATAGAACACCCTGAAGGACCAGGCGTCGCTGGTGTCGTAGTCGTAGGCGTACGCCGTGCTCGACGCCCTTCCGCCCATGGATATCCACTTCGACCAGTCGCCGTCGGAGTCGGTCCAGCGGGTCCACACCGCACGGTCGGTGCCGACGACGAACTCCTGCTTCGTGCTGTTGGGGAGCTTGTAGCTGGTCACGCCGTACTCGCAGACGTATGCGCGGCCTCCGCGCGAGCAACTGCCCGCCTCGGCGGGGGTGGCCACCGCCGCGACGCTCGCGACCGCGGCGGCCGCGATCACGGCTGCCTTGAACTTTCGGACCAGCATGCTCTCTCCTTCGTGCGACCGCCCGTTCGGGCAGAGACGCGAGTGCCCGGCAGCGGGCTTTCCGGCCCGCCGCCGTCGTCGGTTCCCCAACCACCGAGGGGGCCGGGCCGGGGCGCCGTGGGGCAGTGGTGGTGGGGTCGTCCGCCAGTGCGGGGCAGCGCCCCTGCGGCAGGCACAGTCGATCACGGTCGGGGGGTACGAACCAGGCAGTTCCACCTGCAAAAGTACGGTCGGCGTTCTTCTGCTGGGCCTTGGATCTGCCGCTCCCGCCCGGGGCGACGGGATCCGGGGCGGGACGGGACGTCGTGGGATGTCGGGGGAGCGAGCCCGTCGAGCGCCGGCGGGCTCGGGTTTCGACGGTCCCGCTGACGGCGTGGCGGGTTGTCGTCCGCAGGGGATGCTCCCATCCTTCGTCCGGGGGGTGCTGGATACGGGCTGCGTGCATGCGTGAGCGGAACGGCTCGCCATGACGGCTCGTGGGAGCGGTCGGAGTGGGGATGAGTGAAGAGGCGTCCGGAGTTCCGGGCCGGGAGCGGAAGCCTGATCTGCCCGAGATCGACCCCGCCCTGCGTGCCACGGCCACCGCGGCGGCGGGGGGTACGCTCGTCATCTGGTGGCCCGCGTTCACCCTGGGCGCCTACAGCGCCATCTTCTTCGACGACGTGCTGACCCTGTGGGCGGTGGCGACGACGGTGCTGCTCTCGGGTGTGCTCCTGCGCAGCAGAGGGGGGCTGCCCTGGGGCGGCTGGGTCGCTCTGTCGCTTCCGTCGGTCTGGATCGTCCTGGCCATCGTGGCGCCGAAGAGCAGCGGGTTCCCCTATCTCCACTACTTCGAAGTGGCTCTCACCCTGGTGGGTGCCCCGGTGCTGGCGTGGCTCCTGACGCGCATCCTGGTACCGGACTACGGGGCCCTGCCCCTGATCCAGCGTCTGGGCGCCGTCGGCATCACCATCGTGATCGGGGTTCTGGCCTTCCTGATGGGCAAGTTCAACTATCTGTTCCTCACCTGCGCCGACTTCGACGTGAGCAGCAACAACGAACCTGCCGATTGTGCCAAGGGCGCGCCGTTCAACCTCCGCTGATGCGGTGTGCCGTGCTGCCGCCCCATCGGCCCGTCGCCAACGTCAGGACACTCCGAGGGGCTCGAACGGCCCGGAGCCGCCCATGGGCCGCGGGAGTCTGCCGGTGAGCGAGCGTGGGCCGTGACGGCGAAGCTCACGGCCGCACGCGGTTCGCTCCCGGACAGTGGACACGCGCTTCCGACAATGGAGGGGTGACAAGACGTCGGATGTCCGCAGCGCAGGCAGTGCCGCTGCTGGGCCAGCTGCGGCGATATTCCTGGCGCGGGGTGCGCGGCGACGTCGTGGCCGGGTTCGCGGTGTCGGTGACGCTGGTGCCCCAGGCCCTGGGGTACGGGCAGGTGGCGGGGCTGGGCCCGGCCGCCGGTCTGTACACCGCGGTGGGGGCCATGGTGGTCTTCGCCCTGGTGACGTCCACCCGGCTGGTGGCCGTCGGCCCGTCGTCCACCATGGCGATCATGACGTTCGCCGCGGTGAGCGGGCGTTCCGGCGGCGACGCCCGACGTGCCGTGGCGCTGGCGGCGTGCCTGGCGCTGATGACGGGGGTCCTGCTGCTGCTCCCCGGACGGCTGCGGGGCCTGACCACCTTCATGTCCGGGCCGGTGGTGCTCGGGTACCTCGCCGGCACGGCCGTGCAGGTGATGGCCAGCCAGGCGGGAACCCTGCTGGGCGTGCCGACGCACAGCGACCGCCCGATGGTGAAGCTGTGGGAGGTGCTCACGAACCTGGACCAGGTCCAGGCCGTGACCGCCGTCGTGGGCGTCTCCTCCCTGATCGCCCTCGTCGTGCTCAAGAAGGTCTTCCACGCCGTTCCCGCCCTGCGCGCCGTTCCCGCCACACCCGTGGTGTGCGTGGTGGCGATCACCGTGTCGGCCGCGGCAGGGCTCGCCGGCCACGGGGTGGCGATGACCGGCGGCATCTCGGGCGGGCTGCCCGTACCGGCCTGGCCGCAGGTGAGCGCCGGGGACGTGTGGGCGTTGCTGCCGACCGCGGCGGGGATGGCCATGATCGCCTCGATCGAGGGGGTGGCGGTCCTGCGCCGGACGGCGGCCGCCGAGGGACAGGTCTCCCTGGTCCGGGAGTCGGTCGCCGTGGGTGTCGCAGGGGCGGGATCGGGATTCCTGGGCGGATTCGCGCCGATGGCGAGCACCCAGCGGACCCTGTCCGCCCAGGGGGCGGGAGCGCACTCGCAGCTGTTCCAGCTGGCCGGCGCCGGCTTCGTGGTGGTCGCGCTGCTCACCACCGGCCCGGTGATCGAGCTGCTGCCGAAGACGGTGCTGGCCGCTGTCGTCATCGTGTCCGCTTCGAACCTGATCGACGTCACGGGGTTCGCGGAACTGTGGCACGGCTGGCGTACCGAGGCCGTCCTCGCCGTGGCCACCATGGTCGTCGTCCTGGCCCTCGGGGTCCTGAACGGCCTGCTGGTCGCCGTGGTCCTCGCGCTGCTGCAGCTGCTCCGGCGCGTCGCATGGCCCCACGACGCCGAGCTCGCCGTCACCGATGACGGGGCGCCCCACGAGGTGGTACCCGGCGAGTCCGCCGACACGGACGTCCTGATCTACCGGGTGGACGCACCGCTGTTCTTCGCCAACGCGGGCCGCATCCACGAGAGGGTCCTGACCCTGGCCGCGGCCCGGTCGCCGTACCCCCGGTACGTGGTCCTGGACGCCGGGGCCGTCTTCCACGTGGACGCCACCGGGGCCGAGATCCTGGCCCAGCTCACCGTCGACCTGCGCGCCCGGGACTGCGAGCTGGTCCTCGCACGCCCCCGCGACTCGGTCCTGGCCACCGTGCGCGCCAACCCGTACCAGGACGGCGCCACCCGGAAGCTGCGTACGTTCCCCACGGTGAGGGAGGCGTACGCCGTCCTGCGTACGCCCTGACCACCGGCGGCGCACCCGACGGCGGGGTGGACGTGTCGTCGTCCGCCTCCGGACACCCGCTGCCCCAGAATCGCGTGCGGTGATCCCGATCCCCGTGGAGGCTGGTCCATGTCCGACGGTGAGCTGCGCTCCGGCTGCTGTGGCCCTGTGCGTCCCTCCGGAGGGGCAGCGGCCGGGCCGGCCGGGCGCGCCCCGCACGTCTCCGCCGCCGGTACCGCTCCCGGCCGCGCGGGCATGGTGCGGTTGGAAGCGGCCGTCTTCCCGATGGGGTCCCGCGACGGATGGACGGTCCGGGGCGACGGTGAGGGACCGGTTCACGACGTGGCACTCGATGCGTACTGGATCGACCGCTGCGCGGTCTCCAACGCCGGCTTCGGGGCCTTCGAGGCCGCGACCGGATACGTGACGGAAGCGGAACGGTACGGCTGGTCCTTCGTTTTCGCCGGGTTGCTGCCGAGCGGCTTCCGCGACACCCGGGCGGTCGCCGCGGCCCCCTGGTGGCGCCAGGTCGACGGTGCCTCCTGGCGGCATCCGGAAGGGCCCGGGTCCGACCTCGCCGGCCGCGCGGACCACCCGGTGGTGCACGTCTCCTGGAACGACGCCTGCGCCTACGCGGCGTGGGCGGGCAAGCGCCTGCCGACCGAGGCGGAGTGGGAGTACGCCGCCCGCGGCGGCCTGCAGGGAGCCGCGTTCCCCTGGGGCGACGAACTGGAGCCGGGGGGTGAGCGCCGGATGAACGTATGGCAGGGCCGTTTCCCCGACCGGCACACGCGGCCGGACGGCTGGTACGGCACGGCTCCGGTCACGGCGTACCCACCCGGGGGACACGGCCTGTACAACATGTGCGGCAACGTATGGGAGTGGTGCGCCGACTGGTACGCCCCGGACTACTACGCCCGCAGTCCCCGCGAGAATCCCACGGGCCCCGCGCTCGGCACGGTCCGGGCTCTGCGCGGCGGGTCGTACCTGTGCCATGCCTCCTACTGCCGCCGCTACCGGGTGGCCGCCCGCGGCTCCAGCACCCCCGACAGCAGCACCGGCCACCAGGGCTTCCGCTGCGCCGCCGACGCCGCCCCCCGGGAGGGCCGGTGAGCGGGCGACACCGGCCCACGCGGCTGCCGCGCAGCCGCGTGGGCCCGGCCCTGAGGGGGCGCCGGGATCGCCACCCGGCCCTGGCCGGGACGGCTCCGGGTGGCGCGGCAGCCTCGGCAGGCCGGCGTCAGTCGCGGTGGAACATGCCGATGAGCTCCTTCTCCATGTCGGCGAAGGCTTCTCCGCTGACGTCCACCACCACGTTCCTGATCGTGCCGCCGAGGAAGGCGAAGGGCGTCTCGTAGTCGCTGGACACCGGCTGACTGCTGTCCTCGCCGATGGCGAGCCCCTCCCCGACCAGGGAGAAGTTGCCCGGCTGGGTCTTGATGCCGGCTTCGGCGACCTGCCGGTCGCCCACGTAGAGGGCGAGGCTCCCGTGCGTACTGCCCTGCTCGTCACGCTTGCCCGCGCGGAACACCGCCGAGAAGGTGAGGTCTCCGACACCGACCGGCTCCGGCGAGCTGACCTTCTGCTCCATCCGCCCGAGCCAGTTGTAGACGTAGTGCAGACGCCCGTCCATCAGGTACATGCTGTGGCCGCCGAAGCGCCCGCCGTGCGAGAAGAGAGCACCACGGGCCTCGGGCGTCTCCAGATGCACATCGGCGACGATCGAGTAGGACCGGCCCCGGATGTTGACCGCCACCGCCTCGGGCACTTCCGCACAGCCCGGGTAGTACACGTACCGGTCACGGGGCTTGGAGAGCTGCGGCCGGGGTGTGGAGAGGATCTCCACCGGACTGCGGTCGTCCAGCGGCAGGCCGTGGTACTTGGCGGCCTCCGTCGACCACAGGCGCTTGAGCTCCTCCAGCTTCTCCGGGTGTTCGGCGGCCAGGTCCCGGTTCTCGGAGCGGTCCTCGCGCAGGTCGTACAGCTCCCAGGCGTCCTGCTCGAAGTGGCTCCAGTTGGAGGGGGCCGGGGGGTGCGCGGTGGCCGCGTGCCAGCCGTCGTGCCAGATCCCGCGCGTGCCGAGCATGGTGTAGAACTGCGTCTGCCGCGGTTCGGGCGATCGGGCGTCCTCGATCACCTTGCGGAGGCTGGCGCCCTCGATCGGATTCTGCGCCACGCCGCCCACCGTCTCCGGCGGCTGGATGCCGAGCATGTCGTAGACGGTCGGCACGATGTCGATGGCGTGGACGTACTGGTGCCGGACCTCGCCCTTCTGCTTGATGCCCTTGGGCCAGGAGATGATCATCGGGTCGGCGATACCGCCCTCGTACGACACCCAGCGCTTCCAGTACTTGAACGGGGCGTTGAACGCCCACGCCCAACCGGTCGGGTAGTGGTTGTAGGTCTTGGGGCTGCCCAGGTCCTCGAGGTGGCGCAGGTTTTCGGCGATGTCGTCGGGTACGCCGTTGAAGAAGTTGTTCTCGTTCGTCGAGCCGTTCGGGCCGCCTTCGGCGCTGGCGCCGTTGTCCGAGACCGCGACGATGATGGTGTTCTCCAGCTGTCCGGACTCCTCCAGGTAGTCCAGCAGGCGCCCGATCTGCGCGTCGGTGTACGAGACGAAGCCGGCGAAGACCTCGGCCATCCGGGCGAACAGGCGCTTCTCTTCGGTGCTCAGCGAGTCCCATGGGCGGACGAAGTCCGTCCCCGGCCACGGCTGCCCCTGGGGGCCGGTGGCCTCCGGCTCGCCGTGCGGGTTGATCGGCGTGAGCTCGGTGCCCTCGGGCAGGATGCCCAGCTCGATCTGCCGCTGCAGCGTCATGCGGCGGTACACCTCGTAGCCGTCGTCGAACTTCCCGGCGTACTTGTCCGCCCACTCCTTGAAGATGTGGTGCGGGGCATGGCCCGCACCCGGGCAGAAGTACGTGAACCAGGGCTTCTCCGGGGCGATGACCTTGGCATCACGGATGAACTGGATCGTCCGGTCCACCAGGTCCTTGGACAGGTGGTACCCCTCGTCCGGGGTGTACGGCGGCTCGACCGGGTGGTTGTCGTAGACGAGGTCGGGGTAGTACTGGTCCGCCTCACCGCCCAGGAACCCGTAGAAGCGTTCGAAGCCGCGACCGAGCGGCCAGTGCCGCTTCGAGGAGGCCATGTTGGCCTCGTCGGAGGGGACCAGGTGCCACTTGCCCAGCGCGTAGGTGTTCCAGCCGCGCTCGACCAGCACCTCCGCCAGACTCGCGTTCTCGAACGGGATGCGCCCGTTGGAGCCCGGGAAGCCGCTGGTCATCTCGGCGACGCAGGCCATGCCGTTGCTGGTGGCGTTCCGCCCGGTCAGCAGGGACGAGCGCGTGGGCGAGCACAGCGCGGTGGTGTGGAAGTTGGTGAACTTCACCCCCGTCTCGGCGAGCCGGCGCATCGCCGGGACCTCCACGAGGCCGCCGAAGATGTCGAACGTGCCGAAGCCGACGTCGTCCCACACCACGTACAGCACGTTCGGCGCACCATCGGGGGCCTGGGGCTGCTTGTAGGGCTCCCAGTCCGGCACCGACTGCCTGATGTCCTCTTGGATCACACCGTTGAACGAAACCGCCATACTCGACCTCCTCGGTGTTCGAGGCGTCTGCCTCCGACCCGAGAAGGGTCCCCCGGCGGTGATGGCCGCTAGACCGGTGCCGCCCTCAGTCAGCCCATCGGACGAACCAGAGCTGAGAGCCGTCCCGCGCCGGGCGAGGATGGTGGCGGCGCGTGCGCCCCGAACGGGTCCGGACCTGCGGCCCGGCAGAGCCGCCACGGGAAGGGCCGGAGGTACCGTGAAGTACGAGCTGCGTCCCGAAGACCTCGCGTTCACCGAGCGCGCCCGCTTCCGGCGCCACTGCACCGGGACGGTCCGGGCGCCCGCCGAAGCCGTCTTCGACCAGCTCGCGCGGTACCCGCAGAACTGGCCCCGCTGGTTCGGCCCGGCCGACGACGTCCACTACGAGGATCCGCCCCCCTACGGCGTGGGCAGCACGCGCTTCTTCCGCCTGTACCGCGTCATCCGGGCCCGCGAACGGATCATCGCCTGGGACCCCGGCCGGCACTTCGCCTACCGCGTCCACGAAGCCAACGTGCCCGGCGTCGCGGCCATGATCGAAGAATGGACCCTGACCCCCTCCCCGGGCACGGGAACCACCGTCGGCTGGACACTCGCCGTCGACGCCGGACCGCTCGTCGACCGGTTGCTGCGGGCCGGCCACCGCCACATCGACCAGCTGTTCCGCCAGTCGATGCAGCGCCTGGAAGCCCTGTGCGGGCACACCCGCCCGTAGCCGTTCGACCGTGCCCGCCCCGCACACCGTTCCCCACGCGATCGGAGGGCGATCATCCTGAAGCCATCGGCACGATCCGGCGCGAGCGCGGTACGTCCTCGTGGACGCGCGGGACATGATGACCGCCGCCACAGCACCGGCCCCCCAGGACCCACCAGAGACCCGGCCCTCGTTCCGTCAGGTCGTCTGGGCCGTGCTGCGCGTGGCCGGCATCGTCGCCGCCCTGGTGGCCCTGTACTACGTGCTGCCCCTGGACCACTCCTCGATGGGTGCAGCCGCCACCGTGCTCCTCACCGGTCTGGCGGGGTTCGCCGGCCTGGTCGCCGTCCAGGTCCGCGTGATCCTCCGCTCGCGCTTCCCGGGGCTGCGGGCCCTCGAGGCGCTGGCCACGAGCATCCCGTTCTTCCTGCTGCTGTTCGCGGCCGCCTACGTCACCCTGGCCGCCCAGTCTCCCGGCAGCCTCAGCACCAGCCTGTCCCACACCAACGGGCTCTACTTCACCGTCACCGTGTTCTCCACCGTCGGGTTCGGCGACATCACGGCGAAATCCGAAGCGGCGCAGCTCCTGGTCACCCTGCAGATGCTCGCCGACCTGGCCGTGTTCGGCCTGGCCATCAAGGTCATCCTGGAGGCGGCCCGCCGCGGCCTGCAACGCAGGAGCGCCCCGCGCGGGGGCGGAGGATGATGAAGCGCGCAGACGAGGCCCGTCCGCAGAGCGCCGCCCCCGGCCCGGGGCAGTCACACCTCGCCACCTTGATCATCTGCTTGGCCGTCACCTGTGCAACAGTCTTGAACGCATTCAACTTGGTGCGGGTGGCGACGGCATGGACGGCCTGGGGAGGGCCGGCTCCGCTGCGGCGTCGGCGCCGTCCTCCTGCTCCGCGCCCGCACCCCGTCACTGCGGTCACTGCTGCCGGCGGCGCACCGTGTCGCCCCAGTAGCCGCCGACCTCCCGGTGGTAGGCGGCGTCACCGAGGTGCTCGTCCCTGACGAAGTCCGGGGCGTGCTTGATCTGTTCCCTGGTCCGGTCGACGTAGACCTTCTCCTCGGTGGTGTCGACACGGGTGACCGTGCCGGCGGGCAGGAGCACTTCCCTGCCGAAGATCCAGGGGCCGGTGTCGACGACGATCCAGGAGGCGTCGGTCTCGTAGGAGTGCTTGTCGACCTTGCCGAGGGCGCCGTTGAGGGCCTCCACCGTGTAGCCGGTGAGGTCCCTGTCCTCGACGTGGGCGACGGTCGGGTGGTAGGCCCAGATGTTCTCGTTCACGGGTGCGGGTTCCCTTCTCGGTGGTGGGTCAGCGCGCGGATGCCGAGGCCGAGCAGGCCGGCCGCGACGGCCGGCAGGGCGGCGCGGCGGGGGCCGGCCGTGCGGGTCCCGGGGCCGGGTTTCGGCCGCGCCGCGTGCGGGGCGACCGCGGCGGACCCGGCGGGGGCAGGGTCGGCCGGCCGGGGCAACACGGGCAGGAAGCGGCGCAGTTGCCGCGGGATCGTGCCGGATCCGGACGGGTAGCGTGGGCGGCTTGCGCCCGGGGGGTGGGTCGCCATGCGGCGCGCCTGCCCCGGATCGGCGGATCGACGCACGCCGCTTTCCGGGGTCCGCGGCCGGCGGACCCGCCTGCCGCCGGCGGCTGCGCCGTGGCCCGGGGCTCCCGGTCGCCAGCGTCGTCGGCCCCCGGTCCGCGAACGGTCTCGGCCCGGGGCACACGAGCGGTTCGTGGCATCCGATCCGTGCAGCGCACGTGCGGAGTAGCGCCTGCCGGCGTGGACCCACCCACGGGGGTCACCCACGGCCGAGGCCCGGCTCAGCATCCGCCGGTCGGTCGCATCGCCCGCGTGTGCGGGGCGATGCGACCGGCACCCGCTTGCGTCAGCACTGCCTCTATGACGCTCCTGCGCGCCCTGTATATCGTGGGGGCGAGCGGGGCCGGCCACCGTGGACCTCCCTGACCGACGAACCTCCGGCTGAGGCGAGCCCGCCCCCCTCTGGAACGTTACGGGCGAAGGGGATGTCTCGTGGACCGTGGGGTCGGGCGTGCTGGCGGAGCGGACCGTGAGGTCACGGTCTCCGGTGCCGGAGGTCTGCGACGGGTCACCCGACCCCTCCACCCCGCACTACGGCCCTACCTGTGCGGCCGTATCGGCTATTCCCACCTGGCCCCGCCCTACCAGGTCCGGATGGTTCCGACCGGCCACGTCGTACTGGCCGTCAGCCTGGCCGAGCCGTTCAGCCAGGTGCGCCGCATCGGAATGCCGGGCTCGGGCACCGGCCGGATCGGTTCGGTGGTGGTCGGCATGGAGGACCGGCCCGCGTGGTGCGTACATCCCGGGGGCCGACAGGAGGCGATCCGCCTGGAGTTCACCCCTCTCGGCGCCTACCGGTTACTCGCCCTGCCCATGCGCGAGCTGACCAACCGCGTGGTCGGGCTGGATGACGTCCTCGGTCCCCGGGGCGGTGAGTTGGTGGAGCGTCTGGCGGCCGCCCGGGACTGGGCCGCCCGGTTCGACCTGCTCGACGCCGCGCTGCTGGCCCGGCTCGGGCGCGGCCCGGAGCCGGCTCCCGAGGTGGAGCACGCCTGGTGCCTCCTCACGGGCTCGGCCGGTGCGGTTCCCATCGCCCGACTCGCCGACGAGGTGGGGTGGAGCCGCAGTTACCTGGTCCGCCGGTTCACCGAACAGGTCGGGCTCACGCCGAAGACCTCGGCCCGGGTCCTCCGGTTCCGCCGCGCCGCGCAGCTGCTCGCCCGCGGTCCCGTGGACCTCGCCGCGCTCGCCGCCGGCTGCGGCTTCTACGACCAGGCCCACCTCACTCGGGAGTTCCGGGCCCTCGCGGGTCTCACCCCGGGCCGGATGGCGACGGCCACCCGCCCGGTGGACGAGGCCCTCGCCCTCTAGGACGAGGTCACATTCGTCCAAGCCGAACCCGTCGCCGCGCCGCTACGTTCGAGGGCGGGCCGGAGCCGGCGGAAGCACGCACGCCGTCGCCCCACCCGCTCCTTTCGATCGATCGTGACTACGGGGGCACCCCTTGGACGTGGCACAGACGGTGCAGCGATGACGACACCCCTGCAGGCGGGCGATCCGCGTGAGGTGGGCGGGTACCGGCTGGTCGGCCGGCTGGGCGGCGGGGAGCTGGGGACGGTGTTCCTCGGCCGCTCCCGCTCCGGCCGGCTGGTGGCGGTGCGGGTGGTCGCGCCGAAGCCGGCGCTCGATGCGGAGTTCCGGCGCCGGTTCTCGGAGCTGACCGCCACCGCGCGGAAGGTGAGCGGCTTCTACACGGCGCAGGTGGTGGACGCCGCCGCCGAGGGGGACGTGCTGTGGGTGGCGAGCGCGTACTTCCCCGGTCCGTCGTTGCGGGAGGCGGTGGCGGCGCACGGGCCGCTGCCGGAGGAGGCCCTGCGGGCGCTGGGGTCAGGGCTGGCGGAGGCGTTGGCCGGTGTGCACGCGGCCGGTCTGCTGCACGGGGGTCTCACCCCGGGCGACGTGATCCTCGCGGATGACGGTCCGCGGCTGACCGACTTCGCGCTCGCCCGGCTGTGGGACGCCGCACACCCCTCCCGGACGGTCGGTGCGGCACCCGGCGGCGTGTTCCTCGCGCCGGAGCAGGTCCGCACCGGCGCGGCCGTACCGGCCTCGGACGTCTTCTCCCTCGGCGCCGTGCTCGCGTACGCCGCCACCGGCCGCAACGCCTTCGGGGACGCACTCGGCTCCGACGCGTTGCTGCGCGTGGTGACGCAGGAGCCGGACCTTGCGGGGGTGCCCCGCCCGCTGCTCGGTCTGGTCGGTGCCTGCCTGGCCAAGGACCCGCAGGCCCGCCCGGACCTCGATGACCTGGTACGGGTCCTGGCCGGGCCGGGACCGGGCGACTGGCTGCCGCCCACCCTCGTGGAGATGGCCGGGGAGCGCAAGGCCGAGGCCGACGCCCACACCGGGACCGGGGCTCAGCCGCCCCGGCTGCGGCGGCGGGCTCTGCTGGCTGCCGCCGGTGTCGCCGCGCTCGCCGCCGTCGGGGTGCCGGCAGGGATCTGGGCCGCCTCCGGCGACGACCAGCCCGCCACCGGCACCCCGGGGCCCACCGGCGGCGCGTCCGCGTCCGGCTCCGACTCCGCGGCCGGCGTCGTGAAGTTGACGGCGGGCGCGCTGGTCGAGGTGGGCCGCGAGACGGGCGACGGCAAGGGGATCGCCTACAGCCCGGACGGCAAGCTCCTGGCGACCGGCGGGAAGAACAAGGTCGTCCTCATAGACCCGGTGGCCGGGAAACAGCTGGGTGTGCTGGCGGTGGACCGTGCCCTGGGCGGCGCCGGCGCCGTCGCCTTCTCCCGCACCGGCGGCCTCCTCGCCGCCGCCTACACCCTGCCCCCCGACCTGCGCAGCCGCGACGACAAGGACCGTGCGCACGGCCGGGCCGCCGTCACGGTGTGGGACGCCGCCTCCCGCCGGGAGGTGATCACGGTGGTCGCCGCGTCCCAGGGCAACTTGCTGGCGCAGCCGTACGCGGTGGTGTTCAGCCCGGACGGCCGACTGGTCGCACTCGGCCGGGACGGGCGCGACAGCATCGGAACGGCAGTGGTGTGGGAGGTGGCCGGCGGCAAGGAGGTCGCTTCCCTCGTCGTCGGCCCGGGTTCGAACGGCACCCTGGGTGCCGCGCGCAGCGTCGCGTTCAGTCCGGACGGCAGGAGCCTGGCCGTCGGCTACGGGAGCGACCTGAGGGGTGCGGTGGACCTGTTCGACGCCTCCTCGTCCTTCGCCCCGATCGCGACCCTCGCCCTGGACAAGACCGACCCGTACGGCGTGACCTCGCTGGACTTCACCCCCGACGGGAAGACGCTGGCCGGCTCCTTCGGCGGCGTCGCCGTGTGGGACGTGACCAGCAGGAAGCTCACCGCGACCCTCGCCGACGTCAACTCCCACTACCAGTCGGCCTCGTTCAGCCCCGACGGGAGACTGATCGCCGGCGCCGCCAGCGCCTACTCCCAGGGCGGCGGGGTGACGGTGTGGAACCTCGCCACCCGCAAAGGAACGCCGGTGACGACGGGGCGCAGCGGCGGAGGGGACGTCGAGTTCGGTCCGGACGGCCGGACGCTCGCCGCGACCACCGACACGGGCGAGCTGCTGGGCGCCGTCCAGTTGTGGGCGGTCGGATGATCGAGCCGCTGGCCGGGGAGGACCCGCGCCATGTCGGACCGTACGAGCTGGTGCGGCGGCTGGGCCGGGGTGGGATGGGGGAGGTGTTCCTCGGGCGCTCGCCGGGCGGGCGGCTGGTGGCGGTCAAGGTGGTGGCCGCCGAGCTGGCGCACGACGCCGATTTCCGCCGGCGCTTCGCCCTGGAGGTGGCGGCGGCGCGGAAGGTCGGCGGCTTCTACACGGCGCAGGTGGTGGACGCCGATACCGACGCGGTGCGCCCCTGGCTGGTCACCGCGTACATCCCCGGCCCGTCGCTGCACCAGGTGGTCCGCGACGCCGGGCCCCTGCCGCACCGGGCCCTTCGGGTCCTCGGCTCCGGCCTGGCCGAGGGCTTGGCCGCCATCCACGCCGCCGACCTGGTCCACCGGGACCTGAAGCCGGGGAACGTCATCGTCGCCGACGACGGTCCGCGGGTCATCGACTTCGGGATCGCCCGTGCCCTGGACGGCGGTCAGCACACCGGCACGGTGATCGGTACACCCGGATTCATGTCGCCGGAGCAGGCGCGGGGCGAGCCCACCGGGCCGGCCGCCGACGTGTTCGCGCTCGCCTGCGTCCTGACCTTCGCCGCCACCGGGCACAGCCCCTATGGGCAGGGACGCCCCGACGTCATCCTCTACCGGACGGTGCACGAGCCCCCGGATCTGCAGGGGGTGCCCGACGAGCTGAGTGCGTTCATCCGGATCTGCCTGGCCCCCGAGCCGGGCCGGCGTCCGCTGGTGTCGGACGCACTGCGTCACCTGGCGACCTCCGCCGAAGACACGCAGTGGCTGCCCGCCGGGGTCGCGGCGATGATCGGCGAGCGGCGCGCGGTGACGATCGCCCTGCGCGCGCGTACCGACCCCGAGCCGCCCGGCAGCGGGCCGCGCTCCGGCCCCGAGTCCGGGCCGGTGCGGCGTCGTCGCCGCGCGGTGCCGCTCGCGGCCGCCGCGACCCTGGCCGTCGGCGGCGCCGCCTGGGCCGCCGTCGCGCTCCTGCACCCCTTCGACACCCGGAGCGGCTCGGACACGTCCGGGTCGTCGGCGACCGCGAAGACCGCCGCCTGGAGCGGGGACCCGTGCGACGTCACCACCTACACCCTCATCCAGGACCACCAGCTCACCAGCGTCGGGCAGGCCGGCGGCTTCACCAACGGCTCCGACCGCGTGAAGACCTGCACCTGGAAGGTCGGGGCCGCGACGGTGGACAACAACCGGACGATGACGCTGGCCTACTCCACTGCCCCGTTCCACCTGATCACGGACCGCAAGGCACCGAAGGAGTCCGCCAACCTGCACCTGGACGGGCTCACCTCCGCCGCGGCCTACGCGAACCAGGAGGAGGACCGGTGCGAAGTCGGCTGGCGGACACCTGGCGGCTACGCCGCCGTCCTCGAATCCGACCCCGGCGTCATCGGTGCCTCGTGCGTTCTCGGCGCCCGTTTCGCCCAGGACCTGGCCCCCAAACTGACCGACGGAGCAAAGAGCAGCTGAACGACCACCCGTGCGCCTGCGAGGGCCGTACGGCATGGCGTCCGTCAAGGCCGAGCCGATGTCGATGTCGATGCCGTCGGCGGCGGAGTCGACCGCGCCCGGCGCCACCGAGCCGACCCACCGTCCGCCGGGGCCCCGCTGCGCGCCCTGCCAGGCAGTCGGCGTGGACCCGGCGACGCCGAAATCGGGTGGCAGTGCCGGTCGGCCATGGTGAGGATCACGTCATGAGCCACTTCCTGAAGACCGACCGGCTGGTCCTGCGCGCGTTCGGGCCCGACGACGCGGATCTCCTGCTTGCCCTGGACAGCGACCCCGAGGTCATGCGCTTCATCAACGGCGGTCGCCCCACCAGCCCCGAGACCGTCCGTACGCGGGTCCTGCCGAGGCTCCTGCACGTCTACGACTGCTGGGACGCACAGGCGTACTGGGCCGCGTACGAGGAGGCCGCCGGCACCTTCCTGGGCTGGTTCGAGTTCCGGCCGCTGGACGAGGACAGCTCCGCCGTGGTCGAGCTCGGATACCGGCTGAACCGGGCGGCGTGGGGGCGCGGCCTTGCCACCGAGGGGGCGCGGGCCTTGATCGACAAGGGGTTCACCGAACTCGGGGTGGAGCGGGTCACGGCGAACACGATGGCCGTCAACACCGCTTCCCGCCGCGTGATGGAGAAGTCCGGCCTGTCGTTCCTCCGGCATTTCACCGGGGACTGGCCGGAGGCGATCGAGGGCTCCGAACACGGCGAGGTGGAGTACGAGCTCACGCGGGCCACCTGGGAAGGGCTGCGGTAGAACGGCCGGTGCGTCCGCCGCGCCCCGGTCCTCCCGGTGGCGTCGGCGGACCGTCGACTTCGCGGGGGGGGGCGAGGACGCCGAAGACGCCGAGGACGCGCCGGTCGTCCTCGGCGGCCGGGGCCGTGCCTCGCTCCGCGAGGCTGTCGGCGGTGTACTCGGCGACGGCGCTCGCGCCGGAGTGGTGAGCGTCCTCTTCGCCCTGGCCTGCCCGCCCTAGCTGTATTGCCCGGTGAGGTTGGGGACGCGGCTGGCGGGTGGTTTGCCTGCGAGCGCGGTGTGTCCGCGGTGGTGATTGTAGGTGTGGAGC